>JBBIOL010000122.1:0-9686 GCA_037443385.1 Anaeromyxobacteraceae bacterium
CCGCACCCTGGTAGATGGTGATGGTGTTGCCGGCGGAGATGTTGCTCGTGCCGCGGAGCTGCCACTTGTTCGGGAGCGAGCACTTGGCCGGGGTCTGGATCGTCAGGAGCTCGGCGGCGGCGACGTTCACGGTCACGGTGGCGGCGGCGGAGCGCTGCCCGTTCGTGTTCGCGATCGTGTACTGGAAGGTGGCCGTGCCGGTGGTGTTGCCGCCGGTGAAGCGCACCCGGCCGGTGCCGTCGTTCAGCGGGACGGCCGTACCACGGCCGGCGGCCGGAGCCGTCGTGATGAGGATGGAGTTCATGTCGAGGACGCCGCCGTTCGCGAGGTCGTTGGCCGCGACCGGGATGTCGATGAACTGGCCGGAGGTGACGTTGAGCGCCGTGCCGGCGGCCGGGTCGTTGACGGCGGTGGGGATGGGGTTCAGGGCCGGGGTCACCGCGATGGTCAGGGTGCCGACGTTCGAGGTCCCGGCCGCGTTGGCGACGGTGTAGCGGACGGTCGCCGTGCCGGTGGAGCTCGGGGCGGTGTACCAGATCTGGCCGTTCAGGACCGACGCCACGCCGATGGCCGGCAGCGGCGGGACGATGGCGAGGGAGCCGGCGGTGATGCCCAGCGGGCCGCCGATGTCGTTCGCGACCACGTCGAAGGGGACCGCGGCCACGGTGGCCTGCTCCACGGAGCCGTTGTCGTCCACCGCGAAGGGAACGCCGCCGGGGAACACCGGGTTGGCGACGCCCAGGATGGTGTCGGCGGTGGCGAGGCCGCCGCGGTCGGAGGCGACGCGCACGAAGGCCGGCGGGATCGCGCCCGCGGCCGCCGTGAAGGTCACGCCGGCGGGATCGGTGGCGGAGGCGACCACGGTCGCGGTCGGATAGCCCTCGAGGGTCAGCACGGCCGGGGGGATGGCCGGGACCGCGGTGCTGTCGCCCTTGTCGCTGGAGGTCGCGGACACGGTCAGGGTGCCGGCCGAGTAGCCCACCGACGTGATGGTGACCTCGTCCACGACGTGCGAGAGCACCGTGGTGGGGGGCACGTCACCGCTGTTCGTGACCGAGATCTGGTTCGGGACGCGGCTGCTCGGCACGGCGATGCCCTGCGCGTACCAGTCGCCGAGGTTGGTCGGGCCGGCCAGGAGGACCGGGGACACGGTGGTGGCGGCGGCGGTGAGCTTGGGGGCGTTGGGCTGGCCGGGGCTCTGCGAGGCGCGCGCCATCACGTCCACCTGGGCGCTGCCGTTCGCACGGGAGTACGAGGAGCGGGTCACGCTGAGCGCGCTGCCCACCGGCGTGTTCGGGTCGTGCAGCATGCCGGTCACGGTGAAGAGGTCCTGCTTGTAGCAGGCGTAGCGCGGGTCGGTCGCGGGCAGCGGGCCGCAGATCTCGAAGTAGTTGGTGGCGAAGGGGCTGCCGGTGATGAAGCGGCCGGTCACGCCGTCGCCGAGGAAGTAGCGGCTCACGCCCGGGATGAAGCCGCTCACCGGGTCGAACGGCAGCACCACCGGGGCCGCGGCGGCGCCGCCGGGCGCGATGTCGGAGTGCTGGAGGAACGGGCCGACGCGGCTGGTGAGGGCGTCGGTGAAGATGAGCGGGGACAGGCCCACGTCCTCGGTCCAGAAGATGTCGCGGTTGCCGGCGCCGGAGGTCACGTTGGTGAAGGTCTCCACGCCGTACGGGTGGGTGACGCGGTAGTCGCCGTCGAAGGGCACGCCCGCGGTGACGCGGATGCGCGTGAACACCATCTGCTGCCCGGCGGTGGGCGTGCCGTTGCTGAAGGATCCCTCGAGGGCCAGCACCAGGGTGGCGCGCTTGCCCGAGGTGGAGGTGGTGAGCGGGTCGGAGACCACCCGGTGGTAGAAGACCTCGGCCGGGAAGGCGTTCGGGAAGGTGTACGGCCCGGGGTCAACGAGCAGGCAGGCGGTCCGCTGAAGCGCCTGGGGGTCCTGCGCGGCGGTGACGGTGGGCAGGCAGAAGTCCAGGACCATCCCGTTCAGGTCCTGGTACCAGGCCGGGAACCCGTTGCCGGGAGGCGAGGGGTTGTTGGCAGGACCGACCCGGTTGAGATCGGCGGAGGCGACGCTCGCCAGGGCGAGCATCGTTGCGGCGGTGGCAATCTTGGTCAGTCGCTTCATGGTTTGTTCCCTCTTTCGCTCGGCGGGCTGCCGTGCTCACAGGTCGAGACACTTGACCCCGGTCAACCCATGTCCCGTGATCGAGGGAGTGGTGGACTGGAGGGATCGATTTCTAAAGTCTTGAACGGAAATGAGATTTTCCGGTCAAGCCACCGGGGATCGAACTCCGCCCGTTGATCCGACTTGGTAAAAAGCTCCTGACGAGAGCGTCGGACGAGGGGCCGTCAATTCACCGATGGTGCACTAGCGGGGATCACCCGGGCCACGGGAATCGGTCCGGGTGGCCCGGGCGGCAGGGTCGGGGCCGGGTCCCACCGCCCGATCAGCGGCTGCCGCGGCGCGGGGGCGGCTGCCGGCTCGCCGGGAGCCCCGACGAGGGGGGCTCGGGCATGGGCGGCATGATCGAGGCCGGCGGATCGAGCGAGAGCTCGTAGGTCGCCACGTCACCCGCGGTGAATGAGCCGCCGGGGACCACCTGTCCCACGAGCGTCTGGGCGGCGCACTCCACGAGCCCGCGGTTCGCGTCGCCCCAGGTCTTCACCCGCACCCCGACGACGGCGAAGCCGCCGGAGGACTGGGCCTCGAGGTCGAGGGTGAGCACGGCGGGAAGGTTGGCCGGGGTGGGGAACTGCCGGAAGCAGTGCTCGAGGGGGTCGATGAGCGCGCGCTTCACCCGCCCGGGGTTGAGCCTCACCTTGCGCGGGCCGGGAGGATACCCGGTGGCTCCGGTGGGTCCCTCCACCGGCGGCACCGGGATGGGGGGCGGCAGGGCGCCCGGCCCCGAGGGCGCCGCGGGTGCCCCCGGACCGCCGGCGGGGAGGGCGGGGAGGTCGTCCCGCCCGGCCAGGAGCACCGCCGCGACGGCGATGGCGCCGAGGAGCAGGATGGCCACGGCGGCCACGATGGCGAGTCGCTTCACGGCGCGTCCCTCTCCTTGCCGGCCTCGACGAGCCCGTGGCGGGCCAGCTTCTCGTAGAGCGTGGAGCGGTGCAGGCCCGACAGCTCGGCGGCCTTGCCCACCGCGCCGCCGGCCTCGCGCAGCACGTCCTCCAGGTACTTGCGCTCCCAGGCATCGCGGGCGGCGCGGTAGCGCCCCTCGCCGGCGATCTCCGCCGCGCGGGCGGCGATCTCCGGCGGGAAGTCCCCGACCGAGAGGTGGTCGCCGCGGGCGAGGAGCAGCGCCCGCTCGATGGCGTGCTCGAGCTCGCGGATGTTGCCCGGCCAGCCGTGGTCGAGCAGCGCCCGCATGGCCTCGGCGTCGGGCATTAGCGGCGGCCGGGAGAGGCGCACCGCGTGCTTCTGCACGAGGTGCTCGACGAGCAGCGGGATGTCCTCGCGCCGCTCGCGCAGTGGCGGCAGCCGCATGGGGACCACCCGCAGCCGGTACCAGAGGTCCTCGCGGAACTTGCCGTCCTGGACCGCCTTCCGGAGGTTCTCGTTGGTGGCCGCCACCACCCGCACGTTCGCCTTCTGGGGCCTGCGGCTGCCCACCGGGATGAACTCGCCGTCCTGCAGGACGCGCAGGAGCTTGGGCTGGAGCTGCGGCGGGAGCAGCCCGATCTCGTCCAGGAAGAGGGTGCCGCCCTCGGCCTCGGCGAAGAAGCCCGGGCGCGCCTGGTCGGCGCCGGAGAAGGCCCCCTTCTCGTGGCCGAAGAGCTCGCTCTCGGCGAGGTTCTCCGGGATGGCGCTCATGTTGAGCGCCAGGTACGGGCCCTTGGCCCGGGACGAGAGGCCGTGGATGGTGCGCGCCAGCACGTCCTTGCCGGTGCCGCTCTCCCCCTCGATGAGCACCGGCACGTCGGACGGGGCGATGCGCTCGGCGACGGAGACGATCTCCTTCATGGCCTGGCTCTTGCCGACCATGCCCTGCACCGAGAAGGTGCCCGAGAGCTGCTGCTTCAGCTTCCGGTTCTCCCGCCGCAGCGCGCCGTGCTCGGCGGCGTGCTGCACCATCACCTCGAGCTCCTCGGGGTCGAAGGGCTTCTTGAGGTAATCGAAGGCGCCGGCCTTCATGGCCTCCACCGCCGTCTCCACCGTGGCGAAGGCGGTCATGATGATGACCGGGATCTCCGGGACCCGCGCCTGGAAGCGCTTCAGCCCCTCCAGCCCGTCGATGCCGGGCATGCGCAGGTCGGTCACGATGACGTCGAACTCGGCGCGGTCGAGGGCCGGCAGGGCCTCGGCCACCGACGGGAAGTCGTAGACGTCGAAGCTGCGCCCGAGCGCGCGCTTCACCATCTGGCGCGCCGAGTCCAGGTCGTCGATGACCATCACCCGCAGCTTCATGCCCTCTCCCTGGCCCCGGGGAGCCGGAGCGTGAAGGTCGCCCCGGACCCGGGCCGGCTCTCCACCGCCACCGACCCGCCGTGGGCCTCCACCGCCTGTCGCACGATGGCGAGCCCGAGCCCGGTGCCGGTGGCCTTGGTGGTGTAGAACGGCTCGAAGACCTTCGCACGGGTCTCTTCGTCCATGCCCGGCCCGTCGTCCGTCACCCGGAGCAGGAGGTCCTCGCCGTCGCGGAGCCCGTCGAAGCGGAGCGTGCCGCCGCCCCCCGGCTGCAGGGCCTGGATGGCGTTCAGCCCCAGGTTCATGAGCGCCTGGCGGACGAGCTCGGGGTCGATGCGGGCCGGGGGGGCGTCGGGCGCGTAGCGCATCTCCACCGCCACCGCTGCGGCCTTGGCGGCCGGGCCCAGCACCTCCACCACCTCCGACATCACCGGCTCGGCCGACTGCACCTGCGCGTTCCCGGGGCGGGCCCGGGCGAAGACGAGGAAACGCTCCAGCAGCCCGGCCGAGCGGACCACCTCCCGCTTCACCGCCTCGAGGTCGGGCCGGTTGGGGTGGTCGGCGGGAAGCTCCCGGAGCGCCACCGCGTTGAACCCCCGGATCACGTTGAGCGAGTTCCCGAGCTCGTGGGCGAAGCCGGCGGCGATGCCGCCCAGCGTGGCGAGCCGGTCGGCCCGCAGCACCTCGCGGGTCTTCTGCTCGACCCGCTCCTCCAGCGAGGTGATGAGCTTCTCGTTCTCCTGCCGCCGCTCCTCGAGGCGCAGGGACATCCGGTTCACCGCGGTGACGAGGTCGGCGAGCTCCCGGTCGGGTGGGACGGGGAGCTGGACGCCCGACTCCTCGCCGAGCCGCTCCGAGGCCTGGACCACCTGCTCGAGCGGGCGGGCGATGCGGATGAGGAAGTAGCTCGCGAGCCCGAGGCCGACCACGATCCAGAACCCGGCCACCACCGCCACGCCCCAGGCCAGCCGCCGCGCGTCGCCCACCACCTCCTCGTGGGAGTAGTCGAGGTAGAAGGCGCCGACGAGCTCCCCCTCCCGCAGCACCGGGGCGCTCGCCACGATGCCCTCCGGGTGGAGGAGGCGCTGCAGCGCCTCGAGCGGCGTGGCCCCGCGCTGGAAGATGCTCGGCGGGGCGTTCTCCGGGCAGGGCTCGCTCGACACCGACGCGCAGGCCACGAGCTTCCCCTCGCGGTCCACCACCCAGACCCGGTCGAACGGGCCGGCGCGGAGCACCCGCTGCACGAGCGCGTCGACGGCCTCCCGCCCCCCCGGCTCGAGGGAGTCGGGCAGGAGCCAGCGGGCGGCCGACGGGGCGGAGGAGGCGGCGATGGCGCTGCCCTCGCGCAGGAGCAGCTCCTGCCCGCGGAGCAGGTCGCGCCAGAGCGCCACCGCCGTCACGCCGGTGGTCGCGAAGACCACCAGCGCGGCGATGAGCACGAAGAGCTTGAGTCGGAGGGTCACTATCGGGGCCCGCGAGCGTTCGACTAGAATGCCACCGCGATGCGGCGGAGGCCCCTTTTTTACGTGTTCGCGGTGGTGGGGTTCCTGCTCGTGCTGGCGACCGTGGCCGGGGTCTGGCGCCTCAAGCGCTTCGTGGACACCGACCCCCGCCTGTGCGCCCAGTGCCACCGCGCCAGCCCGGAGTTCTCGCTCTGGGCGAAGGGCACCCACAAGAGCGTGGCCTGCCAGCGCTGCCACCACTCCACGCCGGAGCAGGGGCTCGCCATGCTGAAGGCCTTCGTGGCCGGGAAGTCCCCGGCCGGATCGAGGGCGCACGCCCCGGTGGAGATCGGCAGCTGCGCCTCCTGCCACCTCTCCCACGACGGGAACTGGCCCCAGGTGGGCAATTCCCGCGGCCACCGCATCCACTTCGCCGAGAAGGGGATCGCCTGCGTGGCCTGCCACGCCGAGGGCATGCACGGCTTCCACCCGCTCACCGACGCCTGCAAGAAGTGCCACGGCGAGCACACCGTCCGGGCCCAGGGCATGGCGAAGCTCCACTGCTTCGTCTGCCACGACTTCCTCTCGCCCGATCCGGGCCTCCTCCCCACCCGCCGCGACTGCCTGCGCTGCCACCGGGCCGAGGGGGTGCACCCGGCCCGGTTCTCCGAGTCGGCGCCGATGCAGTTCGACTGCGGCACCTGCCACAAGCCCCACGCGGCCAGCACGGCCGAGGCGCTCGCCCGCTGCGAGGACTGCCACGTGGTGGCGGAATCGGCCGGCCTGCACGCCCGGCACGTGCGCCCGGGCTGCACCACCTGCCACGCCCCCCACCTCTGGCGCGCCGGCGCGGCCGAGTGCCTGCGCTGCCACGCCGGCGCCTCCCGCCACGCCCGGGACCGGGAGTGCGCCTCCTGCCACCGGTTCCGCTCGGCTCCCGGGGCAAGGTAGAGCGGACGGGTCGAGTTCCGGGCCGATTCGCGAATCTGGCGCCCTGCGTCTTGACGCAAGGTGAGGTTCTTCCCGAACCTCTCCCTGTCGGACCCCACCGCCGACCCCACCGGAGGCCTCACCGCATGCGCTTCATGGCACTGATCGTGACGCTCACCTCCTGGCTCATGATCTCCACCTTCGCCTTTCCCCAGAGCGGGGAGTCGTTCCTGCTCGCCTGGATCGTGGCCCTGCTGGTGTCAGGGATCTCCATCGCCTCTCCCGGGCGGATGAACCTCCGGCTCCTCATCTCCGGCCTGGCCTTCATCCTGTTCTGGTCGGCCATCCTGCTCCCCGACGTCTCCTTCGCGGCGCGGGTGAGCAACGGCACCGTGGGCGCGCTGCTCTTCCTGCTCGGCATCGTGCCCTCGCCGCTGCGCCGCGGCGAGGCGAGCACGTAGGAGCGGTCGCCCCGGAAAGGAAACCGGCGGCCCACCGCCCCCCGGCGAGGGGACGGCGGAGCCGCCGGGTTCGCGGTCGTTCAGGGGACGACCGGCGGGCCCACGCGCCTAGGCGGGCGGGTCCTTCTTCCTCTCGACGAGCTCCTCGTACTGCCCGCGGTGCTCCTCCTCGAGCATGGCGTGGCTCATCTTGCCGGTGAGCCACACCCAGTTCATCGGGAAGATCGAGGGCTTCAGGTGCGCGTTGTAGAAGTGCACCACGAAGAGGAAGAGCAGGGCGAGCGTGGCCTCCTCGCCGTGGATGATCTGCGCGGAGGTGAGCACCCAGTGGGGCGCGTACTTCGCGAAGAAGACCGGGAACCAGAGCACGAAGCCGGTCCCGACCATCATGATCATGCCCCAGAACACCGCCCAGTAGTCGAACTTCTCCAGGTAGCTGTACTTGCCGTAGGCCGGGCGCTCGCCCATGCCCAGCATGTAGCGGATGTTGCCCTGGATCTCGCCGAGGTCGCGCGGGCCGGGGAGCATGGAGAAGGCGAGCGTGCGCCGCGCCCCGTGCAGCACGAGGTAGAGCAGGTGGTAGGCGCCGGAGACGATGATCATCACCGCGGCGATGCGGTGCAGGAGCGCCGCGCCGTGCGGCCCGCCGAAGAAGGCCAGGATCTTCCGGGAGGACTCGATGGCCTCGGGGGACCCGGCGCCGCGCAGCGGCCAGCCGGTGAGCCCGAGCAGGATCACGCCCACCAGCATGAGCCAGTGCTGGGCGCGCTGGTGGATGTCGAAGCGCTGGACGAACTGCGTCTCCTTGGCCGGGTCGTGCCCGTGCCCGGACTTCCGCATGCGCACCTTGTGGCGGATCTCGGCGACGAGGTCGAGGGCCACGTGGCCGGCGAAGAAGATCAGGGTGAGCGCCGCCAGCCACGAGAACATCACGTGGAGGAAGTGCGGGATCTTGCTCTCGCTGTGGGCCGGGTCCTCGTGGGCGATGAGCTTCGCGAAGTTGTCGTTGGCCCCCTCGTGGCAGCGGCCGCAGGTCTGGGCGCGGTTCGAGCCGGCCACCGGCGACCTCGGGTCGGTCTTGGTGAGGATGGCGTGGGCGTTGGCCCGGATCACGCCCTGCTTGTCCTTCTCGGTGGCGCCGTGGCAGTCGACGCAGGCCGGCGCGCGGCCCGAGCCCACCGAGACCAGCCGCCCGTGGATCGAGTCGCGGAAGGTGGTGGCCACCGTGCCCTTCAGCCCGGCCTTCTCGGCCAGCGCGGCATCGGCGTGGCACTTCTCGCAGCGGGCGGAGATGGCGCGGTCGCCGATGGCGTAGCGCGAGCCGGGCGCGGGAGCCGTCTCGGCCCCCTTCACCACCTCGTGGATGGAGCCGTGGCAGCTCGCGCAGGTGGGCCCGGCGACCTTGGCGTCGCCCGTCGTCCACTTGCCGTGAACCGACCCGGCCAGCTCGCCGACGATCTCGGAATGGCAGTTGCCGCAGGCGAGGAAGGCGCGCGGGGCCGTGCTCGCCTTCAGCTTCTCGGCGCGCGCGACGAGGGCCGCGTCGGCCCCCTCGAGCGCCGGGAGCTCGTGCGGGCCGGGCGCCTGGTAGCCGGCGTGGCAGTCGGTGCAGCCGAACGAGGCGTGGACCGACTTCGCGAACTCGGCGGGGCGGACGCCCGACTCGCCGAGCTTCGACGCCGCGTGGCAGTCGAGGCAGGCCTGGTTGGGGTCGGGCTGGGCCGCCGCGGGAGGCGCGTCGGCCGCGGCCGCGGCCAGTGGAACGGACAGCAGGAGCGAGAGCAGGAGGGTCTTCGTGCGCATGGGTACCTGGAGGGACGCCCCGTGCAGGGGGTGTGCCGGAGCGGCGCAGGATAAAGGGTCGAAATTTCTGGGGCCTTGCGCTGGATCAGATCCGCGCAAAACGCAGCCCTTGCGTTTCCGGGCCGGGGGCAAAACGAAAGTGCGGCCCCGGAGCGTCCTCCGGGACCGCACCCCGACCCGCCCCGCGGGAACCTAGGCCTTCGTCTCCTGCGACGCGGCGCGCGCGGGAGTGGCGGCGGAGGTGAGGGCGCCGATGGCGGCGCCGGCGACGGCGCCACCGACGGCGAAGAGGGAGCCGACGCCGAGGGCGCCCATGACCATGCCGAAGACGATGAGTGCGCGGACGAGGAAGGTGGGCTGGACGGGGGTGCCGAAGATGCCGCCGGCGAGGAGGACGCCCGCGTAGCCGCCGTAGAGGAGGGCGGGGAGGAGGGCGATGGCGAGGAAGAGGGCGAGGCCGACGGCGGCGCCGACGATGCTGGGGGTCTTCTTGTTCATGGTGTTCTCCTTGGGAGTCGTGAGGGTTGAAAGACGAGAGGGGAGATTGCACCCGGCTTGCCAGCCGCGCGGCCTCGTGATTCCGGGGGGTTGCACAGGGCTCGTGTCGGGGTTTCCCGACCGAGCGTCCCGGGA
>JBBIOL010000123.1:0-9487 GCA_037443385.1 Anaeromyxobacteraceae bacterium
GGGGGGGGGGGGGGGGGGGGGGGGGCGCCTCGGGCGCCGCGGCCGGGACCGCCGGCGGGCGGGCCAGCGCGATGGCCGGGGGCTCGGTGCCGACCAGCGGGCGGAGGCCGGGGTTCGTCTCCCGGAGCTTCTGCTCGGCCGCCTGCATGCGGGCGAGCAGCCGGTCCACCGACGGCTTGGCCGGCGCCAGGAAGGGCTGCGGCGCGAGGCCCATCACCACGATGAGGACGATCACCGGGACGATGACGAAGGCCTCGCGGACCGAGAAGTCCGGGAGGTGGCGGTTCTCCGGGTTCGTGATCTTCCCAAAGAAGACCTTCTGCACGAGCACCAGCATGTAGACCGCGCCCAGCACCACGCCGGTGGCGCCGAGCGCCGCGTACCAGCCCGGGGCCTGCAGGCGGGAGAGCCAGGTGCCGGAGAGGATGAGGAACTCGCCGACGAAGCCGTTCGTGCCGGGGAGGCCGATGGAGGAGAAGGTGACCACCAGGAAGGCGGTGGCGATCCAGGGCACCTGCTTGGCGAGGCCGCCGTACTCGGAGATGAGGCGGGTGTGGCGCCGCTCGTAGAGCATGCCCACGAGGAGGAAGAGCCCTCCGGTGGACACGCCGTGGTTCAGCATCTGGTAGACCGAGCCGGTGAGCCCCTCGGCGGTGATGGCCATCATGCCCAGCATGACGAAGCCGAGGTGCGAGACCGACGAGTAGGCCACGAGCCGCTTCATGTCGGTCTGCACGAAGGACATGAGCGCGCCGTAGGCGATGCCGAAGGTGGCCACCGCGGCGATGGCCCCGCGGTACTGCAGCGCCGCCTCCGGGAAGAGCGGCATGGCGTAGCGGAAGAACCCGAAGGTGCCCATCTTGAGGAGCACGCCGGCCAGGATCACGGAGCCGGCGGTGGGGGCCTCGGTGTGGGCGTCGGGCAGCCAGGTGTGCAGCGGGAACATGGGGACCTTCACCGCGAAGGCCAGCGCGAAGGCCCCGAAGAGCATGCCGCCCACGAGCGGCGTGACCTGGAGCGCGTTGCGCGCCACCACGTAGTCGAAGGACTTCCCGTCGTTCATCCACACGTAGAGGATGGCGACCAGCATGAGCACGCTGGCGGCGAAGGTGTAGACGAAGAACTTCACGGTCGCGTAGACGCGGTTCTGCGAGCCCCACACGCCGATGAGCAGGTACATCGGGATGAGGATGGCCTCGTAGAAGACGTAGAAGAGGACCAGGTCGAGCGCGGCGAAGGTGCCGATCATCGCGGTCTCGAGGAAGAGGAGCGCGATGAAGAACTCCTTCACCCGGTCCTGGACCGCGTTCCACGCCGAGAGGATGACGATGGGCCCGAGCGCCGTCGTCAGCATGACGAGGAGCAGCGCCACCCCGTCGAGGCCGACGTGGTAGCCGATGCCCAGCGAGGCGATCCATGGGACGTTGGTCTCGAACTGGAACTCGGGCGCGCCGCGCGCGGCGTCGAAGCCGAACCAGAGCCCGAGCGACGCCAGGAAGACCACCAGCGAGACGAAGAGCGCCCAGGCCTTGTGCTGCGAGCCCTCGCCGCGGGGGAGCACTGCGGCGACCAGCGCGCCGACGAGCGGCAGGAAGAGGACCACGGTGAGGAGGGTGCCCATCTCAGTAGCCCCCCGCCGCCAGGACGGCCCAGAGGATGAAGGCGGCCCCCACGGCGATGACCGTGGCGTACCGCTGCAGGTTGCCGTTCTGCCAGCCGCGCAGGACGTCGCCGACGGCGTAGACCGCCCGCGGCACGCCGTTCACGAAGATGCCCTCGATGACGAGGACGTCCACCGTGCGCCAGAGGCCGTGGGCCACCCGCTTCACCGGGGTGAGGAGGACGAAGTCGTAGAGCTCGTCGATGCGGAACTTGTCCGAGACCAGCCGGAAGAAGGCCGGGAAGGCCGCCACGAAGCGGTCGGGGAAGCCCTTCATCGACCCGGCGTACATCTGCCAGCCGAGCCAGCCGGGGATGAGCGCCACCACCCAGGCCACCGCGTAGGGCCAGATGACGCTGTGCTCGGTGATGCCGAGCACCTTGTAGGCGCGCCCGAAGACCGGGTTCGTGAACTGCTGGTAGAGCTCGGCGTAGTGGTGGCCGACGAGCCAGGGGGGGAGCCCGAGGACGAGCGCCACCACCGAGAGCACGGCCAGGATCCAGAGCGGAAGCGTCATGGTCCAGTCGGACTCGTGGGCGTGGCGGGCGGTGTCGGTGCGGGGGGTGCCGGCGAAGGCCAGCGCGAAGGCCCGCATCATGTAGAAGGAGGTCCCGGCCGCGGCCAGCGTGCCGAGGACGTAGGCCACCTTGCCCACGCCCGGCCAGGCGGCGTTGTGGCTGAAGAGCGCACCGGCCAGGATGGCGTCCTTCGAGAAGAAACCGGAGAGCGGCACGATGCCGGTGATGGCGAGCGTGCCCACGAGGAACGTCTTCGCCGTGGAGGGCATCTTCTTCCAGAGCCCGCCCATGTTGCGGATGTCGAGGTCGTCGTGCATGGCGTGCATGACCGACCCGGCCCCGAGGAAGAGGCAGGCCTTGAAGAAGGCGTGGGTCATGAGGTGGTACACGCCGGCGAAGTAGGCGCCCGATCCCACGCCGATGAACATGAAGCCGAGCTGGCTCACCGTGGAGTAGGCGAGGACCCGCTTCAGGTCGTACTGGGCGAAGGCAATGATCGCGGCGAAGAGCGCGGTGGCGGCGCCGACGATGGTGACCACCGCCATGGAGGCCGGGGCCAGCACGAAGAGGAAGTTCGTGCGGGCCACCAGGTAGACGCCGGCGGTGACCATGGTGGCGGCGTGGATCAGCGCCGAGACCGGGGTCGGACCGGCCATGGCGTCGGGCAGCCAGACGTAGAGCGGGATCTGCGCGCTCTTGCCGGCGGCGCCCACGAAGAGGCCCAGGGTGGCGAAGGTGATGGCGCCCTGCAGCGTCCAGCCGGAGAAGACGCCGGTGGTGAGCACCCAGTCCGGGCGGACCGCGAGCGTCTTGGCGGCCAGCTGGCCGAAGTCGGCGGTGCCGAAGACCGAGAAGATGGCGAAGAGGCCGAGCAGGAAGCCGAAGTCGCCGACCCGGTTGGTGACGAAGGCCTTGCGGCCGGCGTAGGCCTTCTCGTCGTCGGTGTACCAGAAGCCGATGAGCAGGTACGACGCGAGCCCCACGCCCTCCCAGCCCACGAAGGTGAGGATGAGGTTGTCCCCCATCACCAGCGTGAGCATCGCGGCGATGAAGAGGTTCAGGTAGGTGAAGAAGCGGGCGTAGCCGGCGTCGTCCTCGTGGGACATGTAGCCGACCGAGTAGAGGTGGATGAGGAAGCCCACGCCGGTGACGATGAGGAGCAGCGTGCCGGAGAGCCGGTCGACGAGCAGTCCCCAGGGCACGGCGACGGGCGCGCGCCCTCCCGGATCGACGACCCGGAACCACCAGTCGCCGACGAAGTGGAGGTTCGTGCCCCCCGCCACCCAGGCGAAGGCGATGCAGGAGAGCAGGAACGAGCCTCCCACCATGGCGAGCCCGACGAGGCCGACGTTGCCGCGGCCGAGGCGCCGACCGAAGAGCCCGTTCACGAGCGCTCCGGCGAGGGGGAGGAGGATGATGGCCCAAAGATAGCTCTGGGCCGCAGCCGGGTTGTCCAGGAGCGGGGGCATAGGGAGGCGAAAGGATTACCTTCTTCGAACAAGGGAGGCAATCACCTTGTGAATGGCTATCATCGGCCCGTGAGCCCCCCCTCGGACGCCTCCCGGGAGGCCCGGAAGATCCCCCGGGCCGACCGCCTCCTCGCCGCCGCGGAACGGGCCGGCTGGATCAGCCGGATGGGGCACGCGCCGGTCCTGGAGGCCGTCCGCGCATCCCTGGACGAGGTGCGGGGGGCGGTCCTGGGCGGCACCCCCTGCCCCGCCCCGGAGGAGGTGGAGGCCCGGCTCCTCGATCGGCTCGCCGCCGGGGCCCGGGGAACGCTCCGCCCGGTCGTGAACGCCACCGGGGTGGTGATCCACACCAACCTGGGGCGGGCCCCCCTCTCCCGGGGGGCGGTGGCCGCCATGCAGGAGGCCGCCTCCTACGCGAGCCTCGAGTTCGACCTCCCCACCGGCGAGCGGGGCGACCGGTACGCGCACGCCGCCGCGGCGATCTGCCGCCTCACCGGGGCCGAGGCGGCGCTCGTGGTCAACAACTGCGCCTCGGCCGTGCTGCTCGCCCTCTCCGCCCTCTCCGAGCGCCTGCCGGCCCGCCGGGAGGGGGCGGCGCTGCCGGTTCCCGATGCCGGCGCCGCCGGCCGCCCCGAGGTGCTCGTCTCCCGGGGGCAGCTCGTCGAGATCGGAGGGGGGTTCCGGGTTCCCGACGTCCTGCGCCGCTCCGGGGCCGACCTCGTCGAGGTGGGAACCACCAACCGGACCTACCTCTCCGACTTCGAGGGCGCGCTCTCGCCGAGGAGCCGCATCCTGCTCTCGGTCCACCGTTCCAACTTCCGGATCGAGGGCTTCGTCCACGACACGACCCTGCCCGAGCTCCGGGACCTGGGCGTCCGGGCGGGCGTGTGGGTGGTGGACGACCTCGGCTCGGGCGCGCTCCTCCCCACCGCGCCCTTCGGCCTCGGCGACGAGCCCACGGTGGGCGAGCGGGTGGCCGCCGGGCCGGACCTGGTCTGCTTCTCGGGCGACAAGCTGCTCGGCGGGCCGCAGTGCGGCGTGCTGGCCGGGCGCCGGGAGGCGGTGGAGCTCTGCCGCCGCCACCCCCTGCTCCGCGCGCTGCGGGTGGACAAGGTGACGCTCGCCGGCCTCTCCGCCACGCTCGGCCACTACGAGCGGGGCGAGGCGACGCGCGAGGTGCCGGTGTGGCGGGCCATCGCCCGGGAGCCGGAGGAGCTGCGGGCGCGGGCCGGCGCGTGGAAGGAGGCGCTCGGGCTGGACGGCGCCGAGGTGGTGGAGTCGCGGTCGGCGGTGGGCGGCGGGACGCTCCCCGGCGTGACGCTCCCCACCTTCGTTCTCGCGCTGCCGCCCGGCGACGCCGACGGGGTGGCCGCCCGGATGCGCGCCGCCGACCCGCCGGTGGTGGGGCGGATCGAGGACGGGCGCGTGCTCCTCGACCCGCGGACGGTGCTGCCCGGGGAGGACGGTGCGGTGCTCGCGGCGGTGCGGGGCGCTATCCGTTGAAGCGGTAGCCCACCCCGCGCACCGTCTCTAGCCAGCGCGGCCGGTCGGCGTCGTCGCCGATGTGGGCGCGCAGCCGGGCCACGAAGTTGTCCACGGTGCGCTCGGTGCCGTCGTAGAGCGAGCCCCAGACCGCGCGGGTGAGCTGCTCGCGGGAGTAGACCCGGCCGGGATGGGCCACGAAGAAGGCGAGCAGGTCGAACTCGCGCGAGGTGAGCGCGGCCGGTTCCCCGCCCACGGTGACCCGCCGCTCGCCCAGGTCGATCTCCACCTTCCCGAAGCGCTTCAGCTGGCGGGCGGGCCCGGTGGCCCCGGCCGAGCGGTTCCGCCGCAAGGCCGCGCCGATGCGGGCGAGCAGTTCCCGAAGTCCGAAGGGCTTCACCACGTAGTCGTCGGCGCCGAGCGCCAGCCCGGCCACCTTGTCGGCCTCCTGCCCCTTGGCGGAGAGGATGAGGATGGGCATCCCCGGGTCCTCCCGGCGCAGCTCGCGCACGAGCTCGAGCCCGCCCAGCCGCGGCAGCATCACGTCCACGATGAGCAGGTCGGGGCGCTCGGTGCGGGCGATGCGCAGCCCCTCCTCGCCGTCGGGCGCGGTGCGGACCTTGTAGCCTTCCATGGAGAGGTTGAGGTCGAGCCCGCGCAGGATGTTGGGGTCGTCCTCCACGATCAGGATCCGCTCCCCGCTCATGGCGTCCTCCCGTCGGCGACCGGGAGCAGGATCGTGAAGGCCGCCCCCTTGCCGAGCTCGCTGCGCACGCCCACCCGACCGCCGTGGGCGCGCACCACGTGCTTCACCATGGCGAGGCCGAGCCCGCTCCCCTCCAGGCTGCGGTCGAGCGGGTCCTTGCCGCGGTAGAACTTGTCGAAGATCCGCTTCTGGTCGGATCCGGGGATGCCCGGGCCGTTGTCCTCGACCACGATCTCGATGGCGTTGCCGGCGGCGCGGGCCGTGAGCACGATGCGCTTGTCCGGGCCGGTGTACTTGAAGGCGTTCTGCAGGAGGTCCACGATCGCGTCGCAGAGCGCGTGCCGGTCGGCCACCACCTCGGGGAGCCCGGGGGCGAGCTCGCGGCGCAGGTCGGCCCCGGTCTGGACCCGGAGCGGCTCCACCGCCCGCATGGCGTCGTCCACGACGGGGCCGAGCGGCTGGCGGCGCAGGTCGAAGGTGCGCTTGCCCGACTCCATGCGGGCCCAGTCGAGGAGGCGCGCGATGAGGCCGGAGAGCCGCTCGCTCTCGGCGGCGATGATGTCGAGGGCCTCGCGCTGCTGGGCCGGGTCGGCGATGCGCCCGAGCTGGAGCGTCTCCACGAACATGCGGATGCTGGTGAGCGGGGTGCGCAGGTCGTGGGAGACCTTGTTCACGAAGTCGGTCTGCAGCCGCGAGACGTAGGCCTCGCGGTAGAGGACCACCAGCGTCCCGATGGTGCCGATGATGGTGGTGGCGACGAGCGCCAGGATGAGCGTGCCGAAGACGTAGTCCTGGGCCTGGCGGCCGAAGACCAGGATCAGGATGCCCACCGTGAGCATCATGGCCGCGGGCACGACCACGAGGCCGATGATGAGCGGGTAGACCCGGCGCAGCTTCACCCGGCGATGCTACCGCAAAAGAACGGGGCGGGCCCCGGAGGGCCCGCCCCTGGTTCAACCGGTCACCGGGTGCGGGAGGCCCGCGCCCGGTGGGTGGGTGCGCCTAGTTCGGCGGCGGAGGAGGCTGCAGCACCCAGTTGAACGGCGTCTTCGGGAGAAGCGCGTTCGGGCCGGGGTCCGCGTGGACCGCCTTGATGCCGGCGACGGTGTTCGGGCCGTGGCAGGTGAGGCACTGCTCCTGGCTCACGCTCCCGCCGGCGCCCTGGACGGTGGCGCGGCTCTGGTAGAACACGCCGTCGAAGTCGGTCATGTGGTTGATGGCGTTCGCCGAGTCGTGGCACGCCGAGCAGGCCGCCGTGATCGGGGAGACCACGCCGGTGCTGCTGTCGGCCTCACGCACCGCGCCGGTGCTGGCCGTCACGCTGTAGCCGGTGCCGTAGAAGCCGGTGGTCACGTACGGGGCCACCGTGCCCGACAGCGTGCCGGAGGCCACCGTGCTCCAGAGGAGCCGCGGCGTCACCGACGGGTTGCTTCCCGAGCCCAGGTAGGCGCTGGCCGAGAAGTCGAACGTGCCCGGCAGGTGGCAGGCCTCGCACTTGTAGAGCTTCTGGGGGTACTCGACCTCCCAGAACGTCGCGCCCGCCGAGATCTCCCAGGTGTAGTCGGTGTTGCGCATGCCGGCCGCGTGGATGGCGTGGACCGCGTCCTTGATGTTGTAGGACCAGCCCGCGTTCACGCCGTTCGCGTTGTGGCAGAAGGCGCAGCTGTTGGCGTCGTTGCGCTGGCCGACGTGGAACGTCGGGGCCACGCCGAGGAAGCCGTGGCAGTCGTTGCAGCGCGCCGAGTCGACGATCGAGCGCCGGGCGGTGAACCCGGTGGCGCCCTTGAGCGCGTCCGGAACCGGGACGATGAGGCCGCCCGTGAAGTTGGGCGAGCCGGCCGCGATGGCCGTGCAGGGGTAGGCGGCCAGGTTGCACTGGGTGAGCGGCTGCTGCTGGCCGGAGGCCGACAGCGAGTAGGACTTGCCCACGCTGCCGCTGACGAGGCTGGCGGCGTTCAGCTTGGCGTCGAGCTTCGTGATCTTGTACCAGCCGGCGTCGGCGCCCGTGAGCACCTCCCACTTGCAGTTGGCGTTCGACCCGCGCCAGGCGTCACGGATGTAGCAGTTGGCGGAGGCGTTCCAGTCGGCCGGGGCGGCGATGCCGTCCTGGCTCTGCGCCC
The DNA here is from genome assembly GCA_037443385.1 of Anaeromyxobacteraceae bacterium. Lineage (GTDB taxonomy): Bacteria > Myxococcota > Myxococcia > Myxococcales > Anaeromyxobacteraceae > CAIOAK01. Next base: position 7,956 of record JBBIOL010000123.1, read on the forward strand.
AGGCCCAGTAGACGCTCGGCGAGCCCACGAACCCGTCCATGAGCTGGACCGTGGTGCCGGCCGCGAAGACGTTGAACACCACCGGCGTGCCGTCCTTGGTGAACCGGAAGGTGATCGAGGGGCGCTTGTTGCCGCTCGCGTCGGCGGTCACGTCCACGCTCTTGATCTCGTAGCCGATCTGCGCGGCGCCGGCCGGCTTGGTGCCGGCGGCGGCGACCCAGGCGGCGTTCAGGCGGCCGAGCGCGCCGCCCGCGGTGAAGGAGGCGTCGGGGTTCGGCGGCAGGACCGGCGTGTGGTAGCCCTTGATGACGTCCGGGCCGTGGCAGAGGTGGCAGGTCTTGTCGTCGGCGGCCGGGCCGCCGAAGTGCGGCACGAGGCCGGTCGGGACGGAGGTGGCGAAGCTGGTGGTGTTGTGGCAGCCGCCGCAGGCCATGCGGGTGGGCTCGGTGTCCCAGTTGCCGGACTTGGCGACCGTGTTGTGGCACTTCTCGCAGTTCCGGATGGTCTGCGGGTAGGTCACGTTGTAGGGGGCGGCGAAGGCGGTGTAGCTGCCGCCGGTGAGCCCCTGCTGGTAGGGCTGGCCGTTCTGGTCCTTGCCGGCGAAGGAGTGCATCTCCTCGCCCATGTGGATCCCGTGGATGAAGACCGGCAGGTCGAGGATGGCGTTGCCGTTCACGATCGACAGGTTGCCCGACCACGTGGCCACGCCGTCCACGACGGTGAAGGTGGGCTGGGTCTGGCCGCGGGCCTGCTGGTGGTTGTGGCAGGCGACGCAGACGGTCACGTCGAAGCGCCCGCCGCCGTGGAAGAAGCCGGCCACGTTGGTGGTGTTCTGCATGTTGCCGGCCCGGAAGGAGCCGTGGCAGTCGAAGCAGGCGGCCGGATTCACCTTCTCGTTCGCGCCGGTGACGACGGCGCCGGTGGAGGGCACCCAGTCCATGGTCAGGTTGATGGGGGCGAAGACGTTGCGGGGATTGGCCGGGTCGGCGGTGGGCTGGGCGTACGAGGCCATCACCACGATGCGCTGGGTGGCGGCGGCGTCGTAGGCGAGGCCCGACGTCCCGTCGTTCACCACGCGGGTGAACTTGTAGGCGTAGGTGCCGTCACCGTTGTCGGTCAGGTTGCTGGCCGGGACGGTGGTGCCGGTGGGGCAGTTCTCGGTGCTGGCGCGGGCCACGGTCGTGGCGGCCATGAAGCTGAACCAGAACGAGTTCGTGCCGTCCACGGCCGGGACGAGCTGCAGCTGCGCGAAGCGCCAGGTGATGCCCGGGGTGGTCGCGGTGGCGGCGGCGGCGCCCATGCCCTTCACCGGCGTGCCGGTGCGGTCCACGATCTGGAAGTTCACGACGGGCTTGCCGTCGGCGGGCAGCGTCGGGGCGCCGACGAACGAGACCGTGAACTCGGCCTCGGCCTTCTGCGCGTCGGTCATGGTGAGGTAGTCGACGACGGCCGCGCCGGCCGGGCCGGTGGGGCCGGTGGCGCCCGTGGCGCCCGTCGCGCCGGTGGGGCCGGTGGCGCCCGTGGCGCCGGTG
>JBBIOL010000124.1:0-9430 GCA_037443385.1 Anaeromyxobacteraceae bacterium
CCTCCTGGGCGACCACGAGGGGGAGCTCGCCGAGAGCTCCCGGGCGGTGGCGCTCTCCCCCCGCTACCGGGAGGCGCGCATCGTGCGGGCGCTCGCACGCTGCGAGGTGGAGCGCGAGGCAGCCTGCGAGTCCGACCTGGACGCGCTGGAACGCGAGGGGGCGCTCGGCGGCGCCGACGCGCAGGCGGCGCGGGTGGAGGCGGCGCTGTCGCGGCGGGACGGCGCCGCGGCGGAGGAGCGGCTCGGGCGGCTCCGCGCCTCCTGGCCCGGCGACCGGCGCATCGCCCAGCTCGCGCGGGCGGTGGCGGCAGCCCGCGCCCGCTAGAGGATGCGGGCCGCGAGCAGGTCCTGCACGTCGAGCAGGCCCACCGCCTTGCCGGAGCCGTCCACCACCGGCACCTGGTCGATGCGGGCCTCGCGGAGCACGCGCGCGGCGTCGACCAGCCGGTCCTCCGGGCGCACCGTGCGGGGGTTGCGGGTCATCACCGTGGAGACCGGTGCGGCGAAGTCCACCCGCTCCTGCTCCACCATCCGGCGCAGGTCACCGTCGGTGAACACCCCGAGCAGCCGGCCGCGCCCGTCCACCACGGTGGCGGCCCCGGGGCGCCCGGGGGTGCAGGTCATCACAGCCACCGCCTGGCGGAGCGGCGCGGCGGCGCGCACGAGGGGGTTGGCCTCCCCGGTGCGCATGAGCTCGTGCACCTTCATGAGGTGCCGGCCCAGCTTCCCGCCCGGGTGGTAGAGCGCGTACTCCTCGCGGCCGAAGGGTCGGTTCTCCAGCACCGCCATGGCGATGGCGTCGCCCACCGCGAGCAGCGCGGCCGTGCTGGTGGTGGGGGCGAGCCCCATGGGGCAGGCCTCCTCCACGTCGCCGATGGCCAGCACGAGGTCGGCGGCCCGGGCGAGCGGGTTCTCGAGGTCGCGGGTCACCGCCACGACGCGGGCGCCGATCCGCTTCACCGCCGGGAGCAGGCGGAGGATCTCCTCCGACTCGCCGCTGTTCGAGAGCGCCACCACCACGTCGGAACGCGAGACGCGCCCCAGGTCGCCGTGGGCCGCCTCGGCGGGGTGCAGGTAGATGGAGTGGGTGCCGGTGGAGGCGAGGGTGGCCGAGATCTTCTGGGCCACGAAGCCGGGCTTGCCGATGCCGGTGAGGACCACCTGCCCCTTGCAGGAGAGGATCCACTGCACGGCGGAGGCGAAGCTCTCGTCGAGCCGGAGGCTGCCGATGGCGCGCGCCTCGGTCTCGAGGACCATCCGCCCGAAGGCCACGAGCCGCCTCCGGCCGGCGCCGCCGGGGCGGGGCGGGTGTCGTCGGGAACGGCGACGGGAGGCGCTCGCCGTCGCGGGGCTCGCGGCGCGGCGGTGAGCGGTTTTCCGGCTGGACATGCAGGGTTCCGTATAGCACCTTGCCCCCGAACCCACCATCCGGAGGCCGCTTGAAGTTCTTCATCGACACCGCCGACGTCGCCGAGATCCGGAAGGCGCTCGACCTCGGGCTCTGCGACGGCGTGACCACGAACCCGTCGCTCGTGGCCCGGACCGGTCGGCCCTTCGAGGACGTCCTGAAGGAGATCGTGGGGCTCGTGGACGGGCCGGTGTCCGCCGAGGTCACCGCGGTGGACTTCGACGGAATGATGCGGGAGGCCCACGCCTACGCGCGCTTCGCGCCCAACGTGGTCGTCAAGGTTCCGCTCGTCCTCGAGGGGCTGAAGGCCGTGAAGGCGCTGGCCCACGAGGGCATCCGCACCAACGTCACGCTCTGCTTCTCCGCCAGCCAGGCGCTGCTCGCGGCCAAGGCCGGCGCCACCTACGTCTCGCCCTTCGTGGGCCGCCTCGACGACGTCTCCGAGGACGGCATGGCGCTCGTCGCGCAGATCCTGGAGATCTACCGGAACTACGACTTCGCCACCCAGGTGCTGGTGGCCTCGGTGCGCAACCCGCTCCACGTCGTGCAGGCGGCCCGCATGGGCGCCGACGTGGCCACCCTGCCGTTCGCGGTCCTGGCGCAGCTGGCGCAGCACCCGCTCACCGACACCGGCCTGGCTCGTTTCCTGGCCGACTGGAAGAAGGTCCCGAAGGGAAGCTAGGACCTTGGCCGTCGCCCCACGCGGCCTCCTCGCCGCGGTCCTCCTCGTCGCCGCCACCGTCGCCGTGGCGGACGACGCCGGCGACGTCGGCGACGTGGCCCCGTCGGCGCTGGTCTCCCCCACCACGAACGCGCTCGTGCCCATCCGGCGCTCCGAGCCCCGCTCCGAGGTGGCGCTGGTGCTCGGCGGGGCGGTGCTGGACGAGCGGGTGGTGAGCGGGCTCGCGCGCGCCGTCCTCCAGCTCGAGGGAAGCTGGGCGCCGGCACGCACCTGGGAGCTCTTCGCGACGGTGAACCCGGTGGCCTACCGCTGGGTCCAGCTCGGCCCGACGATCGACACCCAGCTGGCCCTGGGATCCACCACGGTGGGCGGCACCTTCGTCCCCGTCTCCCTGCCCCGCGGCCGGCTCGACGGGGGGCTCTTCCTGCGCCTGCTCCTCCCCACCTCCCACGAGGTCCCGGGGACGCTCGCGGCGGGCGTGCAGGCGGGGCTCACCTTCCGCGGGATGGCGCTGCCCCGGCTGGCGTGGTTCGGGGGGGCCTCGTTCCGGGCCAGCCGGGCCTGGGGTTCGCAGCTCACCGCGAACCGCACCGGGGCGAGCGCGCTGGCGGGCGTGGCCTTCGTGCCGTCGGCGTGGCTGCGGCTCGTGGCGCAGGCCTCCGCGAACCTCCCCTTCGGCGGCGGATACCGCACCCTCGCTCCCGGACTGGCGGTGCGTTTCGTCCAGGGAGACCTCGCCGCGGAGCTGGGGGCGGTGCTCCCGCTGGGCGCGCCCGTCCGCCCCTTCAGCGCGGTGGCCCGCGTCTCCTGGCGGCTCGACGGCCGCTAGCGGGCTACGCCAGCGTCACGCGGAAGAGCCGGCGCTCCACGAGGTCGAGCGCGTGGGCCAGGTCGGGACGCGTGAGCCGCGCCCCCTCCGCCCACTCCTTGAACGACAGGCACTCCTCGCCCAGGTAGGCCACGAGCAGCTGCAGGGCGGCCGCATCGGCCTCCCCCCGCAGCACCTCCGGGCCCCGGTTGCGCAGGATCGCGTCGTAGGCCTCGTGCTCCCGGAGCAGGTCGAGCCGGGAGAGCGCGAGGCCGAGGCGGAGGATCTCGTCGCGGGGCGGGGCGTCGAGGCCGGGGGAGAGGCGCCGGCGCAGGTCGTCGGAGGTCCACTCCAGCCCGGCCGGGGGCCAGGCCCGCAGCCGGGTGGCGAGCTCGTCGGCGAAGCGCTCCAGGACGACCTCCTTCACCGGTCGCCGCTGCAGGTCGTACAGGTGGTCCCACCGACGGTCGCGCACGGCCGCAGTCTAGGACCCCGCCGCCCCCGAAGAAACCCGGGAAGTCGCCCGGTAAACCAGTTATTCGCCTGCGGGGTCGCCGGGTGTATCCTCGCGCCCCCTTCCTGGAGGCAGCTCGCGCAATGCTGGTCGTGATGAAGCCCAGCGCCACCGAGGCGCAGGTGGACGCCGTCGTCGAGAAGATCCGGTCCCTCGGCCTCCGGCCCCACGCCATCCCGGGCGCGCAGCGGACCGCCATCGGGATCACCGGCAACAAGGGGGGGCTCGACCCCTCCCTGTTCGAGGGCATGCCCGGCGTCCGGGAGGCCATCCGCGTCTCGCAGCCCTTCAAGCTCGTGAGCCGCGAGGTGAAGGAGGAGGACAGCGTGGTCGACGTCGGCGGCGTCGCGCTGGGCGGCCCGCGGATCGCGGTGATGGCCGGCCCCTGCTCGGTGGAGTCGCGGGACCAGATCCTGGAGGCGGCGCGGGCGGTGAAGGCGGCCGGGGCCACGCTGCTGCGCGGGGGCGCCTACAAGCCGCGCACCAGCCCCTACGAGTTCCAGGGGCTCGCCGAGGACGGCCTGAAGCTGCTCGCGCTGGCCCGGGAGGAGACCGGCCTCGGCATCGTCACCGAGGCCATGGACGTCGAGACCCTGCCGCTCGTGGCGGCGTACGCCGACCTGGTGCAGATCGGCGCGCGCAACATGCAGAACTTCTCGCTCCTGAAGCAGCTCGGCAAGCTGGGGAAGCCGGTGCTGCTGAAGCGCGGGCCGTCGGCCACCATCCGGGAATGGCTCATGGCCGCCGAGTACGTCGTGGCCCACGGCAATCCGCGCGTGGCCCTCTGCGAGCGGGGCATCCGGACCTTCGAGAACGCCACCCGCAACACCCTCGACCTGAACGCCGTCCCGGTGCTGAAGTCGCTCACCCACCTGCCGGTGGTGGTCGATCCTTCGCACGGCATCGGCCTGCGGGCCCACGTCCCGGCCATGGCCCGGGCGGCGGTGGCCGCCGGCGCCGACGGGCTCATCGTGGAGGTCCACCCCTGCCCGGAGAAGGCGCTGTCCGACGGCCAGCAGTCGCTCACGCCGGACGAGTTCGCCGGGCTCATGGCCCAGGTGAGGGTCATCGCCGGGGCCGTGGGCCGCCCCGTCTAGGAACCGCAGCGCCGGCGCGCCGCGCCGAGGAGATCGCATGTTCGTCGCCATGATGCCGCACGCCACCCCGGCCGAGTTCGATGCGGTCATCGAGAAGGTCCGGTCGCTGGGGCTCACCCCGCACCCCATCTCCGGCACCGAGCGGCGCGTGGTCGCCGTGGTCGGCAACACCGGCGCCGTGGACCCGGACGACTTCGCCATGCTCCCCGGGGTCGCCGAGGCGCTGCGGGTCTCCCAGCCCTTCAAGCTGGTCGGGCGGGAGGTGAAGGAGGAGGACACGGTCATCGACGTGGACGGGGTCCCGGTGGGCGGCCGGGCCATCGCCGTCTTGGCCGGGCCCTGCTCGGTCGAGTCGCGCGAGCAGATCCTCGAGACCGCACGGGCGGTGAAGGCCGCCGGGGCCTCGATCCTGCGCGGGGGCGCCTGGAAGCCCCGCACCAGCCCCTACGAGTTCCAGGGGCTCCGCGAGGAGGGGCTGAAGCTCCTCGCGCTGGCGCGCGAGGAGACCGGGCTCAAGGTGGTCACCGAGGTGATGTCCACCGACACCGTGGACCTGGTGGCCGCCTACGCCGACGTGCTCCAGGTGGGCGCGCGCAACATGCAGAACTACGCGCTCCTGGAGCGGCTCGGGAAGGTGGACCGGCCGGTCATGCTGAAGCGCGGCCTCTCCGGCACCATCAAGGAGTGGCTGATGGCCGCCGAGTACATCGTGGCCAAGGGCAACCCGCGGGTCATGCTCTGCGAGCGCGGCATCCGCACCTTCGAGACCGCCACCCGGAACACCCTCGACATCAACGCCATCCCGGTGGTGAAGTCGCTCTCGCACCTGCCGGTGATCGTCGACCCCTCCCACGGTATCGGAATCCGCAAGCACGTGGCCGCCATCGCCCGCGCCGGGATCGCGGCCGGCGCCGACGGGATCATGGTCGAGGTCCACCCGCGGCCGGAGAAGGCCCTCTCCGACGGGCACCAGTCGCTCTCCATCCCCGAGTTCGGCGAGCTGATGCGCGAGGTCCGCGTCATCGCGCTCGCCATCGAGCGTCCGGTCGCCTGAGCCGGGCCGGTTCCCGCGCCCGTCAGACGTCGCGCATCGTCGCGCCGCCCTCGGCGAGGAGCTCGCGCAGGACGGAGCGGTGGCAGCGCCGCTCGTCCGGGCAGTAGCACCCGACCGCCAGGTCGGTGGTCCGGGAGAGCGCGGCCAGCAGACCGAGGAGGTGGCGCGCGTCCGGCGCCGACATCTCCCGCCGGTAGGCGCGCCGGAAGGCGTTCCAGTCACCCTCGGTGACGGCGGCGCGCGCCCGCTTCACGAGCGCCGCCGACGGGGAGAGCGCCGGGAGCCAGGCGTCGTACCAGCCGTCCCGGGAGAGCCGGTCGCGCGGCACGCCGCGCGGCGGGTGGCGGACCGTGCCGATGCGCAGCTCGGGCCGGCGCGGTCGGGGCGTACCCAGGCGGATGACCGAGATGCTCATGCCCCGATCCTAGCGCGGCGGGCGCCCCGGATCAGCGGCGCAGCGCCCGCGACAAGGAGGCCACGAACCGGCGCACCCGGTCGGCGCGGGCCTTCCGGCCGCCGCCCCGGGCGATGCGCTCGACGATGGCGCTCCCCACCACCACCCCGTCGGCGATCCGCCCCACGGCGCGGGCCTGATCCGGCGTTCCCACGCCGAACCCGACCACCACCGGAACCGGGGAGCGGGCCCGGACGGCCTTCACCTTCGCGCCCAGGTCCGCGGGCAGGGTGGTCCGCGCACCGGTGACCCCCGCCACCGAGACGAAGTAGACGAACCCGCCGGCCGCCTCGCAGGCGGCCGCGATCCGCGCCGGGGTGGAGGTGGGGGCGAGCAGGAAGACCACCGCGATCCCGCGGGAGGCGGCGGCGGCGCGGAAGGAGCCCGCCTCCTCCGGCGGGAGGTCGGGGAGGATCACCGCGTCGACGCCGGAGGCGGCGCAGGCGTCGAGGAAGCGCTCCTCGCCGAAGGCCATCACCGGGTTCACGTAGCCCATGAGCGCGATGGGCACCGGCGAGCGCCGCCGCACCTCGGCGGCGAGCCGCAGGCAGGAGGCCACCGTGGTGCCGGAGCGGAGGGCGCGCTCCCCGGCGGCCTGGATGGTCCTCCCGTCGGCGATGGGATCCGAGAAGGGGATGCCGATCTCGAGGAGGTCGGCCCCCCCGGCGGCGCAGGCGAGCGCCATCTCGCGCGAGGTGGCGAGGTCGGGGTCGCCGCCCATCACGTAGGTGACGAGCGCGCCGCGGCCGCGCGCCGCAGCGGCCGCGAAGGCGGCCTGGATCCGGCCGGGAGCGGCGCTCATGACCGCCTCCCGGTCCGCTTCGCCCGCCGCCGCTGGCGTCCCTTCACCCTCGGCGCCGCCCGCTCCGCGAGCGCCCGGCGCACGTGGTCCACGTCCTTGTCCCCCCGCCCGGACACGTTCACCACGAGCAGCCCCTTCGCCCCCAGCTCCCGGGCCAGGCCCCGCGCCGCCGCCACCGCATGGGCCGTCTCCAGCGCCGGGATGATCCCCTCGGTGCGTGCCAGGTACTGGAGCGCGTCGAGCGCCTCGTCGTCGGTGGCCTGCCGGAGCTCGAGCCGCCCCTCGTCCTTGAGCCAGGAGAGCTCGGGCCCGACGCCCGGGTAGTCGAGCCCGGCGCTGATGGAGTGGGCCTCCACGATCTGGCCGTCGTCGTCCTGGAGCAGGTAGCTGCGCGACCCGTGCAGGACGCCCGGCCGCCCCCGGGCCAGCGCCGCCCCGTGCTTGCCGGTGTCGAGCCCGTGGCCCGCCGCCTCGACGCCCACCAGCCGGACCGCGTGGTCGGGCAGGAACGCCGAGAAGATCCCCATGGCGTTCGATCCGCCGCCCACGCACGCCACCACCGCGTCGGGCAGCCGCCCCGCCAGCTGGAGCACCTGGGCCCGGGCCTCCTCGCCGATGACGGCCTGGAAGTCGCGCACCAGCGCCGGGTACGGATGGGGACCGGCCACCGATCCGATGATGTAGTGGGTGTCGGCCACGTTCGTCACCCAGTCGCGGATGGCCTCGTTCATGGCGTCCTTCAGCGTGCGGGAGCCGGACTGGACCGGGATCACCCGCGCGCCGAGCAGCTGCATGCGGAACACGTTGAGCGCCTGCCGCTCCACGTCGAGCGCGCCCATGTAGACGTCGCAGGGCATGCCGAAGAGGGCCGCCGCCGTGGCGGTGGCCACCCCGTGCTGGCCGGCGCCGGTCTCGGCGATGATGCGCCGCTTGCCCATGCGGCGGGCCAGCAGGACCTGGCCCAGCGTGTTGTTGATCTTGTGCGCGCCGGTGTGGCACAGGTCCTCGCGCTTGAGCAGCACCCGGCACCCGCCAGAGTCCGTCGACATGCGGAGCGCCTCGCCGAGCGGGGTGGGGCGCCCGGCGAAGCGGGTGAGGAGCCGGGTGAGCGCGTCGGCGAAGGCCGGATTGCGCCGCGCCGCGCGCCAGGCCTCGGTCAGCTCGTCGAGCGCGGGGACCAGCGTCTCCGGTACGAAGCGGCCGCCGTAGGGGCCGTAGTGCCCGGTGGAGTCGGGGAGGTTCATGGCAGGGTGACCTCGCGGACCGCGGCGACGAAGCGGGCCATGCGATCGGCGTCCTTCACGCCGGGGGAGGACTCGACGCCGCTCGCCACGTCCACCGCCCAGGGGCGGACGGCGCGGATGGCGTCGGCGACGTTCTCGGGGGTGAGGCCGCCGGCCAGGACCACCGGGGCGGCCTCGGAGACTCCGGCGGCGAGCGTCCAGTCGAAGGGCCGCCCGGTGCCGCCGAAGCCCCGCGACGGCGTGTCGAGGAGGAACCCCTGCACCTCGTAGGAGAGCAGCCGGGAGAGGCTCGTCACCTGGTCGACCGGGATGGCCTTCAGCACCGGCAGCGGAAGGCGCGCGCAGAGCCCGGGCGGCTCCTCCCCGTGGAGCTGGAAGACCTGGATGCCGGTCTCCCCGGCCACCGCACGCAGCTCCCCCTCGGGCTGGTTCACGAACACGCCCACCGGCACCACGAAGGGCGGGAGCCGCGCGACGATGGCGCGGGCCGCCGCCGGGGTGACGAAGCGCCGCGAGCCGGGCCAGAAGTTGAATCCCAGCGCGTCCACGCCGAGCCGCGCGGCCGCGAGCGCGTCCTCGAGCCGGGTCACCCCGCAGACCTTGACGCGCACCCGGCTCACGCGGCCGCCGCCAGCGCCGCGAGCAGCGCGCCCGGGTCGGGAGCGCGCACCAGCGCCTCGCCCACGAGGAAGTTGGACGCGCCGCACCGGCGCAGCCGCGCCACGTCGGCCGGAGCCCGGATCCCGCTCTCGGCCACGCCGCGAACGCCGGCCGGCAGCGCGGGCAGGACCCGCTCGCTCGCCGCGAGGTCCACCCGGAAGGTGCGCAGGTCCCGGTTGTTCACCCCCACGATGCACGCTCCGGCGGCAACCGCCACCTCGGCCTCGGCGAGGTCGTGCGCCTCGACCAGCGCCGAGAGCCCGAGCGCCCCGCACTCGTCGAGTCGCCGCCGCAGGAGGTCGCCCGGCAGCGCCGAGACGATGAGCAGCGCGGCGTCGGCCCCGGCCTCGCGGGCCTCGAGGAGCTGGTAGCGCTCGAGCACGAAGTCCTTGCGGAGCAGCGGCACCCCGACCCGCGCGCGCGCGGCGCGCAGGTCGTCGAGGGAGCCGCCGAAGCCGGGGCCGTCGGTGAGGACCGAGATGGCGGCCGCGCCGGCGGCGGCGTAGCGGGCGGCCTGCGCCGGGGCGTCGAGCCCGGCGTCGATGGCGCCCGCCGACGGGCTGGCGCGCTTCACCTCGGCGATCACCCGGACCGGGCCGCCCGGCGGGGAGAGCACGGCCTCGCGCGGGCGCGGCGCGCGCTGGTGGCGGCTGGCAAGACCGTGGTCAGTGTGCTGCACGAAATTTCCCTGGCCCTGCAGGCCGACG
>JBBIOL010000125.1:0-9417 GCA_037443385.1 Anaeromyxobacteraceae bacterium
AGATCACGGTGTCGCAGGCGAGGTCCTTGAACTGGCCGGTGGGGACGGGCTTGCGGCGACCCTTCTCGTCCGGGTCGCCGAGCTTCATCTCCTCGACCTTCATGCCGCGGACGTTGCCCTCGCCGTCGACGTAGATCTCGACCGGGGCGTGGAGGAAGAAGAAGTCGATCCCCTCCTCCTTGGCGTGGCGGAGCTCCTCGATGCGGGCCGGGGCCTCGGCCTCGGTGCGCCGGTAGACGCAGCGGACCGTGGCGGCGCCGATGCGCTTCGACACGCGCAGGCAGTCCATGGCGGTGTTGCCGGCGCCGATGACCACCACGCTCTGCCCGACGTTCACCGGGGTGTCGAGGTAGGGGAACTTGTCCCCGCCCATGAGGTTCACGCGGGTGAGGAACTCGTTGGCCGAGTAGACCTGGCCGGCGAACTCGCCCGGGATGCCGAGGAAGGTGGGCGCGCCCGCGCCCACGCCCAGGAACACCGAGTCGAAGCCCTTCTCCTGCATGAGCTGCTGCACGGTGAAGGTCTTGCCGACCACCTTGTTGGTCTCGATCTTCACGCCCATGTCCTTCAGCCGGTTCACCTCGCGCTCGATGATGTCGCGGGGCAGGCGGAAGGAGGGGATGCCGTAGCGGAGCACGCCGCCCACCACGTGGAGGGCCTCGTACACGGTCACGTCGGCGCCGTAGCGGACCAGGTCGGCGGCGGCGGCCAGGCCGGCCGGGCCGGAGCCGACCACGGCGACCTTGCCGAGCTTCTTCGCGAAGACCGGCGGCACGCCCTTGGGGGCCTTGGCGTTGTCACCGACGAAGCGCTCGAGCCGTCCGATGCCCACCGACTCGACCTTCTTGTTGATGATGCACTGGGCCTCGCACTGGGTCTCCTGCGGGCAGACGCGGCCGCAGATCGACGGGAACATGTTCGCGTCGTAGATGGCCTCCAGCGCGCCGTCGAGGTCGCGCACCAGGAGGTGCCGGATGAAGCGCGGGATGTCGATCTGCACCGGGCAGCCGGCGATGCAGGTGGGCTTCGCGCACTGGATGCAGCGCTCGGCCTCGCGCAGCGCGTCCTGGAGGCCGAACCCGAGGTTCACCTCCTTGAAGTTGCGGGAGCGCTCGAGCGCGTCGCGCTCGGGCATGTGCACCTGCTTCGGCTCGAGCTCCTTGATCTTCTTGTAGTTGCGCTTCTCCTCCTCGAAGAGCTGCTTCTCGAGGTTGCAGACGTGGGCGTAGTCCTGGTTGGCCTGCTCCTCCTGCCCCTTGAAGCGCTTCTGGCGGGCCAGGAGCTCCTTGAAGTCCACCTTGTGGCCGTCGAAGTCGGGCCCCTCGACGCAGGCGAACTTCACCTGGCCGTCGACGGTGACGCGGCAGGAGCCGCACATGCCGGTGCCGTCCACCATGATGGCGTTCAGCGAGACCATGGTCTTCACGCCGAACGGGCGGGAGGTCTCGACGCAGCCGTACATCATGGGGAGCGGCCCGATGGCCACCACCATGTCCGGCTTCTGCGTCTCGAGGATCTCCTTCAGGGCCACGGTGACGAAGCCGGGCTTGCCGTAGCTGCCGTCGTCGGTGCAGACCACGAGCTCGTCCGAGTACTTCTTGAACTTGTCCTCCCAGAAGACGAGAGCCTTGTTGCGGAAGCCGATGATGCTCGTGGTCTTGCAGCCGGCCTCCTTGAAGGCGCGAAGCTGCGGGAACACCGGCGCCACGCCCAGGCCGCCGCCGACGAAGACCACGTGCTTGCCGGCCTCGATGTGCTGCGGCATGCCGAGCGGGCCGACGAAGTCCAGGAAGTCGTCGCCCTGCCGGTAGCCCTCCATCATCTCCTTCGTGGTCTTGCCGAGCGCCTGGATCACCATGGTGATGGTGCCGGCCTCGCGGTCGTAGTCGGCGACCGTCAGCGGGATGCGCTCCGCCCCCTCGCGGAGGCGCAGCATGACGAAGTGGCCGGCCTGCGCGGAGCGGGCGACGTCGGGCGCCTCGACCTCCCACAGGAAGGTCGTGGGCGAGAAGACCTGGTGGCGGACGATCTTGTACATGGGCTTCCGTTCCTGGTGCTGCGCTGGAGGGGGCGCCGGACGGGTACCCGGCGGGACGACGTTGGTACCAGCGCCACCCGGACCCGTCAAGGACGAATGGCGGTCGTACCGGGAGCGAAAAGCGGCTGAACGGCGCGGGGTTGCACGGCGCGAGGCCCCGGCCGGGGACTCCCCTTGCGCCCGGGGCGCCGCGGGCGCAGGAAGAGGGGATGGCGACGGAGCGATCGGCGTCCCAGCTGGCCCCCGGCTACCTCGTCGCGGCGCCCAGCCTGCGCGACCCCAACTTCGCGGGATCGCTCGTGCTCATGACCGGGCACCGCAGGGCCGGGGCCATGGGGCTCGTCGTGAACCGGCAGGCCCCGATCACGGCCGCGACCATGCTGGCCGCGGTGGACGACCGGTTGGGGGCGATGGCGTCCGCGTCGGATCACGGGAAGTCGCAGGTGCTCATCGGGGGGCCGGTCTCGCCGGAGCAGGTCTGGGTCCTCTACCGGCGCGGCGCCGGCGGGGAGGACGACGACGCCATCCGGGTGGGGAGGAACCTGGTCGTCGGCAGCTCGCGGCCGGTGCTGGAGGCGCTCTTCCGCGCCGGGGCGCCGGGGCCGGTCCAGCTCTTCGTGGGCTACGCCGGCTGGGCGCCGCTGCAGCTCGAGGAGGAGATCGCGCAGGGATCCTGGGTCCCGCTGGGCTTCGACGAGGACCTCGTCACCTCGGTGCCGGTACCCGATCGGTGGTCGGAGGCGGTGCGCCGGCTGGGGCTCGACCCGAATGGATTCGTCGTCGGCGGCGGCGGCGCGATGGCCTGAGCGTTAGACTCCTGGGTCCGCACTCCCGCGAAAGGACCCACGAACGATGGCCACCGTCACGCTGAAGGGCAATCCCATCCACACGAACGGCGACCTCCCGAAGAAGGGCGACACGGCTCCCGCCTTCACGCTCACCGGCGTCGACCTGAAGGACGTCGGCCTCGGCGAGTGGAAGGGCAAGAAGAAGATCCTGAACATCGTCCCCAGCCTCGACACCGCGGTCTGCGCCACCTCGACCCGCAAGTTCAACGAGACCGGCGGGAAGCTCCCCAACACGGTCGTCCTCGTCATCTCGGCCGACCTGCCCTTCGCCATGAAGCGCTTCTGCACCACCGAGGGGCTGCAGAACGTGGTGAGCCTCTCGCTCATCCGCGGCAAGCACTTCGCCAAGGACTACGGCGTGCTGCTGCAGGACGGCCCGCTCGCCGGCCTCACCGCCCGCGCGGTCGTCGTCCTCGACGAGAACGACAAGGTCGTGCACGCCGAGCTCGTCCCGGAGATCGGCCAGGAGCCGAACTACGACGCCGCGCTCGCCGCCGCGCGGTAGCGGCGAGCCGGCCGCGGCGCTGGCCCGACGCCTCCGGGACCTGGCCCGCACGGGCGAGGATCCGGGGGCGTCGTGGCTCGCGCAGGCCCTGCTCGGCCTCGGCGAGGTCGCCCGCGCCGTCCGGCTCCTCGCCTCCGACCGCGCGCTGCTGCGGGCGGCGCTCCTCCCCACCACCCTCACCTTCGCCGGCTGCGCCGCGCTGGCCGCGCTCGTGGCGCGGCGGCACGAGGGGAGCTGGTTCCAGGGGGCCTTCGCCGCGTTCGTGGCCATCTCGTCGATGCCGCCCACGCTGCTCTGGCCCATGTGGCTGCGGCTCGGCCTGGAGGCCCGCCGCGCGCTCGGGGCGGCGCCCGGCGAGGAGGAGCGCCCGGGCGCGAGCTACCCGCGCATCCTGATCCACGAGGCGGTGAAGGCGGCCCGGCAGGGGCTCGTGGTGGCGGTGGGGCTGGCCCCGGTCTTCGTGCTGGTGGAGCTCCTGCCCGGCGTGGGGCACGGCATCACGCTCGCGCTGGGCGCGCTCTGGGCCTGGTACTGGGTGCTCCTCGACGCGCTCGAGATCCCGGTCGAGCTGGCCCCGGGCCGGCTCGGGGAAGGAGAGCCTCCCTGGTTCGAGCGGGAGCTGCGGCGGCTCGGAGCCCGGCACGGGGCGCTCGCGGTCCTGGGAGCGGCCGGCCGGCTCGCCGGCGGGCTGGCCCGCCCCTGGCGCCACCAGATCGCGTTCACCGAGCGTCACCGGTGGACGACGGCCGGCTTCGGGGCCGGGGCGGTGCTCTTCCTGGCCATCCCGGTGCTGGGGGTCTTCTTCCGGGCGGTGGCCATCCTGGCCGCCACCGGGCTCGTGGTCCGGGAGGAGGCGCGCGCCGGGAGCGGCGATCGCGAACTGGCGCGGGCCCCGGAACCTGTCTAGGCTCGACGGGTACCTTCGCCCAAAAGGAGCCCCGCATGCGCCCCGTCCGGTCCCTCGCCCTCGTCGCCGCCCTCGCGATCCTCGCCGTCCCCTCCGCCAGCCGGGCCGAGACCTACCTCGAGCTGAAGGGAGGCGTCTGGGTCCCCACCGCCAGCGACGGCTGGAACGCCATCACCTCGGGCGGGTCGGCCATCGGGAGCGGCAAGCTGCCGGCCTCCGGCGACGTCGAGCTCGCCTACGGGGCCACGCTCGGGATCATCGGGGCGCAGATCGGCGCCGGCTACATGTGGAACACCGCCACCGCCACCTCCGGGGCGACGGTGACGACGAACGGCGTCCCCTTCTACGCGGTCGGCCAGCTGCGCCTGCCCATCTTCTTCATCCAGCCCTACCTCGAGCTGGGCGTGGGCGGGTTCGCGAACTTCGCGAGCAACCAGGTGGGCAACGTGTCGTCCAGCGCCACCAAGGTCTCGTTCATGGCCATCGGCGGCGTGGGCGTGGACTTCCTGCTCGGGCCCATCCTCATCGGCGCCGAGGGCCGCTACCTCTACATCACCGAGCAGACCTTCGACTGGGGCAACCTGAAGCCGTCGGGCGTGACCGTGACGGCGAACGTCGGGTACGTCTTCTAGCTACCGGGCCCGGTCGGCCTCCTCCAGGATCCGGGCCGCCGCGGCCGGGTCGACGCGCGCCAGGAGCAGGAGCTCCTGGTCGTAGTCCCGGTGCCGCACCTCGGTGGCGTTGGCCCGGTCCTCCTGGACGGAGATGTACTGCACGAGGCACCCGTCCGCGCCGGCGGGCCGGCCGCGCACGAGCCAGCGCAGGCCCTGGCCGTCCGAGTCGCTCTCGGCCTCGAGCATGCCGTCGTCGTCCCGGGTGGTCGCGTGCCCCCGGTTCAGGAAGTGGCTGATGGCGCCCTGCTTGTCCTGGCCGGCCAGCTCGCGGTCCGACCCCACGAGCCCGAAGCCCTGCGAGGAGATGAGCCGCAGGGCCTCCACCCAGAGCGCGTCGCAGGCGCGCGGGAACCGGTACTCGCGCATGGTGTCGCGGACGTGGGCCGGGCCGGCGCCCCCGGCCACCGTCTTGCTGCAGGCCGGGCCCGTCGCCACCGCGGCGACCAGCGCCGCCACCACGAGCTTCCCGTTCCTCATCGGTCCTCCTCCTCCAGCCTGCGCTTCAGCGCCTCGATCCCGGCCCGGTCCTCCGACCAGAGCAGGCCCACCTGGACCTCGCCGCCGCCGGGACCGGGGTAGCACATCTTGAGCCGCCAGCGCTCCTGCTCGCAGGCCTTGCGGATCTCGAAGCGGACGGCGCGCCCGTCCCGGCGGACGGCCTCGAGCGCGCGCGCGGCGGTGTCGGGGAGCTGCATGGGCACGAGAGTAAACCACGGATCGGGACGGGAGGGAGCCGGCCGCCGGGGTGAACGGCTCAGCCGGCCTGCCGGAGCCCGTCGCAGCGCAGGCGCCCGATGAGCGGCACGTGGTCGGAGAGCCCGGCGAACGGGCTCCGCCGGTCGCCGAAGGGGGCCGAGCCGTCCAGGTCGAGGAAGCGGACGCCGTTGCCGTGGAAGAGGTGGTCGAGGTGCATGCGCATGCGCAGAAAGCCCGCCGTCGGCCAGGCCCGCGCGTCGCCCGGATCGAGGAGGCCCAGGTCCTGCTGGGCGCACGCGAAGCCGGCCTCCTCGGTGAGGAAGCAGAAGACCGGCGAGCCCGGGGCGGAGTTGAAGTCGCCGCAGACCACGAACGGCTCGCCGTCGACGTGGCGCTCGACAAAGGAGGCCAGCGTCCGGGCCTCGTGCAGCTGGTTCGGGCCCCAGCCCATGCGCGCGGCGTGGGTCCAGAATCCCCTGGCGAACGGCGTGGGGAGCGAGATGTGGGTGTTGAAGACGTGGAGCCGGCGGCCGGACGGGTCGGCGACCCGCATGTGGGCGCAGATGCGGGCCTGCTTGCGGTCGCGGAACCGCTCGACGTGGTGGTGGGTGATGTGGTGGGGCGAGTCGACGTTGTGCGACTCCACGCGGAGGCGGCGGGTGTTCACCAGGATGGCGAGGCCGTGGGTGGTGATGGCCACGCGCCGGATGCGGTTCGCGTGGGCCCAGAAGTAGAAGCCGTCGTACGGGAACGGGCGATCCGAGGCGGCGAAGTGGCGCTCCAGCACGGCCATGAAGGAGGCGAGCTGCGTCTCGCCGTGGCGGGAGCGGCCGTGGGCCAGCCGGGAGCGGAGCGAGATGGTCTCGATCTCCTGGAGGCAGACCACGTCGGGCATGGGGTCGAGCGCGGCCAGGGCGGCGGCGATGCGGTGCTCGGGACCCCGCGTGCTGGCGAGCCCCTTCAGCGCGTGCCCGAAGTAGCGGACGTTGTAGGTGACGATGCGGAGCGGCGTGGTGCGGAGGACCATGACGTACCGGGATCATGCGACCGGAGGGGGCGGGCCGCAACGCGCTTTCTCCGGGACCCCCCGCCCCGCGCGGGATCGCGGACGGTCCCGCGCCGGCCTGATAGGATCCGGCGGATGGTCCCGTTCGAGCCGCGTCCAGCGGAGGGCACCGAGTCGTGGAGCCTCGACCCGGCCCGCCCGGCCGCCGAGCGGCGGCCGTACCTGCTCGTCCTCTCCGGTCCCCAGCTGGGCGAGAGCTTCGCGCTCGAGTCCGGGAGGGAGGTGGTGCTCGGGCGCGATCCGACCTGCGAGGTCCGGCTGCGCGACACCGGGGTCTCCCGGCGCCACGCCGGGATCGTGGCCGGGCCCGGGCACGCCCGCCTGCGCGACCTGGGCAGCACGAACGGCGTCTTCGTGGAGGGCGTCCGGGTGGCCGACTGCGAGCTCCGGGACGGGCAGCGCGTGCAGATGGGGATGCACACCGCCCTCAAGTACTGCCTCTGCGACGACCTCGAGATCTCCTACCAGCGGCGGCTCGCCGAGGGCGCGCTGCTCGACCCGGAGACCGGCCTCTTCAACCGGCGTCACTTCGACGACCGGCTGGCCTCCGAGCTGGTCACCGCGTCGCGAGCCACGCGTCCGGTCTCGCTGCTCCTCGTGGCGGTCGACGGGCTGGCGCGCATCCGCGAGACGGCCGGGCGCGCCCGGGCCGACGACACCTTCGCGCTCGTGTCCCGCCTGGTGAAGTCGGCGGTCCGGCGCGAGGACGTGCTGGCGCGGACCACGGCCGAGCAGCTGGGCGTGGTGGCGCGCGAGACGCCGCTGTCGGCCGGGAGGGCGCTCGGCGAGCGCATCCGCAAGGCGGTGGAGCGCGGCGACCCCTCGGCGGCCGGCCTGGGAGCGCCCATCACGGTCAGCGTGGGCGTGGTGGGCATCGACGTCGTCGCCACCTACGTGTCCGGCCGCACCGAGGCGGAGGTGCTGGCCATGGCCGAGGCGGCGCTGGGCGCGGCCGGCCGGGCCGGCGGGAACCGCGTCGAGGCCGAGGGGCCGGTCACCCTTCCCTGACGCCCGGCTCCCGGGCCGGGCTACGGCCTGCCGCCCAGGTCCTCGATCTCCTGCTCGACGTCCTTCCGGTCGTCGGCGTCCGGCCGGAGCGCGAGGTACTTCCTGAACTCCTGGACCGCCAGGGCACGCTGCCCGCGCTCCTTGTGCCCGTAGGCCAGGTAGAGGTGGGGCGTGGCGTTCCCGGGCTCGGCGGCGGCGGCCTTCTCGTACCAGGGCAGCGCCGCGCGCAGCCCCTGGGCGTCGTTCACCGTCCGTGCGATGAGGAGGTAGACCTCGACGCGACGCGGGTCGTTCTTCAGGACCTTCTGGTAGCTCGCCACCGCCTCGGCGGACCTCCCGAGCCGGGCCTGGCAGCCGGCCAGCTCGATGCGCGCCGACTCCTGCCCGGGCGCCACCTCGAGCGCCTTCTGGAGCTGGACCATGGCCTGCTTGCAGTCGCCCTGGCGGGCGAGCAAGCGCCCCATGTTCTCGTAGCCCTCGGGCGCGCGCGGCGCCGCCGCGATGGCCGCCCGGTAGGCGCCGGCCGCCTCGCCGGCCTGCTGGGCGCGCTCGAAGGCCAGGCCGAGCTGGACCTGGTACGCGGCCTCGCCCGGGGCGAGCTGCGTCGCCCGGCGGAGCCGGTCGATGGCGCTCGAGGTCTCTCCCTTCTCGAGCAGCGCCCGCCCCAGCCAGTACTGGGCCTCGGCCAGGTTGGCGTCGAGCCCCGTGGCCTGGTCGAGCTCCTTCATGGCGTCGTCGGTCCTGGACTGCTCGAGCAGGAGCGCCCCCATGCGGACGCGGGCCAGCGCCGCGCGCGGGTCGAGCGCCAGGGCGGCCTCGAGCGCCCTGCGGGCCGGCTCGGCCTCCCCGGAGCGCCACAGCGTCCAGCCGAGCAGGAGCTGTGCGTCGGCGCTCCCCGGGTCGGCCGCCACCGCCTTCTCGGCCAGTGCCCGGGCGGCCGGCACGTCGCCGCGCGCCAGCGAGAGGCGGGCCGAGCCCGCCAGGGCCGTGGCGCAGCGGGGAGCGGCGGCGAGCGCCTTCGCGTAGTGCGCGTCCGCCGCCGCCACGTCGCCCCGCTGGAAGGCGAGCCAGCCCTGGGCGGCCTGGACCTCCGCCTCGGCCGGGCCCTTCTCGACGGCGATCCGGAGCTGCGCCTCGGCGGCCTGCAGGTCGCCCTCCGACGCGGCGAGCCGCGCCAGCGCGAGCGGGGCGCGCCACCCGTCGGGCGCCCGCGCGGCCGCGGCGGCCCAGGCCTTGCGGGCCTCGACCGGACGGCCGGCGCGCTGCTCCAGCGTGCCCTTCACGAGCAGGAGGTCGGCGTCGTCCGGGAAGCGCCCGAGCGACGCGTCCACGGTGGAGGTGGCGTCCGGCACCTTCCCCGCCGCGAGCTGCGAGCGGGCGAGCAGCGCGGAGGCCGCGGCCCCCCGGCTGGTCGCCGGGATGGCCTCCAGCGTGGCGAGCGCCTGCGCGGCGTCCCCGCGGGAGAGCTGCAGCCGCCCCAGGGCGAGGCGCGCGTCCTGGGAGCCGTTCCACTCCTGGGTGGCCAGCGAGAGCTCCGACTCGGCGCCGGCGGTCTCGCCGCGGCGCGCCAGCACGCCGGCGAGGAGGACCCGGGCGCGTGCGCGCTCGGACGGGCCGAGGCGGTCCAGCCGGTCCTTCTCGAGCAGCGCCCGCAGCGCGCCCTCGGCGCCCGGGT
>JBBIOL010000126.1:0-9372 GCA_037443385.1 Anaeromyxobacteraceae bacterium
CGAGGGGCAGAGCTTCAACCTGCGCTACCTGGAGCTCCAGGAGCGGCTCCAGCGGGAGACCCGGGAATTCACCGCCGTCTCGAACGTCATGAAGGTCCGCCACGACGCGGCCCGCGCCGCCATCCAGAACGTCCAGTGAACCCGGTGGCGACCCTTCCCGCAGTCGACGCCGCGGCGGCCGCCCCCGCGGCCACCATCCGCCGGGCGTTCCAGGCGGCCCCGTCCACGCCACCCGGCGCCTCCGGCCCCGGTGCCGGGACGGGCGCGGCGACGCCGCCCTCCGGGTGGGGCCCCTCCACCGCTCCCGCGTCCGGCCTCCCCGCCGCGCTGCGCGACGTCGAGGGGGTCCGGGCCCGGCTCGACGACCTCCTCGCCCAGGCCCGGGGCGGCCGGGTCTTCACCGCACAGGAGCTGCTCTGCCTGCAGGCCGACGCCCACCGCTTCGCGCAGACCGTGGAGCTCGCGGCGCGGGCGGTCGAGCACGGCGTCCAGGGACTTCGACAGGCGCTGAACGCGCAGGTGTGACCGTGCGTCGGATGCCGATCGCCCTCCTCCTCCTCGCGTCGGGCTGCGCCGACGAGGTGCTCCTCCACCGCCTCGACGAGACCCAGGCGAACCAGGTCCTGGTGGCCCTTCGCGACGCCGGGATCCCCGCGCGCAAGGAACGGGAGGGCGACGAGGCCGGCCACTTCGCCGTGTCGGTGCGCGCGGCCGAGGCCGAGGTGGCGCTGGGCGCGCTGTCGGCGCGCGAGCTCCCCCGGACCCGCGCGCAGGGGTTCTCCGAGCTGTTCGGCTCGGCCGGTCTCGTGCCCACCCCGCTCGAGGAGCAGGCGCGATACCTGCACGCCCTCTCCGGCGAGCTTTCGCGCACGCTGGAGTCGCTCGACGGCGTGGTGGCCGCGCGGGTCCACCTCGCGCTGCCCGCTCCCGATCCGCTCCGCCCCGACGCGCGCAGGACGCCGCGCGCCTCGGTGCTCGTGAAGTGCAGGCCCGACGCCCGGGCGCGGATCGAGTCCCGGGCCGCCGAGCTGGCTCGCATGGTGTCCGGCTCCGCCGACGGCCTCGAGCCGGCGCAGGTCTCGGTCCTGGTGGCCGAGGCCGCCTCCCCTCCCGCCGTCCGCGCCTCCGGAGCGGGCGGACGCCGGGGCTGGATCGCAGGAGGCGCCGCCGGGCTCTCCCTGCTCCTCCTCGTCGGGGCGCTGCTCGCAGGCCGGCGCAGGGAGCCTCCGGCGTGAACCCGGGCTCACTCGGCGTGGTGGCGCTCGCCGTCGCGCTCGATCCCTCGCGTGCGCCGGCCCTCCTCTCCCGGCACGGAGCGGTTGCGCCCGGCGACCTCGTCCCGCTCGTCGCGGCCTCGCGACCGGAGCGCCTGGCCGCGCTCCAGGCCGCGCTCGGCACGCGACCGGGGGGTTCCGGCCGGGCCGCGTCCGTCGAGGGGACCCTGGTCCGCGCCGCGGACGCCCCGGGCCCCACCGGGTCCAGCGTCTTCGCGGATCCACGCCCGGCATGGCCCCTGCTCCGTCCCGGCGACGTGCTCCCCTTCGACCTTCCCCCGGCGTCCCCCGCCCTGCTCCAGGTGGACCCCTCCGTCCTGGAGCTGGGTGCGCGCGCCGCCCGCGCCGCCGCCTCCGGCCTGTCCTCCGTGCTGGGCGGCGACGCCGTCGTGCGCGGGCGCCTCCTCCCCGGCGTTCCCGAGCCCGGCTGCTCGGCCCTCGTCCCCATCGACCTGACCGCGCTCGCCGGCCCGGCCACCCTGGCCGTCGAGTGCGGCTTCGCGGCGCGGCTCGCGGCGCGGTTCGCGGGCGACGCCGGGGATCGGGGCGGCGAGACCACGCTCTCCCCGGCCGGGCGCGCCGTGGTCGAGCTGGCCGTGCTGGGCGCCCTGGACGCGCTCGCCGCCGAGCCGGGCATCGAGGAGTCGCTCGCGCCCCGGCTCGCCGCCCGCGGCTCCGTGCCCTCCCGGCCGGTCGCCATCTCCATCTCGGTGGAGGTGGCCGGTCTCCGGGGTCGCGCGCTCCTCCTGCTCCCGGACGCGGCGCTGCGCGCGCTCTCCCGGCCGGCGGGCCCGGCCTCGTTGCTGCTCGACGCGACCGTGCACGGCTCGCTCCGGTCCGGCGGCGCATCCCTCGACCCGGGCGAGGCCGACGCGCTCGCGCCGGGGGACGTGATCCTGCTCGACGACCCACCCGGGGAGGCGGCCTCGCTGCACCTCCCGGGCGGCGCCGAGATCCGCGGGCGCATCGACGGCGACGCCCTCGACGTCGCGTCGATGGAGCTCCCGGAGGACGCGCCGGCGCCGCCGGTGCTCCTGGACGTGGAGCTCGCCTCCGTGACGCTCTCGGTCCGCGACCTCGCCCGCGTGTCGCCCGGCGCGGTCGTGCCGCTCGGGGTGGACCGGAGCGGGCGGGTCGTCCTCCGGATCGGGCAGCGTCCGGTGGCCACGGGCGAGCTCGTCGACGTCGGGGGCGCCGTGGGCGTGCGGATCCTCTTCCTCGGGGGCGCGCCGTGATCGGGCCGTCGCTCGCGGCCGCCGGGCTCCTCGTGGTCCTCGCCGTCTCCGCGCGGCTCGCGCGCCGGCACCTCGCCGGCACGGCGCGGGACGCCCGGATCCGCGTGGAGGATCGCGCACGCCTCTCGCACGACGCGGGAGTGGCGGTGGTGCACGCCGGGGGTGTGACGCACCTGGTGGGCTGGGGGCGCGAGGGCGTGCGACTGCTCGGGCGGCTCGACCGGCCGGGCCTTCCCTCCTCCGGGGCCGGGACGGCCGTGGAGCGCCGGACGTGATCGCGCCGGCCCTCGCGCAGGCGCTGCCGGGTGAGCGTCCACTCGAGCTGCTCCTCGTCCTCGGGGCGCTGGCGGTCGCGCCGCTCGTCCTCGTGACGCTGACCTCCTTCCTCCGGGTGGTGGTCGTCCTCTCCATCCTCCGCTCGGCCCTCGGCGTGCCCCAGGTGCCGCCCAACGCGGCGGTGACCGGGCTCGCCCTCCTCGTCACGCTCCTCGTCATGCGGCCGGTGGCGGGGGAGGCCTGGACCCGCTGGCAGTCCACGCCCGCCCCGCGGGGGCCGGAGGAGACGCTCGCCGCGGCGGCCCACACCGCCGCGCCGCTCCGCGCCTTCCTGGCCCGCTTCGCCGACCCGGCCGATCGCGCCGCCTTCTCCCGCATCGCCGCGCGCTCGCGCGCGGGGTCCGCGGTGGGCGTCGCGCCGGTGGAGCCCTCCGCCGAGGACGGCCTCGAGGTGCTCGCGCCCGCCTTCGTGGTCTCCGAGCTCCGCCGGGCCTTCACCGCGGGCTTCCTGGTGTTCCTTCCGTTCCTGGTGGTGGACCTCGCGATCGCGAGCGTGCTGCTCTCGCTCGGGCTGACCCAGCTCTCCCCCTCGGCGGTGGCCGTCCCGTTCAAGCTGCTCCTGCTCGTCGCGGTGGACGGGTTCGGCCTCGTCACCCGGAGCCTCGCGGCCGGGTACCTCCCGTAGGCGCGACGTGGAACCGCTCGTCCTCTCCATGGGCCGGGAGGCGCTCCTCGTCGCGCTCCTGGTCTCCGCGGCGCCGCTCGGCGCGGCGCTCCTGGTCGGCCTCGCCTCGGGCGCGTTCCAGGGAGCCACGCAGATCCAGGACCACGCCCTCGGCGCCGTGCCTCGCCTCGTTGCCGTGCTGGCGGTGGCCGGGCTCACGGCGCCGTGGACGGCCGCCCAGGTGGCCCGGTTCGGTCGCGCCTGCGTCGAGGCCGCGATGCGGGTCCCGCCGTGACCCGTCACGGGCTCGACCTCCTGGCCGCGACCGTGCTCGACGTGGCGGCGTGGTCCCTGCGCCTCCTCCCGGTGACGGTTTTCTCGCCCTTCCTGGGAGGGCCGCTCCTGCCGCCCGTGGCCCGCGTCGCGATCGCGCTCTCGCTGGGGGCCGCGGCGCGCGCGTCGGCCGGAGGCGGCGTGCCGGTGGGCGCTTCGTTCCCCGGGGTGGCCGGCTCCGAGCTCGCGCTCGGCGCCGCGCTCGCGTTCGCCGCCACCCTGCCGGTGGAGGTGGCGCGGGCCGCCGGGCGCCTCGTCGACACGCTCCGGGGTGCGACCCTGGGCGAGCTCCACGTGGCCCCCATCCGGCAGCGCGAGACCGCGGTGGGCGACCTCCTCGCACAGTGGACGGTCGTGCTCGGCGCCTGGGCCGGCGCCGACCGGCTGCTGGTCGTGGCCCTGCTCCGGACCTTCCAGGTGCTGCCCGTGGGTGCGCTCCCCGGCGGGGCCGGTGGCTTCCCGGCGGCCCTCCGCGTGTCGGCGGAGCTGCTCGCCTCGGCCTTCTGCATCGGCGCGCCCGCAGCGGCGGCGCTCCTCTGCGCCGACCTGGCGCTGGCGGCCGCCGGCCGGCTCGCTCCACGGAACTCCATGCTCGACGCCGCGCCGGCGGTGCGCGCCGCGCTCGGGCTCCTCGCGGTGGCGCTTCCCGCCGCGGCCATCGGTGCGCGCCTGGTGGAGACCGCGGCCCTCGCCGCGGGTCTCGTCGACGCGGCGGCCGGGGGTGGGCGATGAGCGGCCGGACGATGACCCCCTCGCCGCGGCGGCTCCGCGAGGCCCGTCGGCGCGGCGACGTCGCGTTGAGCCGCCCGCTCGTCGGGGTCGCCTCGACGGCGGCTGGGCTGGCGGCGCTCGCGGCCGCCGGTCCCGCCGTGGTCCGGGAGGAGGCGGCCCGGATCCGGATGGATCTCGTCGCCGCGGTCACGGGACCCGGACCGGCCCCGCTCGACGCCGCGCTCTCCGCGCTCCTCCGGGTGGCGGGGCTCGGGCTCCCGCCCATGGCGGCCGCCTGCGCCGGGGCGCTCCTCGTGGGCATGATCTCCACCGGAGGGCTCTGGGCGCCCGACGCCCTCCGCGTGCGTCTCGAGCGGATCGACCCCGCGGCCGGGATGCGGCGCATGCTCTCCCCCGCCGGGGCGGGGAGGAGCGCGCTCGCGACCCTCTCGGCCGTCGCCGCCCTGGCCATGGCGGGCGGCGTGCTCCTCGGGTCGCGGCCGTCCCTCGCGCGCGTTCCCGGCCTGCGCACCGGCGCCGCCTGGAGGACTGCCTCGGGCGTCGTGGAGGCCTGCGTGCCGCCGCTCTTCGCCCTGCTCGTCGCCTCGGCGCTCGTCGATCTCCTGGTCGTCCGCCACCGTCACCGGGCACGCCTGCGCATGACCCGGACCGAGGCCGAGCGCGACCACCGGGAGGACGAGGGTGATCCGCGGCTGCGGGCGGAACGCAGGCGCCTCCATGCCTCCCTCGGCTCCGCGCCCTCGCGCGCGGCCTGCGTCGTCGTGAACCCCACCCGCCTCGCCGTCGCGCTCGCCCACCGGCGCGGCGACGACGAGCCGCCGGTGGTCCTGGGGAAGGCCTCCGGGTCCCGCGCGGCGGCGTTGCGAAGGGAGGCCCGCCGGCTCGGGATCCCGGTGGTGCAGGACCGCGCGCTCGCACGTTCGCTCTTCCGGCTGGCGGACGTCGGCGAGGCCATCCCCGAGGAGCTCTACGAGGCCACCGCCGCGGTGCTCGCCCACGTCCACGCGATGGCAACGCGGGGGAGTCCGTGAAGGCTTCCGCCCTCCGGCCCGGCGCGGCGATCGAGGTCGCCCCGGGGCTCGCAGTCCTGGGGCTGGCCGCGCTCCTCTTCGTCCCGGTGAGCCCCTGGGTCGTCGATGCGCTCGTGGCCGCGAGCCTCGGCATCTCCGCGGCGGTCCTGCTCGCCACGCTGCTCGCGCCCGACGCGCTCCGGCTCTCGGCGTTCCCGTCGCTCCTCCTGCTCACCACCCTGCTCCGGCTCGCGGTGGCCGTGGCCTCGACCCGTCTCGTCCTCTCCCGGGGGGAGGCGGGGCGGATCGTGGAGGCCCTCGGCCGCGTGGCGATGCAGGGAAGCTGGGTGGCGGGCGCGGTGGTCTACGCCATCCTGGCGCTGGTGCAGCTCCTCGTCGTCTCCCGCGGCGCGGAGCGCGTCGCCGAGGTGGCCGCGCGCTTCACCCTCGACGCGCTCCCCGGCAAGCAGATGGCCATCGACGCGGAGCTCCGCGCCGGCGCCATCGACGCCGCGGAGGCGGGGCGACGGCGGCGTGCGCTCGAGCGGGAGAGCCAGCTCCAGGGCGCCATGGACGGCGCGCTCAAGTTCGTGAAGGGGGACGCGGTGGCGGGGATCGCCATCGCGATCGTGAACGCGCTCGGGGGGCTCGTGGCCGGGCTCGCGCGCGGGATGACCCCGGCCGCGGCGGCGAGGCGCCACGTGCTCCTCGCGGTGGGGGACGGGCTCGCCTCGCAGGTCCCGTCGCTCCTGCTCGCGGTCGCGGCCGGGATCGCCGTCACCCGGATCTCCGGCGACGACCGCAGCGTCGCCTCCCGCGTCGCCCGCGAGCTCTCGTCGGAACCCCGCGCGCTGCTCGCCGCCGGCGGGCTCCTCGCCGCGATGGCCCTCGCCCCCGGCCTGCCGGCCTTGCCCTTCCTGGCCACCGCGCTCGCCCTGGCCATCCCGGGCTGGCGCGCGCTTCGCGGCACCCGGCCACCGGAGGAACCCGCCCTCGACGCCCCGGACCCCGGTCCGGGGTCCGCGCTGGACGGGGTGGTGGTGGAGCTCTCGGCCGAGCTCGTCGCGGATGGTCCGGAGAGTGCGGCGCTGCTGCGGCAGGCCGGCGATGCGCTCCGGCGCGACCTCCGCGAGACGCTCGGCGTCCCCGCCGGGCCGGTGGTCGTGCGGCGCGGGGCGCTCCCGCCGGGCGCCTGGCGGCTGCTCGTCGACGGAGCCCCGGCGGCCTCGGGTCGCGTCTCGCTCGAGCATCGCCTGTGCCTCGCCCCCGCGGCCGATCTCCGCCTGGCCGGCATCCCGGCCACGCCCGCGCATCACCCGGCCACCGGGGACGAGGCCTCGGTCGTGGACGCCGGCAGCGGCGAGCGGGCCG
This sequence comes from Anaeromyxobacteraceae bacterium, assembly GCA_037443385.1. Taxonomy (GTDB): domain Bacteria; phylum Myxococcota; class Myxococcia; order Myxococcales; family Anaeromyxobacteraceae; genus CAIOAK01. The sequence continues at coordinate 6,896 of JBBIOL010000126.1, forward strand.
GGGCACTCGGGCCGGTGATCGACCCCGGACGCCGTGCCCTGGCCGAGGCCCAGGCGGCGCTGCGCCGCGCGGCCCACCTCCTCCTCGGGGTGCAGGAGGTCCAGGCCCTGCTCGACGCCGCCGAGGGCACGGCTCCCGCCCTGGTGCGCGAGGTGGCGCGCCAGGCTTCACCCGTGGTGATCGGGGAGGCCCTGCGGCGTCTGCTCGAGGAGGGGGTCTCGATCCGCCCGCTGCGCCCCCTGCTCGAGGCGCTAGCGTCCGCTCCCGCCGGTGCCCCGCCCCCGGTGCTCGCGGAGGGGTGCCGCCGCGCGCTGGCCCGGCACTTCGTCCCGCTCCTCGTCCGGGGGCGCGCGCTCGACGCGCTGCTGCTCGATCCGGCCGTGGAGGTGGCCCTCCGGGACGCGCTCCACGGGGGACCGGCACCGCCGGACGCCGGGAACGTGGCCGCGCTCCTCGATTCGGTGGAGTCGTGCCTGGCCGCGCAGGGTGGCGGGGCACGCGCGCTGCTCGCCCCCGCCGACGTGCGGCGCCCCCTCCGCGAGATCGTGGCCCCGCGATTTCCGGGGCTTGCGGTGGTGGCCTACGAGGAACTCCCTGCCGACCTGGAGGTCCGGCCGGTGGGGCGCGCCGCGTTCCGCGAGTGAATCCGAGCTATTGCGCGCCGCCGCTCGACGGATCGACGACGGGAGGCGCCGGGGGCGAAGCGCCCGGATCGCCATCTTCGGGGTGGTTCACCCGGTCGCGCAGCTCCTTGCCCGTGCGGAAGAGGATGCCGCGCTTGGGGCGAACCGGGATCACCTCGCCGGTCTTTGGATTTCGCCCCTGGTAGCCCTCGTAGTGCTTCACGTGGAAGGCGCCAAGCCCCCGGATTTCGATGTTCTCGCCCTTGCAGAGCGCATCCTTCATCGACTCGAAGATCGTCTCGATGGTCAGCTCGGCCTGCTTCTGGGTCACGCCGCGCTTCACGACGAGGATGTTGATGAGGTCCGACTTCAGCATGGAGTTGCTCCGCCTTCCGGGGGGTTACACGGGGCGCGATCGGGGCGAAGCGTAGCCGACGCGGTCAAATTCGGCAAGCTTTATACAGGGATGCGCGCCGGAGGCTCCGCGGAAGGCGCTTTCACGGCCCGTGGGCGAGCGGAGGGCTGCCCCGGGCGGCCAGGCAGAGGTCGGCGAAGGTGGTCCGGGAGAGACGCTCCGAGGCCGCGCCCTCGGCCTCGTCGATGAGCCCCGAGATGGCGGATCCGGCACCGTCGGCGGCGGCTCGGGGTGGCTCGCCGGCGATGACGCGGCGGACGTCGGCCAGCGTGAGCCGCTCGAGGGGCCGCGCCGGGGTGAGCCGCCCGTCGTCCGACTCGGCGAGGAACCCCGCCTCCTCGAGCGCGGAGAGGACGTCGCGGACCGGCTCGGCCGGTGCCTCGATGGCGTCGGCGACCTCGCCCGCGTCCGGAGGCGGGAGCCCGTCCCAGAAGCGAAGCGCCACCTGCAGCAGGGCCCGCCCGGCCAGGAGCTCGCGCCCGAGCGCGCTTCCGTCCTCCTGCTCGGCGAGCGCCCGGTGGTGCTGGAGCACGAAGGCGAGCCGTGCGCCGAACAGGAAGATGGTCCAGGACAGGTAGAGCCAGAGGAGGAAGACGAATACCGCCGCGATCGAGCCGTAGACCGCCTGGAAGCGGAACAGGTGCGCCGCGGCCCAGGCGTAGATCCCCTTCGCGAGCTCGAAGGCGGTCCCGGCCACGACGGCGCCGCCGAGCGCCGGCCAGAGTCGCACCCGCGTCGCCGGGAGCACGAGGTACGACGCGAGGAAGAAGAGGTAGGTGAGCGCGACTCCGGCGATCTGCGCCACGATGCGGGGCGCGCCGAGCTTCTCGTGGGCGTCGAGCGCGATGGCGATCGAGCCCGCCATGACGAGCGGCCCGATGGTGAGCGCGGCCCAGTACGTGAGCCAGCGCTGGAGCCGGGGGCGAGCGTGGCGCACCGACCAGATCACGTTCACGGCGTGCTCCACCTGCGCGAGGAGCGCCACCGCGGAGGCGAGCAGGAGCACGAACCCGAGCAGGCCGGGCGTCATGGCCGAGGTCCCGAACACGTACTGGTCGAGGTAGGCCTGGACGCGGTCCCGGGCGCCCACGGCGAGGTTCGAGACCAGGAACTCCTGCAGCCGGATGCGGACCCGGTCGAGATCCGGGAAGGAGCGGACCATCGACACCGTCACCATGACGGCGGGCAGGAGCGAGAAGATCGAGATGTAGGTGAGGGCCATGGCCCGGAGCTTGAGCCCCTCGCCGCGAAAGGCGGCGAGGCCGGCCCGAAGCGCCGCGCCGGGACGCCTCGGGGAACCGGCCCTGGGCCGCTCCTCGGGGGCGGCCATGCGCCTAGCCGGCCTCCCCGGATCGGGACGGGGGCGCCTCCTCGCGCGCGCCGCCGCCGCCGCCGCCGCCGCCACCACCAACAACCTCGGCGCCGTGGGCACGCTCAAC
>JBBIOL010000127.1:0-9355 GCA_037443385.1 Anaeromyxobacteraceae bacterium
GGGAGCAGTTGCTCCGCCTCAAAGCCACCACCGACCGCGCCCGGCGGCTGGCGGGAGCTTGCGGCGACCGCATCCTCGCCCTGTTCCAGCCCCGGGCGCAAAAACTGGGCCGCGGCCTCGGCGGGGCGGCCCAGCGGGCCGTCGAGCAGCTCGGCGAGCTCGAGCAGCAGGGGCACGCGTGCCGCCGGGTCGGCCTCGGCGGTGGCCCGGCCGCGCAGGATCTCGGCCAGTCGTGGCCCGTTCCCCGCCGCGCGGTGCAGTCGCTCCAGCTCGCGGAGACGCGCTGCGTCGCCGGGGGCGAGCCGGACCGCGTCCTCGAGGAGCGCGAGCGCCCGATCGGCCTCTCCCGCCTCCTGGGCCGCGGTGCCGCCCCAGTCGAGCAGGCGGGCACGGGTGGCCGGGTCGCCGAGCTCGACAGCGTCCTCGATCCGCTCGAGGCACGCCGGGTCGGCCTCGCGCGCGGCGCGGATCGCGTCCTGCCCCGCCGCCGCGTCACCGCCCTGGATGCCGCGGGCCACGGCGAGGCGGAGGAAGAACCCGGCCCTGCGCTCGCCGACGGCGGCCTCCGCCGCGGCCGCCAGGAGCCCGGGCACCGCGTCCGGGTCCCCGTGCTCGGGCGCGAGGCGCAGGAGCGCGTCGAGCGAGCGCTGGGATCCGGGCGCCTCCTTCTGCGCCCGACGCCAGGCGTTCCACGCCCCCAGGGGGTGGCCCGCGCGGGTCTCCAGCACGTCCGCCAGCTCCTCCAGGAGCGCGGCGCGCTCGGAGGCATCGGTCACGCGGGGGACGAAGAGCTCGGTCACCCGGGCCCAGGCACCCCAGTCTCCCGACCCGGCGTGGAGCGCGCGGAGCGCGTCGAAGGTGGCCCGGCTCCCCGGATCGCACGCGAAGGCCTCGGAGAGCGCCGCGGCGGTGTCGAGCGTCCGGCCGCGGGACGACCAGTCGAAGGCGGCCTCCCGCCAGAGCGTCGCGGCCTCCGGGCCGGCCCCGAGCCGCCGGGCCCGCGCCTCGACCACCCGGGTGACGTCCTCTCCGGCCCCGGCCGACCGGAAGACCGCGGCCAGCCGTTCGAGCTCCGCCCCGTCCGCCGGGCCCAGGTCCATGACCCGGCGCCCCTCCTCCGTCGCGGCCGCGGAGTCCCCGGCCGCGGCAAGCACCTCGGCGAGCTCGAGTCGCAGCGGCCGCTCGCCGGACGGTTCCAGGGGAAGCATGCGCCGCAGGACGTCGGCCAGGCCGCCCCGGTCGCCCCGGACGGCGTGGAGCCTGCGCAGCGCCTCGAGCGGCCGGCGATCGCGCGGGTCGACGCGGGAGAGCCGCTCCTGGATGCGGGTGGCGAGCTCCGGATCCGTGCCCTCCACCGCCTCGGCGATCCGGGCGAGCGCGCGCAGCGCCCCCGGCGCGTCGGGCTGCACGTCCAGGATGCGGATCCAGGCCTCGGCGGCCCGGACCGGGTCGTGGAGGTGCTCCTCGCAGAGCTGGGCCAGGGCGAAGCTGAGCCCGGTCCGCTCCTCGGCGCGCGTCTCGGCCGCTGCGAGCTCCTCCAGGATGCCCGCGAGCGCCTCCCAGCGCTCCTGGGACCGGTAGAGCCGCTCGAGCGCGGGGAGCACCCGGGGCGCGAGCGTCGGGTCGAGCCGGCGCGCCTCCTCGTAGTGGCGGGTGGCCTCCACCGGCCGGCCGAGCGGCCCCTCGAGCAGCCCGGCGAGCCGCAGCGCGACGGGTCCTCCACCCTCGGTGGACCGGGCGAGCCGGTCGGCGAGCAGCGCCGCCAGGGGCTCGTTGCGCCCCGCGGCGGCATGGGCCCGCTCCAGGATGGGGAAGGCCGCCCCGGGTTCCCGCTCGCCGATCCGCTCGACGCGCGCGAGCGCCTCGGACCGTCCGGGCTCGCGCGCCAGGACCGGCTCCAGCACGGTGAGGGCGCCGACGGCGTCGCCGAGGATCTCGTCCCGCAGCGCGGCGAGGCGAAGGCGAAGGTCGGTCGCCTCCTCGTCCCGTCCTGCCTTCTCGGCCGAGGCGAGCGATGCCGCGAGGACGCCGGCGAAGAGGGTCGCATGCGTGGCCGCCACCTCGGGCTGGCGGGAGAGCCGCTCGAGCGCGGCCAGCGCGCCCCGATGGTCGGGGACGCACCGGAGCGCCGCCTCGAAGCTCGCGAGCGCCCCGGCCGGATCGGCGAGACGCTCCAGCCGGACCTGCCCCGCGGCCTCCCGCAGGTCGGCCGCCGCGTCGGCACGTCCGTTCCCGGACTCCGCCTCTGCCGCCTCCTCGTCGAGCAGGACGGCCACTTCCCCCCAGGCCTGCCGCGCCGCGTCCACGTCGGCGAGGCGCTCCCCGGCCAGCTGGGCCACCTCCTCCCAGAGCGCGCGCCTCGCGCGCGGATCGCGCTCGAGGCGGGCCCGGTCGCGCAGGACCGGGACCAGCCGGGGCCAGTCCTCGCGGGCGCGCAGGACGCTCGACAGCGTGGAACGGGCCGCCGCCGCGGCGTCCTCGGGCAGGCCCCGGGCCACCGAGGCGGCCAGGATGTCCGCCAGGCGATCGTCGGACAGCGCCGCGTCGGAGAGCCGGCAGAGGTCGGCCCTCAGGGCGGGCTCCACGGCCGGGTCGTCCCGCTCGAGCTCGTACTGGCGGGCGCGGGCCTCGAAGGCGGCCGACATCCTCCCGGACTGCTCCCGGAGCGCGGAGAGCTCCGCGAGTGCGGCCGGGCGCTCGGCGTCGGGCATGTCTTCGAGCCGGAGCTCGAGCAGGTCGGCGAGCTGGTCGCGGTCGCCCGACTCCCGGTGGACCCGCTCGAGCAGGCGGGCCGCGGCCGCGCGCGATCCCGGCCGCGCCAGCGCGCGGGCCAGGCCGGACAGCGCGGCCCCCTCGTGAGGGTACGCCTCGAGCACCGCGGCGAAGGCATCCACGGCCGCCTGCGGATCCTCCGACGACTCCAGCAGCACGGCCCGGCGCAGGAGGACCTCGAGACGGCGCGCGGCGTCCCCGCCCCGGGCCTGAGCCAGGTCGGCCAGGACCGGCACCAGCTCCGCGGTGCGCCGCTCCCGGGAGAGGATCCGGTCGAGCGCCTCGAGCGCCTCGACGTCGCCGGGGACGGCCGCCACCAGGCGGCGCCAGGCCGCGATCTGCGCCTCGACGTCGCCGGTGCGGTCCCGGGTGCGGGCCGCGAGCCGGAGGAAGTCGACCGCCGTCTCCCCCTCCGACGACTCCGCCGCGGAGGCGTAGACGTCGGCGAGCACGTCGAGCCGGCCGGACTTCTCGGCCAGCCGGGGGATGTCGGCCAGCGCGTCCTCGCGGTCGCGCCCGCCGGCCGCGAAGGCGCCGCGCGCGGCGTCGAGCGCCCGCGAGGGATCGGCGAGGTCCACCTCGAGCAGGGTCCGGATCTCCCCGCGCAGGCGGGCCCGCTCCTCGGGATCGGGGTTCGCGGCCAGGCGATCCTCGCGGAGGGTGAGCCGGGTCTCCACGTCCGCCGGGCCGTCGAGCAACCCGTCGACGAGCGTGAGCGCCTCCCGCCCCACGGGGCCCGGGACGCGGGCCAGCTCGAGCAGCGCCTGGCGCATCCCGGGGTGGCCCGGCTCGTGGGCCGAGACCTCGGCGAGCAGCCGGAGCGCGCCGGTCGGGTCGCCGAGGCGGAGGCGGCGCAGCTCGGCGACGCGGAAGGCCAGGTCGACGTCGAAGAGCGCGGCCGCGAGCCGCTGCTCGAGCGCCCAGGCCAGGTCCCCCGGGCGGTCGAGCTCGCCGGCGAGTTGCTCCATCTCCGCCCCCGCCGCGACGTCGTGCGGGTCGCGCTCGAGCCGCTCCCGGGCCAGCTCGAGCCGCTCGACGGGGTCGGTGGGCGGCGGCGGCACCGGGAGCTCCAGCCCCGGCGGCAGGTTGGGATGCCGGGCGAGATCGGCGAGCACGGCGACGAGCCCCGCCCGGTCGTGGGCGGCCTCCAGCGCGCGCGCCATCCGGGCGAGCAGCCGGGCCGACTGCTCGTGGGGCACGAGCTCGATCGCGCGCCGGTACGCCTCGACGGCGCCGCGGGGATCGTTCGATCGCTCGAGGAGCAGGTCGCCGAGCTGGGTGGCGAGCGCCGCCCGCTCCGGCGGGCTGGCGGCGAGCCGCTCCCGCTCCGCGAGCAGCTCCCGCGCCTCGTCCCAGTGCTCCACGGCCATGGCGAGACGGGTCAGCGCAGCGAGCGCCTCCGCGTCGGTCGGATCGACCTGCCGGACGCGCCGGAGCTGCTCGACCGCCTGCTCGTGCGAGCCGAGCTCCTCCTCGGCCAGGCGGGCGGCGCGCACGCGCATGTCCCGCTCCTCCACCGGGTGCCCCACGAGCGCGTCGGCCGCGCCGGCCAGCAGGGAGTGGAGCTCGGCGAACGCGCGGGCGCGGGTGGCCAGATCCTCGACGCGCCGCCGGGCCTCGGGATGGGCCGGCTCCTCCCGGAGCGCCGCCGCCGCCGCGTCGAGCGCGCCCCGGAGGTCGCCGAGCCGGTCCTGGCGGATGGCCGAGACGTCGAGCCACATGCGGGCCCGGTCCCCCGGCGTGGCGCCCGAGTCGCGCGCCACCACCTCCAGCATCTCCACGTGCCGGGCCACGTCCCCGGCCGCCGCGTGCGCGGGTGCGAGCGCCCGCGCGATGCGCACCGGCTCCACGCCGGCCGCGAGCAGGTCCTCGAGCGCGCGGACGGCCTGCGCGGCGAGCGCGGGCGGGAGGCCGCCCCCCTCGAGCAGGGCCAGCCAGGCGTGCGCGGAGTCGACCGGGCGGCCCAGCGGATCGTGCAGCAGCCGCGCCCGCTCGGCCTCGAGGTCGGGACCGTCGGGCGCGCCCTGCGCGGAGAGCCGGGCCAGCACCTGGCACAGCTCGGCCGCGGCGGACTCCCCCCCCTGCGCGCGGAGCGCCGAGCCGAGGCCGCGGAGGGCCTCGGGGTCGGTGCCGTCCTGTGCGAGCAGCTCCCTCCAGGTCTCCTCGGCGCGGCGCGCGTCCCCGGCCTCGAGGTGCAGCCGGGCGATGCGGGCCGTGATCTCGCGCTGCTCGACCCCCGACGTTGCGGCGCGCCGGGCCTCCAGGTCCTGCAACAGCTCGGCGTGGCGACCGGCGCGGGTGAGCGCTCCTTCCCAGGCCGCCACCGCCCCGCGGTCGGAGGGGTCCAGCTCGGCGAGCGACCGCCACACCCGGGCCGCCTCCTCCGCGTGCCCGAGGTCGTGCTCCTCGATCTCGGCGACGCGCCGGAGGAGCGCCTTCCGGGAGCCCAGATCGGCGCCCGGGGCGGCCGCCCCGGCGCGGAGGGCACGCGAGAGCGACGCGAAGTCCCCGGTCCGTGCCGCCAGCGCCTCGAGCTGGCGCCGGGTGGCCATGCGCGCCGGTTCGGTGACGAGCGCCCAGGAGAGGATGCGCATGGCCTCGGGCAGGTCGCCGAGCGGATCGAGCGCCACCTCCGCCGCGCGCAGCAGGTGCGTGGCCCGCGAGGCCGGATCGCGTTCGGCCCCGGCGACCGCCTCGAGCGCCTCCACGAGCGGCGCCCAGTCGCCCGCGGACTCGAGGAGCGGCACCAGGTCGCGGGCCGCCGGCTCGAACCCCGGCGCCTCGCGCAGGGCCGCCTCCAGCATCCGGCGCGCCCGCCCGGGCTGGCCGATCGACACCGCGATCCGGGCGGCCCGCAGCCGGAGTGGCGCGTTCTCGGGCCGGTGTGGCGCCGCGTCGAGGTGGCGCTCCAGCACGTCGAGGGCCTCGGCGTCGCGGCCCGCGTCCACGTGCGCCTCGAACAGGTGGAGGGCCGCCTCGTCGCTGGCGGGATCGAGCGCGAGGGCGCGCGAGAGGACCTCGACCGCCCCCTCCCCGTCCCCGAAGCGGACCAGCAGGAGGTGGGAGAGGCGCAGGCTCGCCGCGACGGCGGCGGCGAGGTCCCGCGAGCCCCGCGCCAGCCGGGAGAGCTCCTCGCGGAGCGACGGCCAGTCCTGACGCTCGCCGTGCCAGCGCTCCAGGAAGTCGAGGGCGCGCGGGCTCCCGGGCGCGGCCAGCCAGGCCCGGTCGAAGGCCTCGCGCGCGGGCGCCGCGCCGTCCGGGTCGTAGGCCACGTGGAGGCCTGCGACGTGCAGCCAGATGCGACCGGCCGCCCGGCGGTCCCGCTCCACCGCGGCCCGGGCCTCGAGCTCCGTCGCCTGGTCGCGCCAGGTGCGGGGCGCCGCGCGCAGCCGCTCCAGCGTCTCGGCCGCGCCCGGGACGGTGCGGTCGAGGAGCATGGCCTCGACCATGCACTCGAGCGCCAGCCCGTGCTCGAGCGGCTCGTCGACGAGCAGCTGCCCGAGCCGCGCGTACCCGCGCGCCAGCTCCGACCGGTCTCCCCCGGCGTCCCGCCAGGCGTCGAGGAGGCGCCGTGCATGTGCGTGGCGGCCGAGCGCCTCCGCGCAGCCGATGGCCCGCCGCCGCGCCTCCGAGAGGTCGGGCGCGAGCCGGAACGCGCGCGCGAGGAAGAGCGCGGCACGGTCGCGTCGCCCGATCCGCTCCTCAAAGAAGCGCCCGAGCGCCAGGTACCGCTCCGCCGCCCCGGCCGGGTCCGGGGTCCGGTCGGCCTGCTCCTCCAGCACCGCCGCGACGCCGGCCAGGTCCCCCGCCTGCTCGCGCACCTGCGCCAGCTCGGCGAGGCACCCGGGATCCCCGGGCAGGCAGGCGAGCGCGCGGCGGAGCAGCGCGTCGGCCCGGGCCAGGTCGGGGATGCTCCGGGCGAGCGAGGCCGCCTGCCGCAGCAGCGCCGCGGACCGCGCGGCATCCACGGCCTCGCGCGCCTCCCGCTCGAGGCGCGTGACCGTTTCGATGGCCTGGAGTGCCCCCTCGTCGACGGCTTCGCTCGACGAAGGATTGCGGGTCGGCGTGCTCATCGGTACGGGCGCATCGTACCCGCCCGACGGTGAGCGCTGCAATTCGCCGGCCCCCGGCGAGGCCGCGTCTTGATGCGGCGCGGCGCGAGTGCTAACCGTCATCGCCCATGCACGGCGTGAACAGGGGCCGGAAGGCCGATATCGCCTCCCCGGTCGCGGGGCTCCTCCTCGCCGCCCTGGCCATCGGCTCGGCGCCGGCCTGCGCCACGGCCGACGGGCCGCGCGCCATCCTGGAGTCGGGAGGCCGGACCCTGGTGGTCCAGGTGGAGGTGGCCGACACCCCGGAGAAGCGCGAGCGCGGCCTCATGTTCCGCAAGGAGCTCGCCGACGGCCGGGGCATGGTCTTCCTGTTCGACGAGGAGGCGGAGCACTCCTTCTGGATGAAGGACACGCTCATCCCCCTCGACCTGATCTTCGTGGACGGCGCGGGGCGCGTGACCGGCGTCGTCTCCCAGGCCCGGCCGCTCTCGCTCGAGCCCCGGAGCGGCGGCCCGAGCCGCGTGGTCCTGGAGGTCCCCGGGGGCTGGGCGGCCCGGAACGGGGTCCGCGCCGGGGACCGGATGCGCCTCGCGGGGATCCCCTCCCCCCGTCAGTGACCTTCCCCGTCGCCACGCTCGAGCAGGCTCCGGGCCAGCGACGGGCCGAAGCTCGCGGCCAGGAGCGCCTCGACCGCCGCCTCGAACCGCTGGCGCCGCTCCGGGTCGCTCCACTGGAAGGAGACCCCCACGCCGGGCTCCCCCCCGTCGGAGCCGTTGCGGACGACGACGCCGTCGAGCTCGAAGGGCACGCCCTGGCCGGGCACGCGGAGCCGGAAGCGGAACCGCGTCCCGAGCGGCACGGACCGCCTGGTGGGAATGAAGGTCCCCCCCCGGGAGATGTTCCGGGTGTAGTCGGCGAAGAAGTCGTTCAGCTTCTCGTAGGCGACCTGCAGCTCCACCGGCCGTCTCTCGTGCTCGCGCCGCTCGGATCGCACGGCGCGATGCTATCCCGGGGACGGTCTTGACCGGTAGTAGAACCACCCGGGCGGCGCTCGCCGCCGGCGCGATGGGCCTCGTCGCCGCGCTCGGCTTCCGGCTGGCGGGGCTGCCGCTCCTCGAGGCGCCCGGCTGGGAGCTCGCGATGGTGGCGGCCTTCCTGGGCGTGGTCGCGGCCCTGCCCTCCGGCCTCCGCGCGGTCCGGATCGAGCTCGCCGCGGACAGGCCGGGCGCGCTCCGGGCCTTCGGTCGCGCGCTCCTGCCGGTCGTCGGGCTCCAGGCCTCCCTCGTGGCCGGGGCGGCCCTGCGCACCGCCACCGCCACCCCGTGCAGCCCGACCCAGGGCCTCCCCTTCGTTCCCGCGGTGGCGCTGCCCTCGGCGGGCGTCGCGGCGGCCCTCGCCGTCCTCTGCGCGCTCGCCGCCCGGGGTCGCGCGGCGCCCGCGGCCCTCCTCTTCGCCGGCGGCGTCGTCGCGTCGCTCGCCGGGACGCTCCTCGAGGGCTGGCTCGGCCCCTCCGCCTACCTGCTCGACCACCTCCTCGGCATCTGGCCCGGGCCCATCTACGACGAGGCCCTCGCCCTCGACCGTCGCCTGCTCCTCTTCCGGACCGGCTCGCTCGCCTGGACGGGGGTGCTGCTCGGCCTCGCCTCGGCCGTGCTGGCCCGGCGCCGGGCCCCGCCCGCCTCCTCCCATGCCGGGCTCGTCCTCGCGGCCGTCTCGCTCTCGGCGGTGCTCGGCGTCCGGGCCGTGGGAGCCTGGACCGGCGACCTCGCCACCCGGGCAGGGATCGACCGGGTGCTGGGTGGCCACCTCGCCGGAGCCCGCTGCACCCTCCACTTCCCCCGGGAGAAGCCCGCCGCCGACGCCGCCCGCCTCCTCGCCAGCTGCGACGCCGACGTGGCGGAGGTGGCCGCCGCGCTCGGCGTCCGCGATCCTCCGCGGGTGACGGTCTGGGTGCACCGCTCCGAGGAGGAGAAGCGCCGCCTGGTCGGGGCCGGCCGGACCGAGTTCACGAAGCCCTGGCTGGCCGAGATCCAGGTGCTCGACGCGCCGGGGGGGCCCGCGGTCCTCCGCCACGAGATCGTGCACGCGGTGGGCGGGCCGATCGCCGGTGGGCCCCTCGGCGTCCCGGCCCGGCTCGGCGTCCTCGTCGACGCCGGGCTCGTGGAGGGCCTGGCCGTGGCGCTGGAGGTGCCTCGCGGCGAGTGGACCGTGCACGAGTGGGCCCGCGCCATGAAGGACCTGGGGCTCCTCCCCTCCGCCGCGGCGCTGGTCGAGCCGGCGGGGTTCTTCGCCGCGCCGGCCGCGCGCGCCTACGGGGCGGCCGGGAGCTTCCTCGCCTACCTGCTCGAGCGGTACGGGCCGGGGCCGGTGGTGCGCGCCTACGCCGGGGCCCCGTTCGCCCAGGCCTTCGGGGAGCCCCTCCCCGTGCTGGAGGGCGCGTGGCACGCCTGGCTGGACCGGATCCCCGTCCCGCCGGCGCTGGCCGCGGCCGCGGAGGCCCGGTTCCGCCCCGCCGGCCTGCTCGGCCGGCG
>JBBIOL010000128.1:0-9309 GCA_037443385.1 Anaeromyxobacteraceae bacterium
CCCCGGCCCCTGCGGCCCCGGCGGCGGCGCCGGCGGCGCCCCTGGCCGGGCGCGCCGGGCTGGCCGGAGGAACCGGGAGCGCCGTTGCCCGGCTCGCCCTGGAAGGCGGGCTGCTGGTCGTTCTGGGGGGCCTGCGGGGACGGGGCGGCTGAAGCGTCGCCACCCGAGGTGGGGGTCTCTTCGTTGTCCATCATGCGATCCCTGAGCGGCCGCGGGATTCGATCCACCGCGGGCGTCCTTCGCCTGTCACTGGACCGATCGCCCGGATCGAAACGCGTTCCCTACGCTGTACGGGCCACCGGCTGCGGACCGCTCACCCGCGCGCCGGACCCTGTGTCCGACGACCAGCGGGGAGCTGACCGGAACCCCATCGCCGCGCCGACGCGCACCCACGAGGAGGACGGAGACTTCTTTAGCAGACTCCCGGCCCGAGCGAAAGCGAAAGTGCCGGGTGCGCGGGGACCCAGGGCGGACGGCTCGGGCGGGCGCCGGCGCTCACCACGCCACCGAGCGGCCGCGCCAGTCGAGGAACTGCCCGTTCTGCGCGGCGGTCGCCCCGTCCACGACCCGCATCATGCCCTCCACCGAGTCCTCCACGCGGGTGGTCGCGCCGGGGCCGCCCATGTCGGTCCTCACCCAGCCCGGGGAGAGGGACAGCACGACGACGCCGCGCGCCGCCGGATCGAACGCGAGGGAGCGGTGCAGCATGTTGAGCGCGGCCTTGGACGCGCCGTACCAGTAGGGCGTGCCCTGGTTCTGCGACACCGATCCGTACCCGGAGGAGAGGGCGGCGATGCGGGGGCGATCGCCCAAGCGCAGGAGCGGCAGGAAGGCCTGGGCGGCGAGGATCGGCCCGACCGCGTTCGTGGCGAGGATGGCGAGACCGTCCTCGCGGGTGAGGCTGCCGGCCAGCCCCTCGGAGAGGGAGGTGCCCGGCATCCCGGGGTAGACCCCGGCGTTCGACCAGAGGAGGTCCACCGCGCCCGGCCATCGGGCGGCCGCCGCCGCGGCGGCCGCGATCGACCCGGGGTCGTCGAGGTCGAGCCGGTCGACGCGCACCGCGCCGGGGTGGGCGGCCCCGATCGCCGCGAGGGCGGGGGCCGCGTCCGGCCGCCTGCAGGTGGCGAGCACGACGTCGCCGCGGGCCGCGTGCTGGCGGACCAGCTCGAGCCCGATCCCGCGGGACGCGCCGGTCACCACGATCCGCACGTCAGTCCTCGTTCCCCGCGTCCTCGACGGCGCGGATGTCGGCCTCCCGGAGCGGGGCCGCCGAACCGTGCCGGTGCTGCTCCAGGATCTCGAAGAGCTGCTCCTTGTGCGGGCGGACCTTGCCGATGGGGCACCGCCTCCACTCGTCGAGCGGCTCGTCGCAGTAGCCCATCCGCCGGTCGCCGCACTTGGGCTGCAATTGCCCGCCGATCTCCGGGACGGCCTTCAGCACCTCGCGCCGCATCAGCGCCACCATGTGCCGGATCTCCCACTGGGCGCGCCAGCAGAGCCGGAGGTCGGCGATGTGCAGGAGCTCGGTGAAGTTCACCATGACCTGGAAGTTGGTGGGCGCGGCGTTGGGCAGGACGAAGCGCGCGTCCTCGGCGGGGACGCCCCGGGCGAGCGCGTCCTGGTAGATCCGTGTCACCTCCGCCATGAGCCGGTCGAAGTCGTCGGCCATGCCCGCCTTCTCCCAGGTGCGGGGGCGGACGTACTCGAGCCGGTCCTCCTTGAACTTCACGTAGCGCTGCGACTGCTGCTCGAAGCTGATGCCGATGCGGTGGCGCACGAACTGGTGGGACAGGGAGCGGGAGACGCCGCTGATCCCGAACCAGAAGACCACCTGCTCGAGCGGGGAGGCGTGACCGGTCTTGAGGCGCTCGCCGATGAAGGCCCGGATCTTCTCGGGGGAGATGGTGCCGTCCTGGATCTCGCCCCAGACCTCCCGCGGCGTCTTCGGGCTGTAGCAGGTCCGGTAGGCCCCGTAGAGCTTCTGCAGCGGGTCCCGGGCCCAGTCGATGAGGATGACGTCGAGCGCCATGCGCCCCGATAGCATCCCGGGCTGACGCGGGGAAGGGGGAGGGCGGGCCGGGCGGAATCCGGGCTAGATTGGGGCCATGTCCAGCCCGCCGTCGAGGCCGCCCTCCGAGAGCCGGGTCGAGATGACCGAGCTCGCCATGCCCACCGACGCGAACAACCTGGGGACCGTCTTCGGGGGGCGCATCGTGCAGTGGATGGACCTCGCCGGGGCCATGGCGGCGCGCCGCCACGCCCGCACCCCGGTGGTCACGGCGGCCATGGACGAGCTCACGTTCCAGGCGCCGGTGCGGCTCGGCCACGTGGCCATCCTCCAGGCACGGGTGAACGCGGCCTTCGGGTCGTCCATGGAGGTCGAGGTCGAGGTGTTCGACGAGAATCCCGACACCGGCGTCCGGCGACGCTGCTGCGACGGCTTCCTGACCTTCGTCTCGCTCGGGAAGGACAACCGCCCGGCCCCGGTGCCGGGGATCCGTCCCGAGACCGACGCGGAGCGGCAGCGGCACGAGGCTGCCCAGGCCCGCCGGGCCCGGCGCCTCGCCTCGCGTCCCCCGCGCTGACCCTGGTATGGATGGGGGCATGCGCCCCGCACCGGTCCCGCTGTCCGCGCCGCTCGAGCCCGAGGGCTCGTCGCACGCCCGCGGACCGGCGCTCGATCCGACGGCCTTCGTCGACGACCTGGAGCGCGAGCTGCTCCGGGCGCTCGCCCGGCTGGGGGAGCAGGGTCGGGCCGCCGCCGCCGCCGGCACGCCCGTCGTCGAGATGCTCGCGGCGGCGCTGCGAGAGGAGATCGAGACCGCCGAGATCGCCGCGCTCTGGCTCGCCGACGAGCCCGACCTGGACCTCCGGCTGGGGTTTGCGCGGCAGGTCGGCGACGAGGCGCGCCACTTCGAGGTCATGGCGGACCGCTCCCGGGAACTGGGAGCCGACCCGTTCGCGGACCCGCGCACCCGCACGCACGGGCCGCTCTTCCGCTACCTGCGCGGCCTCCAGACGCCGGCCGAGCGGCTCGCCGCCGGGCTGGCGCGCGAGGGGGTGGCGAGGCTCCGCAACGCGCTCCTCGCCGAGGTCTGCGAGGGGCGCGGCGACGGGGCGACCGCCGCCCTCTGCCGGGAGGCGATCGGGCCCGACGAGGTCCGGCACCTCGACTTTCACCGGAGCCAGCTGCCGCGCTACGTCGTCACCCTGGAGGACCAGGAGGCGGCGCGGCGCGCCTTCCAGCGCACGCTCCAGCTCTCCGACGAGCCGGCCGACGCCACCCGGTCGGCCAAGCCGTCGCCCTCCGCGGCGGAGGCGCCGCCGGCCGGGCGTTGAAAGGGCGCGGCCGCGCCGCTATTCGACCCCCTCCACGAGGAGGTCGCCATGGTCCGCGTCTACGAGAAGGCTCCCGACTTCACCGCACCCGTCGCCTCCGGCAAGGGCGAGATCGGGCAGGTCACGCTCTCCGACCTGCGCGGCAGGTGGGTGGTGCTCTTCTTCTACCCGCTCGACTTCACCTTCGTCTGCCCCACCGAGATCCTGGAGTTCTCGAAGCGCAACCGCGAGTTCGAGGCGCTCTCCGCACGGGTGCTGGGCTGCTCGGTGGACTCGGTGCACTCCCACAAGGCCTGGATCGAGCACGGGCTGGGCGAGCTCGCCATCCCCCTCGTGTCCGACATCACGAAGCGCATCGCCCGCGACTACGGCGCCCTGCTCGAGGACCGGGGGATCGCCACCCGGGCCACCTACGTCATCGATCCCGACGGCGTCGTGCAGTACGCCTGCTTCCACAACACGGCCATCGGACGGTCGGTGTCGGAGACCCTGCGCGTGCTCGAGGCGCTGCAGACCGGGGAGAAGTGCCCGGTCGACTGGCGGCCCGGAGCGCGCACGCTGGGGAAGTGACGCGGTCTGCGGGCACGGCTCCGCCCGCCCCGGAAGCGGGAACGGGCACTTCCCTGGCGTGGCGGAGGCAGGCGGGTCCCGGGGCGGGCCTCGAGGGTCCCCCGGGTCGGAAGCGCGCGGCGGCGGCCTAGCGGCCGGCCAGCAGCGAGGCGGCCGGCACGCCGAGCGCCTTGGCCATCTTCTCGATGGTCTCGAGCGGCGGCGAGCGCTGGCCGCGCTCGAGCATGGAGACGTAGGAGACCGAGATCCCCACCTTGTCGGCGAGGGCCTTCTGGGAGAACTTCTTCTTCTCGCGCAGGCGGCGGACGTTGGTCGCGAAGCGGGTCAGCAGGTCCATAGACTCTACGTGTATCAAGCGGCGCGGGGCCGGGCAGGTTCCTTTTTGGGGCCCGGGACCCCTCCGGGTCGGCCGGACCTTCAAACAACTTCACGGAGAGGGCGTCCCCGCGGGTCCTCCGACGGCCACCACCGACATCCACTCGTAGAGCGCGTCGGGGTCCCGGTCGCGCCAGGACCGCCAGGCCCGCGCCTCCGGGAGGTAGCCCGGGATCCGGCGCCAGCGCGCCAAGTTCACCAGGCGTTCTCGTACCATGGGTGACAGGCGGGCCCGCTGTGCGTCGCTCACGATGAGGGCGCCCCCATCCTGGAGGGCCCGCTCGGCCTGGGGCGCGTCCCACGCTCGCCGGACGGGGCGGCCGGCCGCCAGGGTGAAGAGGCCGGGTGTGGCGTCGTAGACCCAGAGGCTGCGCCCGGTGGCCTCCGGGAGCCCCCCCGGAGGGAGGGCCGGCGGGTTCACGCCCGGCACCACCAGGCCGGCGACCAGCGCGAACGAGACCCCGGCCGCGACGGCGGCGGGGGCGATCCGGCCGCGGAAGGAGAGGGCGGCCGCCACCGCGAACGACACCCCGGCCCCCCCGAGCGCCAGCGCGGGGACCGCCGGGAGCGGCCAGCGGAGCGCGAGCAGCGCGGTGATGGCGAGGAGCGCGGCCACGCCCGCGGTGGCCGCGCGCGCCCAGCGGGGGGGCGGGAGGCGGGCGGCGAGGAGCATGGCCGGCGGGATCGCGGTCAGCCCGTAGTGGGGCCACTTGAGCGAGGGCACGGTGAAGGTGACGAGCACCGACGCGATCCAGGCGAGCGGGAGCAGCACCGAGGGCTCGCGCCAGGAGGGGAGCGAGCGGAGGCCGGCCAGGAAGAGGAAGGTCCAGGGAAGCGAGAAGACGAGGAAGCCGAGGAGCAGCGTGGCCTCGCCGCGCAGCGTCCAGGGGTGCATGAAGCGGTCGTAGTTTTGCGCGACCACGAAGAAGTCGTAGAAGGCCTGCCCGTGCACGGCGAAGGAGGCCACGTACCAGGGGAGGCCCACCACCGCGCCGAGCAGGAACGCGGCGGCGGTCCACCGGGAGAGGAGGAGCGCGCGGTTCCGGACGAGGAGGAAGCCCCCGGAGAGGAGGAGCACGAGCACCGCGCCCACCGGACCCTTCACGAGGAAGTCCATGGCCGCCCCGCCGCCCACGAGGAGCAGCCAGGGCGGGCGATCCTCCTCGCTGGCGCGCCAGGTCCCGTAGGCGGCGAGCGCCAGGCCCAGCGCCATGGGGGCGTCCATCATGGCGAGCCGCGCGTACTTCACCCAGCCGAAGGCGGTGGCGGTGAGGAGCGCCGCGGCCAGGCCGGCCTCCTCGCGGTACATCCGGCGTCCCAGCGCGAGGACGAGGAGGACGACGGCCACGAAGGCGAGCGCCGAGGGGAGCCGGGCGGCGAGCAGGTTCGTGCCGAGGATCCCGTAGGCCACCCGCTCCGACCAGTAGAAGAGGGGCGGCTTGTACCAGTTGGGCACGTCGTCGAGGGTGGGGGTGAACCACGCGTCCCTGGCCTGCATCTCCGCGCTCGTGCCCAGGTGCCAGGCCTCGTCCGGGTGGGTGCCGGACGCGGAGTTGCCGAGCTCGGGCAGGTAGATGGCGAGGACCAGGAGAAGCAGGGCGGCGCGGCGCATGTGCGGGGGCAGTGTAGTCCAGCCCGCCGCGGGAGCGGGCGCGGACGGTGCGGTCGCGCGGCGGCCTCCGCGGGGCGGCGGGGCCCCGTGGCGGAGCGCCGGCGGCGAGGTCCGGATCCTGCACCGGGGCGGTCCATGCACGTCAGGGGAGAGCCCGGACCGGGCGGAGCGTGGTCGGGCGCCGCGAAGTCGGGGGGCGCGGCGGGGAGCGGGAACCGATTCCCGCGCATCCCCGATCCGGCGACGGAGGGTGCGCTGGACGCGCTCCTCGCCGGGATGCTCGCCCCCGGTCCGGCGGGGCCCGGGCCGGGCGACGCCGGGGCCGCGTCCTCCGGGCGGACGGGGGTGGCGCCGGGCCAGCCGCCCTCCGCACCCGCCACGGCCCTGCTGGCCCGCGCCGTGGAGCGGGTTTCACTGCTGGTCCAGGCCGGGGCCGCCCCGTCGGTCACCGTGCAGCTGGGCCGGAGCCTGGAGGTCCGGATCGACCGGGCGCGCGACGGCGTGGCGGTCGCCCTCCACGCCGTGCACGGCCTCTCGCCCATGGCCGAGGCCGAGCTGCCGCTGCTCGTGGCGGCCCTGCGCGCACGGGGGGTGCGGGTGGCGCGGGCCGGCGTCCTCTCGCGCCGGGACCGGGGACCACGGCGTTGACGGCGTCCCGGTCGTCCGCTACAACCGCCGCCGACGACGGCACCGTCGCCAAGTGGTAAGGCAAGGGTCTGCAAAACCCTTATTCCCCGGTTCGAATCCGGGCGGTGCCTCCAGGTTCCCGGGGGGGGTCGCGCCAGGCGGCGCGGCCCCCCTTCGTTTCACCGGGGGTCGACGAGAGGGTGCCCGCGCCCCGGCCTGCCTGTCCGATCCGGCTCGCTGCGTTGTCTCCCGTGTGTCGTGAGCCTGCGTGCGCCCCCTTCGAGGGAGGGACCGAGGAACGCGCGGAGGCCTCCCGGGCGCCCCGCGGCGTCCGCGCGTCCGGCCGGGCTCCCGCCCACGGCCTCCACGTTCCTGGCCGGATCCCACGAGCTCCGGATCGGGCTCGAGGGGCAGCGCTGGACGGTCGCGGTGGACGGCGTGCGGCTCGAGCGCTGGTTCTCCACCCAGGCCGAGGCCTGGGTCGCGGGCGTCGCCGAGGCCGACCGCCTGGGGCAGGCACCCGGCCGCGCCTCCTGACGGGCGGTCCGGACCGCACCGCCGGCACCGCCCTTGCCCTTTTCGGGGCGTGCGGTGAAGGTATCCGCGCCTCCCGCCACCAAGGTTCCGGAGGCGAGGTGACGGATGGCCGACTGCGACGATTTCGAGATCGCCATCGAGATGCGGCTGCACGGTGCGCTCGGCGAGGCCGGGCGGGCGCCGCTCCAGGAGCACCTCGCCGTGTGCGAGCGCTGCCGGGCCTACGAGGCCCACGCGCGCCGCTCGGAGGCGACCATGGCGACGGAAGCGAGCGAAGCCGCGGCCCAGGTGGACTGGGAGCGGGTGGAGCGGGGGATCCGCGGCGGCGTCCACGCGACGCTGCGCATGCTGACGGCGGCCGTGGTGACGGCGGCCTGGATGGCCGGCATGGTCTGGCTCTCCACGCCGCCGGCCTTCCGCGCCGACCGGATGGTCCGGGTGCTGCCGGCCATGGTGGTGATGCTCGTGCTGGTGGCCTTCGTCTCGGCCTACTCCGGGAGGCGGCTCGTCGCGCTCGTGGACCGGGGGGAGATGCTCGACACGTGGCGGCACATGGTCGCGGCGAACCTGGCCTGGGCGAGGCGGATGCAGTGGGCCGTCGCCGCCATCGTCGTCTTCCTCCTCTACAAGGCGCTCACCGGCCGCCCGGCCACCTTCGACGCCGCGGTCTACTACGGCGGGCTGGCGGTGCCGATGGCGGGTGCCTGGCTGTACCTGCGCCGCGTGAAGCTTCCTCGCGCGGAGCGGGAGGCGCGGGAACTGGGCCTCGCCACGGGAGCCCGCCGGTAGTGGGTGGACGGCTTCCCCAGCTCTCCCCGGAGGAGGAGGCCGGCATCCTGGCCGGCGTGCGCGCCGGGGGGGCCGCGCGCCTCGCCGCCAGCGACCGCGCCTGCCGGGCGCTGCGCGAGCCGCTTCACGCGCTCTGCCTCCACCTCACCGGGTGCCGCGCGGACGCGGAGGACGCGGTCCAGGAGACGCTCGTCGCGGTTCACCGCGGACTGCCCGGCTTCCAGGGCGCGTCGCGGCTCACGACCTGGGCCTACCGGATCGCGCTGCGGGCGGCCTTCCAGGTCCGGGGCCGCCGGCGCGACGGCGTGCCCCTCGACCCGGAGACGTCGGGCGGAGGCGGGGAGTCGGAGATGGCCGCCCGGGACGAGGCGCGCCGCGTGGTGGCGGCGGTGGCGCGGCTCCCGGCCGAGCCGCGGGCCGTGCTCTCGCTCTTCGCCATCGACGGTCTCTCCCACCGGGAGATCGCCGACATCCTGGGCGTCCCGGAGGGCACGGTCTGGTCGCGCCTGCACGCGGCCCGCCGCGTCCTGGCCCTGGCACTGTCCGCGTAGGACCCGGATGGGGATGGCGAAATGGACGTTCGCGGTCCACGTATGTGGACGCTCCAACCCGAACCGGGGGAATGAATGAACGGAAAGAAGATGCCGCGGCAGCGCTGTTCGCAGGAACCGTTGCCACCATCGCCACCGCGGCGCCGGAGGCGAAGGGCAAGCCCGGCGGCACCCACGTGGCCCGAGGCAAGTACCTGGTCGAGCAGGTGGCCATGTGCGGCGACTGCCACTCTCCGCGGGGACCGAAGGGGGAGTTCATCCGCGAGCGCTGGCTGCAGGGGTGCCGCTCGACTTCAAGAACGTCGTGCCCATGCCGAGGTGGGCCGAGGCGGCGCCGCCGATCGCGGGGCTGCCCGGGTGGACGGAGGCGCAGCTCGTGACGCTGCTCACCACCGGCAAGGACCAGAAGGGGGAGCTGCCCGACCCGCCCATGCCGCAGTACCGCATGAGCCGGGACGATGCGACGGCGGTGGCCGCGCACCTCGCCTCGCTGGGGTCGGTGGCGAAGAACTGACGGCCGGGCTAGGACCCCGTCGTGTCCGACGCCTGCCAGTACTGTGGGGCCGACCTCGACGCGCTGCCGCCGGTCCGCGAGGTGGGCTGGCTCTATGGAATCGAGTGCCGCCGCTGCCCGCCCGGGCAGCGGCGGTCGCTCGTGCTCACGCGCCCGGGTCCGGTCGAATCGCTCGAGTGCCCGGACTGCGGCGCGGTGCTGGCCCCGGCGGCGACGCATGCCGACGTGCTCGTGGTGAAGGAGATGACCTTCGTCGTCTGCCCGTCCTGCCAGGAGCGCTGCGACGTGTACGCGGTGCGGAAGCTGCGCGACGTGTCGGGCGGGACGATGTAGGGCGCGGCGACCGTCCGATCCACGGGCCTCGCGGGCAAGTGGGGCGTAAGAATTCGCCGTGT
>JBBIOL010000129.1:0-9248 GCA_037443385.1 Anaeromyxobacteraceae bacterium
GCCGCCGCCGCCACCACCACCACCCCGGCCGCCGCGGTCGCGCCGTCCTCGCCCGCCGCCGCGTCCCTCGCCACCGCCACCCTCGCCGCCACCCTCGGCCCGCTCCTGGCGGCCGTAGATGTCGAACTGCTCCTGGTGGTACCCGGTCTGCGGCTTCACCTGGATGGTCTTGTTGAAGCGGTCCATCAGGTAGCGGAGCTCGTCCCGCTCCGCGTTCTGGAGGATGCGGGCCACCTCGGGGTGGCAGTTCACCACGAGCACCGGCTCCGGGAAGCTCGGGGAGTCGCGCCGGATCTCCCGGAAGATCTCGTAGGCGACGGTGACCTTCGACTTCACGTGCCCCTTGCCGTCGCAGTAGCTGCACGGCTCGGTGGTCATGCGGGTGATCGACTCGCGCACCCGCTTGCGCGTCATCTCCACCAGGCCGAGCTCGGAGATCTTGAGGACGTTGGTCTTGGCCTTGTCGCGCCCCAGCGCTTCCTGCAGGGACTTGAACACCTTGTCCCGGTTCTGGGGTTTGTCCATGTCGATGAAGTCGATGATGATGATGCCGCCGATGTTGCGGAGCCGGAGCTGGTAGACGATCTCCTTGGCCGCCTCGACGTTGATCTTGGTGATGGTCTCCTCGAGGCTCTTCTTGCCGACGTAGCGTCCCGAGTTGACGTCGATGGCGGTGAGGGCCTCGGCCTGGTCGATGATGATGTAGCCGCCGCTCTTCAGCCAGACCTTGCGGGCTCCGGCGCGCTTCAGCTCCTGCTCGATGCCGTAGGCGTCGAACACCGGCTCCTGGCCCGAGTAGAGCTCGATCTGCGACTCGAGGTGGGGAGCCTGCTCGCGCGCGAAGCGCAGGATCCGCTCGTGCTCCTCCCGGTCGTCGATGACGAGCTTGTTCACGTCGGACGTGAACAGGTCGCGGGTGGCCCGCAGGATGAGGTCCAGGTCGGGGTGCAGGAGCGCCGGCGCGCCCACCTTGTCCTTGGCGCGGATGATCTCGTTCCACACCTGGATGAGGAAGCGGATGTCCGCCTCGAGCTTCGCCCCCTCCACGCCGTCGGCGACGGTGCGGACGATGAAGCCCGTTCCCTCCGGACGCATGCGGTCCACCAGCTCGCGCAGGCGGCGGCGCTCGCCGTCCCGCTCGATCCGCCGGGAGATGCCCACGTGATCGACGGTGGGCATGAAGACGAGGTGCCGCCCGGGGATGGAGATGTGGCTCGTGATGCGGGCGCCCTTCGTGCCGATGGGGTCCTTCGCCACCTGCACGATGACCTCCTGCCCCTCCTTCAGGAGATCCTGGATGTTCTTCTGCTCGCGGGGGCGTCGCTCCTCGTCCCGTCGGTGCCCGTTGTGGCCGTGCCCGTTCGGTCCGCCGCGGCCACCGCCCCGGCGACCGTCCCGGTTGCCGTCACGATTGCCCTCCCGGTTTCCGTCGCGGTCCCGGCGGTTGCGGTCGCCTCGATCGCCGCGGGCCTCCCGGGAGGAGGACTCGGGCTTCACCGCCACGCGGCCGGAAGCGGGACCCTCCCCGGCCGCCGGCGCCGCCGGCGCGGAAGGATCGGCGGCGAGCTCGGGAACGGGCACGTCGGCCGCCCCCGGGACGTCGATGCCGGCCGGCGTCGCGCCCTCGCCAGCTGCGGGCGGGATCGCCATGCCGGGCTCGACCACCTGGGTGAGCGCGATGGGCTCGATCGTTTCGGTGGCCGGATCGGCTCCGGGCGACGGCGCCTCGGCAACGCGGTCCGGGGCCGGGGCGTCGGTGGTACCGGGCGCTTCGGCGACGGGTGGCGCGGCCGGTCCGGCGTCGGGCGCTGCCCGGTCCGGCGCGACGAGCGCGACCTCCGCCATGGGCGGCACCGGCTCGGCGGGCGCGACCTCCGCCGCCATCTCGGCGACCGGGACGTCCGCCGCCCCGGGCACGTCGATGGGCGCGGCCTCGCCGGACAGGGCCTTCACCTCCTGCTCCTCGGCCTCCTGCTCGGTCGGGACGTCGGGCACCCGCTCCGAGTGCTCGCCCTCGGTGAGTTCGAACTCCTCGGAGAAGTCCGGGTCGCCGTAGACGTCGCCCACGTACAGGAAGGCGGCCTTCTCGAGCCCGATGTCCACGAAGGCGGCCTGCATGCCGGGCAGGACCCGGACCACGCGCCCCTTGTAGATGTTGCCGACGATCCCCTTCTCGCGCTTTCGCTCGAGGTAGTACTCGTGGATCGTTCCGTTCTCGACCAGGGCCACGCGCGTCTCCGCGCCGGCCGCGTTGATCACCAGGATGCTGTTGCCCGCCATGTGGGACCTCGCCTGCCCGGTCCGGACGCGGGGAAGGCGAGGCCCGGTTCGGGCCACGATCGCGGGCATCCCGGTGGTGCCGGGGGCCGCGGATCGCCTGTAGCGCAGTGGCTCAAGTTCGCATTCCCTGCGCCCGGTCGCGCCGCGTCACCCGCGGCGCCCACCCGGGCGTTGTCGAATCGTTTCGCCTCAGGCGTCGGCGTAGCGCGGCGAGCGCGGCTGGAAGCCGTGCGGCGTTCCCGCCACCCGCGCGAAGCTGACCCCTTCCTTCAAGACCTTGACTCCCCTGGGCGGGCTGCCGTCGCCGAACACGGTCGCCAGCACCTCGGCCGGCTTCGCGCTTCCCGACGGATCCGCCTTCAAGCTGAACGCGACCCGCCTCGGTCCATCGACCGAGAGGTGGGTCACCATCTCCTTCAAATCGATCTCCCGCGACCTCGGTGGCGCCGCTCTCTCTCTTCGCTTCTTCTCGCGGGCCTTGGGTGGGGCGGCTCTGCGCACCACCGACCGGTCCGCCGAATGAAAGGCCTCGATCCTTCGGGAGAGCGCCTCCGCGCTCCAACCCTCCGGGAATTCTACCCGATAGTGCACCGCGCGCACGGACTCCGACAAGGAGGCGGCCCGGGCGTCGATCTCCCGGGCGTCCAGGAAGGCGAGCCCCTCCGGCAGCGCGGCGGAGAGCGCCTGACCCACCCCGACCGGGTCGTGGACCCCGACGAGCTCCAAGTCCAGGAATTCCGCGGTACTGGAGACTCCGACCGGGAGGGCCGGGCCGAAGGAGATGCGCGGTTTCGGGTGATATCCCTGAGAGTAGGCCACCGGCAGCCCCGCCCGGCGGACCGAGCGCAGGATGGCGTGCATCACCTCGAGATGGGACAGCGCGACGAGCCGACCCTCCTTGGCGTATCGCACCCGGACATGGGTCCGGACCGGGGTCTCCCGGGGTCGCGGCGGCGGCTCGGGTGCCTTCCGGTAGTCCTCCGGAAGGTGCACCCGGTTCTTCAGCACCTCGTAGTCGCAGGCCCCGCACACGGAGCACGGGGCGAGCACGCAGTCCTCGACCTCGGCCAGGTTGCGGGCGGCGGCCAGCTGCTTCATGAGGTACGACTTCTCGACGCCGCAGTCGATGCGGTCCCAGGGGAGCACCTCGTCCATGCGGCGCTGCCGGTAGACGAACCACTCCATCCCCACGCCGTGGACCCGCCGCATCTCCTCGAACGCGGCGGCCCAGCGCCCCTCGTCGAACCACTCGGTCCAGCCGTCGAGCCGCTGGCCCAGCCGGAAGGCGTGGAGCACTGCCGTCCCCACCCGCCGGTCGCCCAGCGCCAGCGTTCCCTCGACCGGAGCCTGGCGGGAATCGTGCGGCTTGAAGGAGACGGCGCCCCCGCGTCCGCCCAGCTCGGCGGCCACGAGCGCCTGCCGACGCCGGGTCTCCTCCGGCCGGATCATGGGCTCCCACTGGAAGGGGGTGAAGGGCTTCGGCACGAAGGTGGACGCCCCCAGGTTGATGGCGGCGGAGCCCTGGCCGGGGGGCAGCGCCCGGCGCGCCGCGGCGAGGCAGCGCTTGGCGAGCCGCGCGATGGCGACCACGTCCTCGTCCCGCTCCTCCGGCAGGCCGATCATGAAGTAGAGCTTGAGGAGCGACCAGCCGTTCTTGAAGATCGACTCCACCGCGGCGAGCAGGTCCTCCTCGCGGTTGCCCTTGTTGATGACGGCCCGCATGCGCTCGGTGGCCGCCTCGGGCGCGAGCGTGAAGCCGGTCTTGCGGACGCGGGCGATCTTCTCCGCCAGCGCGTCGTTCATGGTCTCGGTGCGCAGCGAGGGGAGCGACAGCGCGACCTTCTCCGACGCGTAGCGGGAGAGGAAGTCGTCGAGCAGCGGGTTCAGGCAGGCGTAGTCCCCGGAGGAGAGCGAGAGCAGCCCCACCTCCTCGTACCCCGAAGCCCGCAGCCCCTGCTCGGCCACGCGCAGCACGGTCGCCGGGCTTCGCTGGCGCGTGGGGCGCGTGATCATGCCCACCTGGCAGAACCGGCACCCCCGGGTGCAGCCGCGCTGCAGCTCGATGGGGAGCCGGTCGTGCACCGTCTGCATGAAGGGGACGACCGGGTGCTCGTAGGCCGAGGTGGAGAGGACGTCGATGTCCGGGACCACCCGCCGGACCACCCGCTCGTACCCGGGCAGGAGCGGCTCCAGGGCGAGCAGCGCTCCGGTGACGGCGTCGAAGCGGGGTGCGAAGAGCGACGGGACGTAGACGCCGGGGACCGCGGCGAGCCGGCGGTGCAGCCCGGCCCGGTCCTCCCCGCTCGCCTTCCAGCCGACGACGGCGTCGGCGATCTCGTGGACCACGTCCTCGCCGTCGCCCACCGCGAAGGCGTCGAAGAAGTCCGCCACCGGCTCCGGGTTGAACGCGCAGGGACCTCCGCCCACCACCACCGGGTCGGCCGGGCCGCGATCGGCCGCGAGCAGCGGGATGCCGGAGAGGTCGAGCAGCGCGAGCGCGCTCGTGTACACGAGCTCCGACTGGAGCGTGATCCCGACCACGTCGAGCTCCCGCACCGGTGCGCGGGACTCGAGGGTGAAGAGCCGGTGCCCGTTCTCGCGGAGCATGCCCTCCATGTCCGGCCAGGGGAGGAACACCCGCTCGCAGGCCACGTCGGGGCGGTCGTTCAGCGCGTGGTAGAGGAGCCGGAAGCCCAGGTTGGACATCCCGACCTCGTAGGTGTCGGGGAAGGCCAGCGCGAAGCGCAGGCGGACCCGGGCCGGGTCCTTGCGGATGCTTCCGAACTCGCAGCCCACGTAGCGGGACGGCTTCTGGGCAGCGAGGATGATCTCGTCGAGGGAGCGCTGGTCCATGTTCTCGCCGGGTGGCGGGTTCGAACCGCCTGTCACCCTGGGTCGCGGCCTGCGCGAGGGCGGGGCCGGGGGGATCGGGACCTAGCACGGGGGGGAGCGGGGGGGCAAGCCGGCCGCCCGTCCGCCCGGTCAGCGGACCACGCGAAACGGACCCGGGTCCCCGGTGGCCGGCTCCCACGACACCCGCACCTCGTCCACCCGCGCCGCCGGCGGTCCGCGCCGGCACCAGGCCGCGAGCGCCTCGACCGCCGCGCGGGGCCCCTCGGCGACGACCTCCACCGCGCCGTCCTCGAGGTTGCGCACCGTCCCGGAGAGACCGAGGCGCCGCGCCTCGTCCGCCGTGGACTGCCGGTAGAAGACGCCCTGCACGACGCCGGAGATCCGCATCCGGGAGCGGACCGGCCCCGCCGGGCTCACGGCTCGCGCTCCGCGAGCAGGGCCAGGAACTCGGCCTCGCCGACGGTGCGCACGCCCAGCTCGCGGGCCTTCTCCGCCTTCGACCCGGCGTCCTCTCCCTCCACGACGAGGTCGGTCTTCCGCGACACGCTGCCCGAGACCTTCCCCCCCCGTCGTTCGATCTCGGCCTTGGCCTCGTCGCGCGAGAGCGCCGCCAGGCCGCCGGTGAGGACCACGGTCTTCCCGGCGAAGACCCCGCCGCGCGGCGCCTCCTCCGGCGCGGGCCGGAGCCCCGCCGCGACGAGCCGCTCGACGACGCCGCGGTTCTGCGGCTCGTCGAGCCAGCCGCGGATCTGGCGCGCCGTCTCCGGCCCGACGTCCCGGACGCCGAGGAGGTCCTCCTCGCTGGCGGCGAGGAAGCGGGGGAGCGAGCCGAAGTGGCGGGCCAGCGTGGCGGCGGTGGCCTCGCCCACCTGGGGAATCCCCAGGCCGAGGAGGAACCGGCGCAGCGGCGCGCCCTTCGACCG
The DNA here is from genome assembly GCA_037443385.1 of Anaeromyxobacteraceae bacterium. Classification (GTDB taxonomy): domain Bacteria; phylum Myxococcota; class Myxococcia; order Myxococcales; family Anaeromyxobacteraceae; genus CAIOAK01. The sequence continues at coordinate 6,057 of JBBIOL010000129.1, forward strand.
TGCCAGCGCCTCCTGGATGGTGGCCGTCCGGAGCGCGCCCAGCTTGACCCGGGAGCCGGTGCGGGTCTCGGCGATCTCCATCTCCTCCCAGGTGGACGCGGGCAGGCGGTAGAGGTCGGCGAAGTCGTGCACGTGGCCGTTCGCGACGAGCGCCGCGGCCACCGCCTCCCCGAGCCCGTCCACGTCGAGGGCGCGGCGCTGGGCGAAGTGCGTGAGCCTCCCCACCAGCTGGGCCGGGCAGGCGGCGCCGGTGCAGCGGTGGACCTTCTCCCCGGGCTCCCGGACCACGCGCGCGCCGCACTCCGGGCAGCGCTCGGGGAAGACGAACTCCCGCTCCTCGCCGGTGCGGCGCTCGGGGATGGACTTCACCACCTCGGGAATCACCTCGCCGGCGCGCCGGATGAGCACCACGTCGCCGATGCGCACGTCCTTGCGCCGGAGCTCGTCCTCGTTGTGCAGGGTGGCGCGGGAGACGGTGGCCCCGCCCAGCCGGACCGGCGTCACCTCGGCCACCGGGGTGAGCACGCCGGTGCGTCCCACCGAGGCCCAGATCCGCTCGACCCGCGTGGTCTCCTCCTGCGGCGGGTACTTGTACGCCACCGCCCAGCGCGGGAACTTGCTCGCCGCCCCGAGCCGGCGCTGCCGGTCGAGGTCGTCCACCTTCACCACGAGCCCGTCGGTGTCCCACGGCAGCGAGAAGCGGCGCTCGGCCATCTCCTCCTTGCGCGCCTTCACCTCGGCGATTCCTCGGCAGCGCCGGTTCTCCGGGTTGACGGCGAAGCCCCAGGCGGCGAGCGCCTCGAGCTTCGCCCAGTGGGTCTCCCAGGCCGGCCCCCCGGGGGCGAGGGCCTCGTAGGCCACGAAGGAGAGCGGGCGGGTGGCGGTGACGCGCCAGTCGAGCTGCCGGAGCGAGCCGGCCGCGGCGTTGCGCGGGTTGGCGAAGGGGGCCTGCCCCTGCCGCGCCAGGACCCGGTTCATGGCCTCGAAGTGCTCCTTGCCGAGCAGCACCTCGCCGCGCACCTCGACCCGCTCCGGCGCGGGCCCCCGCAGGGCGGCGAGCACGCCGGCGTTGGCGCCGAGCGACCCCACCGTGCGGAGGTTGCGGGTCACGTCCTCCCCCACCGTCCCGTCCCCCCGGGTGGATCCCTGCACCAGCTCCCCGCGCACGTAGACCAGCTCGACCGCGAGGCCGTCCAGCTTGGGCTCGCAGACGTACTCCACCGGCTCCCCGGCGGGCAGGTCGAGCAGCCGGTGCACCCGCGCGTCGAACTCGTCGAGCTCGCCGTCGCCGGTCACGTTGGCGAGCGAGATCATGGGCTCCCGGTGGGGCACCTTCTCGAACCGGTCGGACGGGGTGCCGGAGACGCGCTGGCTCGGGGAATCCCCGGTGCGCAGCGCCGGGTGCGCCTCCTCGAGGGAGACCAGCTCGCGCATGAGCCGGTCGTACTCGGCGTCGGAGAGGATGGGGTCGTCGTCGACGTAGTAGGCGCGATCCGCCTCGCGGATCCTCGACCTCAGCTCGTCGATGCGCCTCGCCGGGGCGTCGGGCATGCCCGGAGTCTGCCGCGCCGGGCCGGGGGCGGCAACCCGGACGCGAAGGGCGTCGCGATCAGTACACGCCGCTGTCGCCCGCCGGGGTCGACAGGTCCTCGCGCCAGATGAAGGACTCTCCCCGGTCGTCGTAGACGTTGAGGCGGGTGCTGGGAACGCCGTCGGCGTCCACGTCGCAGGTCCCGAGGACGTTGAGCTGGCGGGTCGTTCCCGCTCCCGTGAAGAAGTACCGGTAGCTGCAGTAGACCCCGCCCTGGATCACGAGGGGCAGGTCCTTCCAGCCGTCCTGCGACTGGACCCAGAGCCGCTTGTTGGCCCCGAGCGCGGGCGGCACCGCCGGGTTGTCGGCGCCCGCGGCGGGGTTGGGCGTCCCGTTCAGGACCACGTCCTCGACGGCCTTGGCGATGGACCCCATGACCGGTTCCCGCTCGGCGATGCGGGAGCGGTAGATGACCCGCTGGTACTCCGGGATGGCCACCGATGCGAGGATGCCGACGATCGCCACCACGATCATGAGCTCGATGAGGGTGAACCCGCGAGCGGTCCGGCGTCCTGGCTTCTTCATGGCTTCGCTCCCTGCTCGTTCGCCGGGGCGCGTCCGCCCGGCTTCTCCGGCGGCGACCCCGCCGGTACGACGACGAAGGTGTTCGGGAGGATCTCCCGCACCTCGTTTCCCTTGGCCTTCTCGAGGTTCCGGAAGCTCTCGAGCTCCTTCGGATCCACCTTCACGCCCGCCGGGGCCGCCACCACCTTGCCGGCTGGCGTGACCGCACCCACCGTGCCGGACGGGGCCCCCGCCACCGACGACGGCGCCGGCCGCGGCCGGTTCACGTAGCGATAGCCGTGGTAGGCCGCCGCACCGACCGCGACGACGACGAGCAGCACCACGAGCCCCCAGGGGATCTGGCGCGGGCCGTCGTCGACCGGGGCCGAGGCCCGGATCACGCGGGTCCGGGCCTCGATGTGGGTCCGGCGGGCCTTGCGGCTCGTGGTGATCTCCTCGACCACGCCGGCCGGCGCCACCTGCTGGAGCGCCTCGGTGAGGTCGATGGCCTCCTTCACGAGCGCGTGGCGCACGCCCTCCAGGGCGCGGAGGGTCTCCGGGCCGGCGTCGTCGGAGACGACCTTGAGGTCGGCGAGCACCTCGTCGATCCCGACCAGGATCGCCTGCACCGCTCCCTGGTCGATGGGGGATCCGACCGGAGGCAACGAGTCGAGCACGGCGGCGACCTGCCAGCGCAGGCCCACGGCCTGGCGGACCGGCGCCGCGTCGAAGGGCAGCTTCTTCCCCTGCGCCGCCCCCTTCTCGGGCGCGGAGAGGGAAGCCACGACCCGCTCGGTGACCGGGCGCAGGCTCTGCTCCGGCCAGAGCCCGTTCAGCGCCGCGCGGACCACGGACAGCCCGTCGGCGGCCGAGAGGGTGGTGCCGGGCCAGATCGCGCCCGCCGCCGGTGGCTGGGACGGGGCGGTCTGCGCCGGAGCGGAGGAGGCCGGAGCCGAGGGGAACGAGGCCGTGATGCCCTCGTCCTCGAAGATGGTGTCGAGGGCCACGTCGCCGGCGTCGGCCGTGACCTCGGCGCGGGCCGTGGGAGCGGCCGGGGCACGCACCGGCGTCGCCGCGGGCACCCCGGCGGGCGGCGT
>JBBIOL010000130.1:0-9034 GCA_037443385.1 Anaeromyxobacteraceae bacterium
AGCGCCCGCAGGCCGATCGACCGCACGCCCCGCTCCGCGGCCTCGAGCGTGGCGAGCTCCTCCCCCGGCATGCCCCGCTCCAGGGCCACGACCGTGGTGATGCCCGCTCGCAGCGCGGCGAGCGCCGCCGCCCGGGCGAGCGCCTCGACGTCGGCGGGCGCGAGCCGTTCCTCGACCGGCCGGCGGAAGCCCTGGCGCAGCGCACGGGGCGATCCGGGGTAGCGCGCCGGGATCCCGGCGAAGCGGAGGAGCGCCCCCAGGGCGAGATGCGTGTGGGCATCCACGCAGCCCGGGACGACGAGCCGGTGCGCGGCGTCGATCTCCCAGTCGCCCGGCTCCGGCGCGACCGGGTCACCCCCCGGCAAGACGCGCCCGATGCGGCCGCCGGAGACGACGATGGTGGCGTCGACCGCCGGGGCGTCGCGGACCAGCCGGGCGTGCCGGATGACGAGCCTGGGGAGCACGGGAGCATCCTCGCCTGCGCCGTGAGCCCCGTAAAGCTTGAGGATTCCTGCATGTACCCGTCCGGGACTCGAATGACGATGTCGAAATGATATCATTTCGACATCAGCCTCAGGAGAAACCAAAATGATCCGTGAAAAGGAGCTGCATCCCCCCGCCGGCATCCCGGTGCTCTTCGTGCTGGTCCCCGCGATCGCCGCGTCCGTCTACCTGCTCGTGACGCTCGTGAAGGGCTTCCGGCCCCCCCTCGAGATCGCGGCGGCCGGGCTGCTCGTCGCCCTGCTCGCGTTCCTCTGCGCCGGTTTCTTCCTCGTGAACCCCAACGAGGCCAAGGTGCTCCAGCTCTTCGGCCAGTACGTCGGCTCGGCGCGCGATCCCGGGCTGCGCTGGGCGAACCCGTTCTACACGAAGAAGAAGGTCTCGCTGCGCGTGGTCTCCTTCGAGTCCTCGAAGCTCAAGGTGAACGACCTCGACGGCAACCCGGTGGAGATCGCCGCCATCGTGGTCTGGAAGGTGGTGGACAGCGCCGAGGCGGTCTTCTCGGTGGACAGCTACGCCGACTACGTCCGGGTGCAGAGCGAGGCCGCGCTGCGCAACCTGGCCACCCGCTACCCGTACGACGCGCACGACGACGAGAAGACCTCGCTGCGCGGGTCGACCGCGCTCGTCGCCGAGCAGCTCCTGAAGGAGGTCGAGGAGCGGGTGCAGGCCGCCGGCGTGCAGGTCCTGGAGGCCCGCATCAGCCACCTCGCCTACGCCCCGGAGATCGCCCAGGCCATGCTGCAGCGGCAGCAGGCGGCCGCCATCATCGCCGCCCGCACCCGCATCGTGGAGGGCGCGGTGGGCATGGTGGAGATGGCGCTCGAGCGGCTGCTCGCGAGCGGCACCCTGCAGCTCGACGACGAGCGCAAGGCCGCCATGGTCTCCAACCTGCTCGTCGTGCTCTGCGGCGAGCGGGCGGCCCACCCGGTCGTGAACGCGGGCACCCTCTACTAGGCGGCGCGCGTGGCCGAGCGGAAGCCCTTCCTGCTGCGCATGGACCCGCGGGTGCTCGGTGAGCTGCAGCGCTGGGCGGACGACGACCTGCGCAGCCTGAACGGGCAGATCGAGTACCTGCTCCGGCGCGCGCTCCACGAGGCGGGGCGCGCGCCGCGGCCGCCCGTCGCGCCCGGGCCGGAAGCGGGCGGCGCGTCCTTGCCCCCGGGGGACGGTGGGGGTAAGTAACCGCTCCCATGCTGTCCCCCGAGGTCCTCCAGAAGCTCGAGTCCATCGAGCGTCGCTTCGAGGAGCTGACGCACCACCTCTCCGATCCCGAGGTGGCCTCCTCCGGCGAGCGATTCAAGAAGGTCTCGAAGGAGCGGGCCGGCCTCGAGCCCACGGTCCAGGCGCTCCGCGCCTGGCGGGAGCTCACCCGCGAGATCGCCGACAACGAGGCCATGCTGGCCGAGAGCGACGAGGGCATCCGCGAGATGGCGAAGGAGGAGCTCTCCGCCCTCCGTCCCCGCGTCGAGCCGGCCGAGGAGCAGCTCAAGGTCTTCCTCATCCCCCGCGACCCCAGCGACGACAAGGACGTGATCGTGGAGATCCGGGCTGGCGCGGGGGGCGACGAGGCGGGCCTCTTCGCCGCCGAGCTCCTGCGCATGTACCTGCGCTACGGCGAGCGGCGCGGCTGGCGCTGCGACGTCATCGACCTCTCGGCCGGCACGCTGGGCGGCGTGAAGGACGCCACCGTCACCATCTCCGGCGACGCCGTCTACTCCTGGATGAAGTTCGAGTCGGGCGTGCACCGGGTGCAGCGCGTCCCCGCCACCGAGGCCCAGGGGCGCATCCACACCTCCACGGTCACCGTGGCGGTCATGCCCGAGGCCGAGGACATCGACGTCCAGGTGAACCCGGCCGACCTGGAGACCGACGTGTTCCGCTCCACCGGCTCGGGCGGGCAGAGCGTGAACACGACCGACTCGGCGGTGCGCATCACCCACAAGCCGTCCGGCATCGTGGTGAAGTGCCAGCAGGAGAAGAGCCAGACCAAGAACCGGGCCATGGCCATGAAGATGCTGCGCGCCAAGCTCTTCGAGATCGAGACCGAGAATCAGCGCAGCGCCCGCGACGCCGCCCGCAAGAGCCAGGTGGGCACCGGCGACCGCTCCGAGAAGATCCGGACCTACAACTTCCCGCAGGACCGGCTCACCGACCACCGCATCAACTACACCCGCCACAACCTCCCCGCGGTGATGGACGGGGACGTGCAGGACGTCATCGACGCCTGCCGGACCCACTTCGCCGCCGAGGCCCTGAAGGAGGCGTCGCGGAGCGACGCCTCGCGGGCCGCCGGGAAGGCGGGGTGAGCGAGGAGGCCTGGACCCCGCTCCGGCTGCTCGGCTGGACGCAGGGGTTCTTCGCGCGGGGGGGCGTGGACGCGCCCCGGCTCACCGCCGAGATCCTGCTCGCGCACGCGCTCTCCTGCGACCGGGTCCGGCTCTACCTCGACTTCGACAAGCCGCTCGGTCCGGTCGAGCTCGCCGCCTTCCGCGAGCTGGTCCGGCGCCGCGCCGCGGGCGAGCCCACCGCCTGGCTCACCGGCCGCCGCGCCTTCCGGGCGCACGACTTCCGGGTCACGCCGGACGTGCTCGTCCCCCGCCCGGAGACGGAGCTCGTGGTGGAGGCGGCGCTCGGGCTCCTCCCCCCGGGGGGAGCGCTCCTCGACCTCTGCACCGGCTCGGGCTGCATCGCCGTGTCGGCGGCGCTGGCCCGTCCGGACGCGCGCGTGGTGGCCACCGAGATCTCGACCGCGGCGCTGGCGGTGGCGCGGGAGAACGGCGCCGCGCTCGGGGCGGCGGTGACCTTCCTCGAGGGGGACCTGGACGCGCCGCTCGGGCCGGCGGAGCGCTTCGACGTGGTGGTGTCGAACCCGCCCTACGTGCCGGCGGCCGAGATCGACGGCCTCGCGCGCGAGGTGCGCCGCGAGCCCCGCCTCGCGCTCGATGGGGGACCGGACGGCCTCTCCGTGATCCGGCGCCTGCTCGCCCGGGCGCCCTCCCGGCTCCGCCCGGGCGGGGCCCTGGTCGTCGAGATGCACGAGTCGCACGCCGGGCCGCTCCCCGGGCTGTGCCGGGAGGCCGGCCTCGTCGGCGTCGAGGTCGGGCGCGACCTCGCCGGGCTCCCGCGCTGGGTGGTGGCGCGCCTCGCCGGCCCGGCCTAGAATCGCCGCCTCCGGAACCCCCTCCATGGACAAGATCCTCATCGAAGGCGGCGCGCCGCTCCTCGGGGCGGTGCAGGTGTCCGGCGCCAAGAACGCCGCGCTGCCGGTGGTGGCGGCCGCGCTGCTCGCCGAGGGCGAGCACGTGGTCCGCAACGTGCCGGACCTGGCCGACGTCCGCACCATGGGGCGGCTGCTGTCCCACGCCGGCTGCGCCTTCGAGCGCGACCCGGCCGCGCCCTCCACGGTCCGGGTGCGCACGCCGGCGGTGGTGAACCCGGAGGCGCCGTACGAACTCGTCCGCACCATGCGCGCGAGCGTGGTGGTGCTCGGGCCGCTCCTGGCCCGCTGGGGCAAGGCCCGGGTGTCGCTCCCCGGCGGCTGCGCCATCGGGGCCCGTCCCATCGACCAGCACCTGAAGGCGCTCGGGGCGCTGGGCGCCGAGCTCACGCTGGAGCACGGCTACGTCGAGGGGCGCGTCCCGGGCGGCCGCCTGCGCGGCACCACCTTCACCTTCGACAAGGAGACGGTGACCGGCACCGAGAACGTGATGATGGCCGCGGCGCTCGCCGAGGGGCAGACGGTGCTCGAGAACTGCGCGCGCGAGCCGGAGGTGGGCGACCTGGCCGAGGCGCTCGTCCGCATGGGGGCGCGCATCGAGGGGGCCGGGACGCACCAGATCCGCATCCAGGGCGTGGACTCCCTGCGCCCGCTCGCCCATGACGTGATCGCCGACCGCATCGAGGCCGGCACCTTCCTCGTGGCCGGCGCCCTCCCCGGCAACGACGTCACCGTGCACGGGGCCCGCCCCGATCACCTGGAATCGCTGCTCGAGAAGCTGCGCGCCACCGGCGCCGCGCTCGAGGCCGTCCCCGGGGGGATCCGGGTCCGCGGGGACGGCCGGCCCCGCGCGGTGGACGTGCGGACCGCGCCCTTCCCCGGCTTCGCCACCGACATGCAGGCGCAGATGATGGTATTGCTGGCCCTCGCCGACGGCTCCTCGGTGGTGACCGAGACCGTCTTCGAGAACCGGTTCATGCACGTGCTCGAGCTGCAGCGCCTCGGCGCCGAGATCGCCGTCGACGGCAAGGTCGCCGTGGTGAAGGGCGTGGCGGCGCTCTCCGGCGCGCCGGTCATGGCGAGCGACCTGCGCGCCTCGGCGGCGCTGGTGCTGGCCGGGCTCGCCGCCCGGGGAGTGACGGAGGTCCGCCGCGTCTACCACCTCGACCGCGGCTACGAGCGCATCGAGCAGAAGCTCTCGCCGCTGGGCGCGCGCATCCGCCGGGAGGCCGCGTGAGCCGCGCCGCCGCGGGTGAGATCCTCTCGGTGGCCATCCCCAAGGGGCGGCTGCTCGGGGAGGCCTCGGCGCTCTTCGAGCAGGCCCTCGGCGTGTCGCCCAAGCGGCTCCTCGAGAACACCCGCAAGCTCGCCGCCGACTCCGCCGAGCACGGCCTCCGCTTCATCTCCATCCGCGCCGCAGACGTGGCGAGCTACGTCGAGCACGGCGCGGCCGACGTCGGGGTTGCCGGGCTCGACGTCCTGCGCGAGGAGCCGCGCGACCTCTACGAGCCGCTCGACCTGGGCATCGGCCGCTGCCAGGTGATCGTGGGGCGGCCCCGCGACGCCCGCCCGCTGCCGCGCGGCGTGGCCCCGCGCGTGGCCACGAAGTACGTGAACCTGGCCGCCCGCCACTTCGCCGCGAAGGGCATCCCCGCCGAGATCATCCCCCTCCACGGCTCCATCGAGGTGGCGCCGTCGCTCGGCCTCGCCGACCTCATCGTGGACATCACCGAGACCGGCGAGACGCTCCGCGCCAACGGGCTCGTGGTGGAGGAGACCGTGCTCGCGGTCTCCGCCCGGCTGGTGGTGAACCGGGTGGCGCTGAAGCTCCACGCCGAGCGGCTGCGCCGGCTGGTCTCGGCCCTGCGGTCGGTCGTGGAGGGCGGATCCGCGAGCGGACGTTGATCCGCGAAGCACCTCCCCGTTATCATCCCCGAAGCGCTTCCCGACGAGCGAACCCCACCCCCACCCCCGCGGAACCGGTCCTGGAGGAGGACCAATCCTCATGGATTGCCCACGTTGCAGCGTCGAGATGACGGAGATCGCCGGTGACGACAGCGTCATGCAGAGGTGCTCCGACTGCGGTGGGCTCTGGGTGGACGTCTCCGACGTGAACCGGTTCCTGGTCCACGGCAACCTGCCGGCCCTCACCTCCATCGGCGGCTGGCTCAACGCCGACGTCATGGCCGGGCAGTGCCCGGCCTGCCAGGTCGACCTGGTGGAGATCGCGGGGGGCGAGAAGAAGTCGCTCCACTACGACACCTGCGAGTCCTGCGGCGGGATCTGGATCGACGGCCCCGAGGAGGGGGACGTCCCGGAGACCGCCGAGTGGAAGGACGCGGCGAAGGAGATCGTGGGCTTCTACCGGCGCTTCGCGAAGAAGTAGGCCCGCCGCCCGGCGCGGCTCACCAGTCGCGGTCGTCCCGCCACGGCCAGGCCGTGTTGGAGTACCCGCGGATCTCCCAGTAGCCGCGGCGGTCGTGGGGCATGAACTCCACCCGCCGCACCCACTTGGCGCCCTTCCAGGCCCACAGCTGCGGGGTCACCACCCGCACCGGCCCGCCGTGCTCGGTCGGGAGCGGTTCCCCGTCCACCCGGTGCGCCAGCATCACGTCGGGCTTGAGCGCCTCCTCGATGGGCAGGTTCGTCGAGTAGCCGTCGTAGGCGTGGAACATGACGTGCGTGGCCGCCAGCGTCGGGCGCGCCAGCGCCGCGAGCGTCTCGAATCGCACCCCCTCCCAGCGCATGTCGAGCCGGCTCCAGCCGGTGACGCAGTGGAAGTCGGAGACGTCCTCGGCCTGCGGGAGCGCGAGCAGGTCGTCCCAGCGGAGGCGCAGCGGCTCCTCCACCTCCCCCTCGACGCGAAGCTCCCAGCGCTCGGTGCCGATCACCGGCTGGTCGGCGCAGTCCAGCACCGGCCAGGTGGAGAGCACGTTCTGCTTCGGCGGCACCTGCGGCATGCCGTGCCGGTTCGCCGGGCCGCTTCCCAGCGGCTCCCGGTCGGAGAGCGAGGGTGTGGCCCGGATGGCCTCGCCGAAGCGCCTGCGGAGCGCCGCGCGCCCCTCCTCGATCCGCCGCTCGATGTCGGTCACGCCCGGGAGTCTAGCGCCGGCCGCGGCGGGGGTCACCGCCGGATCGGCTTGTAGCGGATGCGGCGGGGCTTCGCCCCCTCCTCGCCCAGGCGCCGCCGCTTGTCGGCCTCGTACTCCTGGTAGTTGCCGGCGAAGAAGGACCAGCGCGAGTCGCCCTCGCAGGCCAGGATGTGGGTGGCGATGCGATCCAGGAACCACCGGTCGTGGCTGATGACGAGCACGCTGCCGGCGTACTCGAGCAGCGCGTCCTCGAGCGCGCGCAGGGTCTCCACGTCGAGGTCGTTGGAGGGCTCGTCGAGGAGCAGCACGTTCGCCCCCTTCATGAGGGTCTTCGCGAGGTGCAGCCGGCCGCGCTCGCCCCCGGAGAGCGTGCCCACCACCTTCTGCTGGTCCGCCCCCTTGAAGTTGAACCGGCCGATGTAGGCGCGGCTCGGCATCTCGTAGCGCCCCACCTGGATGAGGTCGTTGCCGCCGGAGAGCTCCTCGAAGACGGTCTTGCCCGACGAGAGGTCCTCGCGACTCTGGTCGACGAAGGCGAGCTTGACCGACTTGCCGATCACCACCGTGCCGGAGTCGGGCTTCTCGACCCCGGTGATCATCTTGAAGAGGGTGGACTTGCCGGCGCCGTTCGGGCCGATGATCCCCACGATGGCGCCGGGCGGGATGGTGAAGGAGAGGTCGTCCACGAGCAGCCGGTCGCCGAAGCCCTTCGACACGCCGTGGAACTCGATCACCTGCTCGCCGAGCCGCTCGGCCACCGGGATGAAGATCTCCTGGGTCTCGTTGCGCTTCTGGTACTCGAACGAGGAGAGCTCCTCGAAGCGGGCCAGGCGCGCCTTGCTCTTCGCCTGCCGCGCCTTGGGGTTCTGGCGCACCCACTCGAGCTCGAGCTTCATGGCCTTGATGCGGGCGCTCTCCTGCTTCGCCTCCACCTCGAGCCGCTGCTCCTTCTGCTCGAGCCAGGAGGAGTAGTTCCCCTTCCAGGGGATGCCCCGGCCGCGGTCGAGCTCCAGGATCCACTCCGCGGCGTTGTCGAGGAAGTAGCGGTCGTGGGTGATGGCGACGACCGTTCCCGGGAAGCGGGTGAGGAACTGCTCGAGCCACTCCACCGACTCGGCGTCGAGGTGGTTGGTGGGCTCGTCGAGGAGCAGCATGTCCGGCTTCCCGAGGAGCAGCTTGCAGAGCGCCACCCGGCGCTTCTCGCCGCCGGAGAGGTGGGCCACCTTCGCGTCCCACGGGGGCAGCCGCAGCGCGTCCGCGGCGATCTCGAGCGCGTTGCCGGTGTCGGCGCCGGCGTTCTCGATGACGGCCTCGAGCCGGGCCTGCTCCTCGGCCAGCTTCTCCATGTCGGCGTCGGGCTCGCTGTAGGCCGCGTAGACCTCCTCGAGCCGCCTCTGCGCCGCCGCCACGTCCCCCTGCGCCGACTCGACCTCCTCGCGGACGGTCCTCGCCGGATCGAGCACCGGCTCCTGCGGCAGGTAGCCGATCCGGATGCCCGCCTGGTGGGTGAGCTCCCCGTCGAACTCGGCGTCCTGCCTCGCCATGATGCGGAGCACGGTGGACTTGCCGGCGCCGTTCAGGCCGAGGAGCCCGATCTTGGCTCCGGGGAAGAAGGACAGGGAGATGTCCTTGATGATCTGCCGCTTCGGCGGCACGACCTTGCTGACGCGGAACATCGACATCACGTACTGGGCCATGGCGGGGCGGGAACTTTCCACGAAGGCGGGTCGTCCGCAAGGGCGGGCCCCGTCCCGCGCGCGGAGGCCGCGCCGGCCCCGGCGCGCCTTCCGATCGGGGGAAGGATCCGCTAGGTTCCCGGGTTCGAGGGCAGGGGAGCGCGATGGGACTCTGGGACTCGCTGGGCATCGGACGGAAGGGCGACGGGGCCACGGGCGCCCCGGCCCGCCCCGCGTCCGCCGCACCCGCGCCGGCGTCTCCCCACGGCGGCACCGGCGCGCACGGCGGGGTCTCTTGGGCGCCCAGCATCGACGCGGGCGAGTGCCGCGGTTGCGGCACCTGCCTCGACGAGTGCCCGGCGGGCGTCTTCGCCATGGGGCGCCACGACCGGCAGGCCCGGGTGGCCCGCCCGCAGGACTGCCGCGCGACCTGCGACCGCTGCGCCACCCGCTGCCCCGAGGAAGGGATCTCCTTCCCGGGACGCGGGCGCTAGCAGGCCGCCTACGCCGGCGCGCCCTCGAGGATCGCGCGGTTCTTGCGGAAG
>JBBIOL010000131.1:0-8989 GCA_037443385.1 Anaeromyxobacteraceae bacterium
ACCGGGAGCGGCCGGCCCGCCGCGGTCCGCCCGGCGCCGCCCGCGCTGCCCGCCGTGCGCACCGCGCTCTGCGTGGAGCCGCGCGACGGGGAGCTCTTCGTGTTCCTGCCGCCGCTGGCCACCGCGGCCGACTTCGTGGAGCTGGTCCGGGCGGTGGACGCGGCCGCGCGCGAGACCGACCTCGACGTGAAGCTGGAGGGCTACCCGCCACCCTGGGGCCCCGGCGTGATCCGCTTCTCGGTCACGCCCGACCCGGGCGTGCTCGAGGTGAACGTGCAGCCCACCCGGAGCGGCCGGGCGCTCGCGGAGCAGGCCGTCCAGGTCTTCGACGCCGCCCTGCACGCCGGCCTGCACGCCGAGAAGTACATGCTGGACGGGCGGCAGGAGGGCTCCGGCGGCGGCAACCACGTCACCCTGGGCGGCCCCACGCCGCTCGAGAGCCCCTTCGTCGTCCGCCCCGACCTGCTCGGGAGCCTGGTCACCTTCGCCCAGCACCACCCGTCGATCTCGTACCTCTTCACCGGGCTCTTCGTGGGCCCCACCTCCCAGGCGCCCCGGGTGGACGAGGCGCGCCACGACGCGCTCCACGAGCTCGAGATCGCGCTCGCGCGCCTGTCGGATCGCGGGCAGCCCGCGCCGCCCTGGCTGGGCGACTGGCTGCTCCGCAACCTGCTCGTCGACGTGGCGGGCAACGGCCACCGCGCCGAGATCTGCATCGACAAGCTCTTCGACTGGCGCAGCCCCCACGGGCGCCAGGGGCTCGTGGAGCTGCGGGCGTTCGAGATGCCGCCCCACCCCCGCATGGCGGCCGCCCAGGCCATCCTGGCCCGCGCGCTGGTGGCGGCGTTCGCCCGGGAGCCCTACCGGCACGGGCTGGTGCGCTGGGGCACCGCGCTGCACGACCGCTTCCTCCTGCCCTTCTGGCTGTGGCGGGACATGGAGGACGTGCTGGCGTTCCTCGAGACGCGGGGCGTGGGGCTGCCCCGCGAGGCCTACCGCCCCTTCGTCGAGTTCCGCTGCCCGGTGGTGGGGCGCCTGCAGGTGGGCGGGGTGTCCGTCGAGGTCCGCAACGCGCTCGAGCCCTGGCCGGTCCTGGGCGAGGAGCCGGGGGCCGGCGGCACGGCCCGCTTCGTGGACTCCTCCATGGAGCGGGTCGAGGTCCGCGTCGAGGGGTTCGAGCCGGAGCGATTCGACGTGCTCGTGAACGGGCTCACCGTCCCGCTGCGCGCCACCGGCACCGCCGGGGAGCACGTCGGCGGGGTTCGGTTCCGGGCCTGGGCCCCGCCGTCCTCGCTCCAGCCGCACCTCGGCATCCACCACCCGCTCCGCTTCGACCTCTGGGACCGCTGGGCCGGCCGCTCGGTGGGGGCCTGCGCGTACCACGTCTGGCACCCGGAGGGGCGCGCCTACGACGCCCCTCCGCTCACCCGCTTCGAGGCCGCGGCCCGTCGCGCGGCCCGCTTCACCGCGGAGGGCCCGCTCCCCTGGCCCTCCCGTCCGCGCGTGGCGGACCCGCACCCGGAGTATCCCCACACGCTCGACCTCCGCCGGCACGCGGGCGACCGCCCCATGCCCGAGCCGGAGGAGGCGGAGGAGGACGGGTAGATGCAGGAGCTCCTCGCCGAGTGCCGCGCGCAGGACGAGGCCCTCCGGGGGGCCGGCCTCGAGATCTGGCTCGGGGCCGAGCCCACCTTCACCGATCGCTCCTCCCAGGACCCGCACTGGCTGTGGATGGCGGAGGGAGGCGACAAGGAGGAGCGGGCCGCGGCGCTGCTCGGGAACCTGCTCGCGCGGATCGCCGCGAGCCACGCCATCGGGCGGCTGCCGGGCCGGCAGTACCCCGGGGAGCCCCGGCCGCGCTTCTGCCTGGGCGCGACCTACCTCCCGCGGGGAGGGCCGGGGGAGCGGCGGCTCACCGTGGCGCCCGACCCGGGCGTGGTGGAGGTGAACCTGGCGCCGGCGCCGGACCTCGTCACCTTCGCCGAGCACGTGGGCGCGGTCTACGCGGCGGCGGCGGCGGTGGGGCTCTCGCCCGAGCGGTTCCGCTGGAACGGCCACGCCGGCGACTCCGGCGGAGGAGGGCAGATCACGCTGGGAGGCCCGTCGCCGGAGCGGAGCCCCTTCTTCCTGCGGCCCCGGCTCCTCCCGTCGCTCGTCCGCTACCTGAACCACCACCCGTCCCTCTCCTACGCCTTCGCGCCGGAGTGCGTGGGCAGCGCCGGGCAGGGGCCCCGTCCCGACGAGGGGGTGCGCGAGCGCTTCGACGAGCTGGGGGTGGCGCTCGACCGGCTCTCGGGGAGGGACCCGGCCGGGCCCGAGGAGCTCTGGGAGTCGCTCGCCCCGCTCCTCGTGGACGCGTCGGGGAACACCCACCGCGCCGAGCTCAACGTGGAGAAGCTCTGGAACCCGCACCTGCCCGGGCGCGGACGCATGGGCGTGGTCGAGCTGCGCGCGCTGCGCATGCCGCGCGCCCCGGAGCGACTGCTCGCCCTGGGTGCGCTCTTCCGGGCGGTGGCCACGCGGCTCGCGCGCGCGCCCTTCGAGGAGCCGCTGCTCGACTGGGGGCCGGAGCTGCACGATCGGGCCTCGCTGCCGCACGCGCTCTCGAGCGACCTCGCCGAGGTGGTGCGCGACCTCGCCGAGCACGGCGTCGCGCCGGGAAGGAGGCTCCTCTCCTGGCTCGCCCCGGAGGCGCCCGAGGTGGCACGGGTCGAGCTCGCCGGCGCCACGCTCACCGTGCGCCGCGCCCCCGACTTCTGGCCGCTCCTCGGCGACGTGGCCTCGCAGGAGGGTTCCACCGCCCGGCTCGTCGACGCCAGCTCGGAGCGGCTCGAGCTGCTCGTCTCCTCCCCGGGCACGCCGCCCGGGCGCCTGGCCGCGCAGGGCGTGGAGGTCCCGCTCGAGGCCGCCGGGGGCCCGGAGCACGTGGGGGCGGTCCGCTACCGGGCCTTCGCCCCCCGGCCCGGCCTGCATCCCGGCCTGGGGCCGCACGACCCGCTGGTCCTCGAATGGGAGCGGCGCGGGGAGGCCGTCCGGGTGGAGCTGCACGGATGGAAGCCCGGTGGCGGGGCCTACGACGGCCTGCCCGCCGACGACGCCGAGGCGGAGCGGCGGCGGCGCGAGCGGGTCCTGGTCCGGCCCGGACGCTTCCGCACCCCCTTGCGCGCGCCCTCGGCGCGGCTCACCCTGGACCTGCGCCGGCTCCCGGCGGCGCTGCCCACCTGAGAACGGACGGAGCCCCCATGGACCCCGCCACGCCGCTCCTCTCCGACTACGCCGGCCTCGCCGGCACCTGGGACGAGCTCTTCACCGAGGGTGGGGCACCGCGCCCCGCCTTCAAGCGGGCGCTCGACGTGCTCGGCATCCACACCCGCTCCGCCTTCGCGGTGTGCCAGGGGCTGGCCGAGCGGGCGCTGCTCAACCAGGGCGTGACCTTCTCGGTCTACTCCGACGACCGCGGCACGGAGAAGATCTTCCCGTTCTGCCTCGTGCCCCGGATGATCTCGGCGCCCGACTGGGCGGCGCTGGAGCGCGGGCTCGTCCAGCGCGTGCGCGCGCTGGAGCTGTTCCTCGCCGACCTGTACGGCGACCAGCGCATCCTCCGCGAGGGCAAGCTCCCCGCCGACCTGGTGCTGGGATCGAAGTCCTGGTTCCCCCCGCTGCGCGGGGTCCGGCCCTCCGGGGACGTGCGCATCCACATCGCCGGGATCGACCTGGTGCGCGACCCCCGGGGCACCTTCCGCGTGCTCGAGGACAACCTGCGCACGCCCTCGGGCGTCTCCTACGTCCTCGAGAACCGGATCATCTCCAAGCGGGTCATCCCGGAGGTCCTGGACGCCGCCCGCGTCGAGCCGGTCGACGCCTACCCGGCCCGGCTCGCCGAGTCGCTGCGCTCGGTGTCGCCGGTGGATCCGGACGAGACCTCCGCGGTGGTGCTCACTCCCGGCCCGTACAACTCGGCCTACTTCGAGCACAGCTTCCTCGCCCGCACCATGGGTCTCGAGCTGGTGCAGCCCGCCGATCTCTTCACCGAGCGCGACCGGGTCTTCTGCCGCACCACCCGCGGCCCGCGCCCGGTGCACGTCATCTACCGGCGCATCGACGAGACCTACCTCGATCCGGAGGTCTTCCGCCCCGACAGCCTGCTGGGCGTTCCCGGCGTCCTGCGCGCCTGGGCGAAGGGCAACGTGGCGCTCGCCAACGCCCCCGGGAACGGCGTCGCCGACGACAAGGCGGTCTACCCCTTCGTGCCCGACATCGTCCGCCACTACCTCTCGGAGGAGCCCCTGCTGGCCCAGCTCGACACCTGGGTCTGCGCGCGGGAGGAGGACCGGAAGTACGTCCTCGACCACCTGGGGGAGCTCGTGGTGAAGGCGGTGGACGAGGCGGGCGGCTACGGCATGCTCATGGGCCCCCAGGCCACCCGGGCCCAGATCGCCGAGTTCCGCAGGCGGGTCGAGGCCGAGCCGCGCAAGTACATCGCCCAGCGCCGGCTCGAGCTGTCCACCTGCCCGACCTGGGTGGAGGGGAAGGGGACGGTGGAGCCGCGCCGGGTGGACCTGCGCCCGTACGTCCTGAACGGGCGCGACGGCCCCTGGGTGCTGCCCGGCGGGCTCACCCGCGTCGCGCTGGTCGAGGGCTCCTACGTGGTGAACTCCAGCCAGGGCGGCGGCTCGAAGGACACCTGGGTGCAGAAGCCGGAGGCCGCATGATCTCCCGCGTCGCCGACCACTGCTTCTGGCTGGGCCGCTACCTCGAGCGGGCCGAGTCCACCGCCCGCGTGCTGGGCGTGACCCGCAACCTGGCCCTCGACGTGGGCCTCAGCCCGCGCCACGTCTGGCTTCCGGTGATCATCGTGTCCGGCGAGGAGGAGCGCTACGCCCGGGCCGGCCAGGGGCGCACCGACGACGGCGAGCGGGTCCAGGACTACATGACCTGGGACGAGGAGAACCCCTCGTCGATCCGCCGCTCGCTGGGCGCCGCGCGGGACAACGCGCGCTCCATCCGCGAGGTGGTCAGCCTGGAGACCTGGGAGGCCCTGAACGCGCTCTACCTCTGGATGGGGAGCCCGCGGGCGCGGGCCGAGTGGCGCGAGGACCGGCACGCCTTCTACCGGCGCATCCGCACCTCGGTGCAGTCGCTGCAGGGCATCGTGCGGGGCACCATGCTCTTCGACGACGCCATGCACTTCATGCTGCTCGGGGTCATGCTGGAGCGGGCCGGGCAGACCTCGCGCATCCTCGACGTGCACCACCACGCCTTCCGGGCGCTGGGGTCCCACGAGGTCATCGAGACCGCGCTCTGGCTCGCGCTCCTGCGGGCCTGCTCCGGCTTCGAGCCCTTCATGAAGGTGCACCGCGGGCGGGTGACCCCCGCGGCGGTGGCCCGGTTCCTCGTGGTGGACCCCATCTTCCCCCGCTCGGTCCGCTTCGCGCTCCGGGCCGCGGTGTCCCGCTTCGAGCGGCTCCGCCCGCCCGCCGAGGTGGACCTGCCCGGCGCCCGGAGCGCCGCGCGGCTGCGCGCGCTCGCCGACTGGGTGGCCGGGCTCGACCGGGACTTCGACGTGGCCGGCCTGCACGAGCTGCTCACGCACGTGGTCGACGAGACCGCGGCCATCGCCGGGATCATCGGCAGCGAGCTCCTGGGGTATGCTGCGGCGCCGGTGGCCGACACGTCGGCCCAGTGACCCCGCGCCCCCACCCCGATGCCCAACCTCCTCGCGATGTCATTCGAGGGCGAGCTCGCGCCCTCCTTCGATCTCCGGTGTCTCTCGCAGGGGGAGGTCCCGCCGGATGGGTGGGGCATCGGCTACTACCCGGGCGGCGAGCCTGCCGCGGCGGTGCTGAAGGAGCCGGCGCCCCCGTCGGGATCGATCCGGTCCGAGCTCATCAAGGCCTGGGAGCACCTCGAATCCTCCATCTTCCTGCTCCACGTGCGGCGCGCCACCTGGGGCGCCATCTCCGACGCCAACACCCAGCCGTTCCTGCGCGCCTGGGGCCGGCGCGACTGGCTCTTCGGCCACGCCGGGTCGCTGCGCAGCCGGCTCGAGCTCCGCCCGGGCGCGCCCTTCGAGCCGGTGGGCGGCACCGACACCGAGCTGCTCTTCTGCGAGCTCATGAACCGCCTCGCCGAGCGGGGCTGGCGCAGCCTGGGGGAGGCCGACCCGCGCGTGCTCCTCGATTGGCTGGGCAAGCTCAACGACGGCGGCAACCTGACCTGCGTGCTCACCGACGGCCACGACGTGGCGGTCTACGCCGACCGGGAGAGCGCCGGCATCTGGATGTGGGAGGTGCTGCCGCCCTACGACCGGCTCGTGCTCGGCGACGGCGAGCTGGTGGTGGATCTCGGCAAGCGCGGGGTGAAGGCCCGCAAGGGCGTGGTCGTGAGCTCCCATCCGCTCCGGGTGAACGACGAGGAACGCGCGTGGCGGGCGGTGCCGCCCGGGCACCTGGTGCTGCTCCGGCAGGGCGCGGTGCGGGAGATCCTGTCGCCGCCGCTGGCCGGGGAGGCCGGCCCGGTCCTGCCCGGGACGCAGCGCCACCAGATGCCGCGGCCGGCCCGGGCCGAGCCGCGCCGTTACCGGGTGGTGCACCGCACCACCTACCGGTACGAGAAGCCCATCGAGCGATCGAGCCACGTCTTCAAGCTGGAGCCGGTCCAGGACCGGCTCCAGCGGCTGCTCGACCACGAGCTCCGCGTCTCGGTGGAGGGGCCGCACCGCGACTACGAGGACGTCTTCGGAAACCGGGCCCGCCGCATGGAGGTGGAGACCCCGTACACCGAGATGACCATCACGGCCACCTCGCGGGTCGACGTGCTCGACGTGGATCCGCTCGCCTACCGGCCGCTGCGCCAGCGGGTCCAGATCCCGGTCACCTGGATGCCCTGGCACCAACAAGTATTGCAGCCGTTCCTGCTCCCGCCCGAGCTGGCCGAGTCGGAGCTGCAGGAGCTCAGCGAGTACGCCATGAGCTTCGCGGTCCGCAACGACTTCGATCTCATCGACACGCTGCTCGACCTCAACCAGTCCATCTTCCGGGAGTACCAGTACACCCCGGGTGCGACCACGGTGTTCACCACGCCCTTCGAGGTCTACGCCAACCGGCGCGGCGTCTGCCAGGACTTCACCAACCTCTTCATGTGCCTGGCCCGCCTGCTGGGGCTCCCGGCGCGCTACGTCTGCGGCTACCTCTGGACCGGCCCGAGGAACCCCAACCAGCGGCAGGCCGAGGCGTCGCACGCCTGGGCCCAGGTCTTCCTCCCCGAGGCGGGCTGGAAGGGGTTCGACCCCACGAACGGCATCCTCACCCAGACCGACCACGTCCGCGTGGCGGTGGGGCGGAGCTACCGGGACACCGCGCCCACGGCCGGGACCATCTTCGTGGGAGGGGGTCCGGAGAAGCTCGAGGTGGAGGTGCGGGTCGAGCGGATCGGGGCCGACGGCGAGCCGGAGCCGGGCCCGGCGGACTAGATCCCCAGGCCGGCCAGGAGGGCGCGGGACAGGCCGCCGGCGATCGACCCCAGCGCCACGCCCGCCGCGACGTCGAGCGGGTAGTGGGCGCCCAGGTACACGCGCGAGAGGGCGATCCCCGAGGCCAGGAGGAGCGCCGCCGGGCCGATGCCGGCCGGGGCGCCGGCCAGCGCCACCGCCGCGGCGAAGGCGGCCGTGGTGTGCCCCGACGGGAAGGAGAAGCGGTCCGGGTTCTCGGAGAGCGCCTCGAACCCCACGATGGCGGAGGTGGGGCGGGGGCGGAGCAGGGAGCGCTTCAGGGCCTGCGAGAGGAGCGTCCCGAGCAGCGCGGCGGCGGCGAGCCGGGCCCCCAGGACGGTGAAGGGTGCCCCGGCGGCGAGGAGCACGAGGACCACCAGGGTCCAGGTGGAGGTGTCGCCGGCCCGGGTGAGGGCCCTCGCCAGGCGCGTGCGCCACGGTCCGTGAAGGCGCCGCGCCGAGACCAGGAGCCGCTCGTCGATCGCGAGGAGCCGCGCGAGCCGTCCCACCGGCAGGGGGAAGTCCGGCGCTGCCGGGCCGCCCGGTCCGTCGGTTCCCGCCGCGGTCGCGGCCAGGGCCAGGGATGCGGTCTCGCTCGTCTCGCTCACGGCCGGATCCTGTCCACCCGACGTGTACGGCGCATGTAGGCCGCGTGACGATCGCGTGACGCCCGGACAGCGCCGGATTTCCCGGCGAAACCGCCAGCTTCACGGCCGGTAGACGAGGAGGGCGCAGCGGATCCCGCCGTTCTGGACCTCGAGGCTGCGGGCCGGGCGGCCGGGCAGGAACCGCGCGAGCGCCGCGTCCCCGGCCAGCACCCCCACCGTCCAGCCGCGCAGGCGGCCGACCAGCGTCCCCAGCGCGCGCCACGACCCCTCCACGTCCCGGTCGAGCCGGATCCCGTAGGGCGGGTTGACGAGGCACGTGCCCGGCCCGGGCGGCGGCACGACCAGGCCGGCATCCCTGCGCTCGACGCGCACCCGCTCCGCGATCCCGGCGGCGGCGGCGTTCTTGCCGGCGAGCCGGACCGCGCCGCCGTTCCGGTCGGAGGCGAGCACCGCGCAGGGCGGGTCGCGGGAGAGCGCCGCGAGCCGCTCCCGGACGGCCCGCGTCCGCGCCGGATCGTGGCCGGGCCAGCCCTCGAAGGCGAAGGCGCGTCCGATGCCCGGCGCCCGCCGGGCATCTTCGTCAGGAAAGGCATTGCCGCACAAGGACCTCCAGCCGCTCGGGGGTGTTCTGGGCCGGATCTTCCAGGACTGCCTCCAGGAGTCGCATCTGCAACGCCCCCAGCCAGGGCCCCCCTGGGCGCCCGGCCAGCCGCTGCAATGCCTTGCCATCCAGGGCCAGTGCCTTCACCGAGAGTGGGGGCATCGCAGCGGCGAGGCCCTCCAGGCGCACCATGAGGGCGGAGTGCTCGGCCATCCTGGCTTCCACTTCGACGCCCTTGGCCTGCTGGTCCGCACGATGGAAGACCCCCCAGGCGAACAGGGGGAGCCCATC
>JBBIOL010000132.1:0-8938 GCA_037443385.1 Anaeromyxobacteraceae bacterium
ACGGCCCGCGCCGCGCGCGAGACGCCGCGCGCCCCGGGCCCGCCGGGCGGGCGGCGGACGGCTCCCACCGAGACGGTCTGGTTCCGCATCGGCATCGGCCGCGAGCGGAACGCCGACCCCAAGTGGCTGCTCCCGCTGCTCTGCCGGCGCGGCGAGGTCACCCGGGGCGAGATCGGCAAGATCCTGGTCTTCCCCCGCGAGACCCGCTTCGAGGTGGCGGCCGACGCCGCGGCCGCCTTCGAGGCCCGGGCCCGCCGCCCCGACCCTCGCCAGCCGGGCGTCCGCATCGAGCCCGTCCGGGAGGAGAAGGCCCGGCCGCGCGGGCCCGCTCCGCGCGCCAAGCACCGTCCGTGAACCGGTGGCCCGTCGCCGCGGGCGGTGTCGCCCTGATGGCGTGCCTGGGCACGGTCTACGCCTGGAGCGTCTACACCCAGCCCCTGCAGGCCGCGTTCGGGTGGACCAGCGCGGAGGCCACCGCGCCCTTCTCGATCGCCATCTTCTTCCTCGGCGTGGGGGCCGTCCTGGGCGGCCGATGGCAGGACCGGGCCGGGCCGCGCCCGGTCGCGCTCGCCGGGGCGCTGCTCTGGGGAGCCGGGAACCTGCTCGCCGGGCTGGGAACCGCGCGCCTCGGGGTGGCCTGGATGTGCGCCACCTACGGCGTGGTGGGCGGGCTGGGTCTCGGGCTCGGGTACGTGACGCCGGTGGCCGCGGTCACCAAGTGGTTCCCGGACCGGCGCGGACTGGGGAGCGGCCTCGTCGTGGGGGGATTCGGGCTCGGCGCCTTCGTCTGGGCGCACCTGCTGCGATCCCTGCCGGTCCTGGCCGGGCCGGCGTCCCCGGCCACCGGCCCGGGCCTCCTGCGGGTCTTCGCGCTCTCCGGCGTGGCCTTCGCCATCGTGGGGGGAGCCGGGGCGTGGTGGGTCCGGAACCCGCCCGCCGCCGGGACGGGGGCCGGAGCGCCGGACGCGGCCGCGGGCGGCGGGACGACCGCCGGCCCCGGCCAGTTCACCCCCGGAGAGATGATCCGGACGCCCCAGTTCTGGGCGGCCTTCGGCATGCTCTTCCTGAACGTCACCGCCGGCATCCTGCTCATCTCGAACGCCGTGCCCATCCTGCGGGAGCGGACCGGCGCCGCGCCCGCGCTGGCGGCCGGGGTGTACGGGACCATCGCGCTCGCGAACGCGCTCGGGCGCTTCCTCTGGGGCGCGATCTCGGACCGGGTGGGACGGCGGGGCGCATTCGCGGCCATCTACCTCGTGCAGGTGGCGGCCTTCCTCCTGGTCTCCCGGCTCCACGCCCTCCCGGCGGTGGCGACGCTCTTCGCGCTGGTCCTCCTCTGCTACGGGGGCGGGTTCGGGGTGATGCCCTCGCTCGTCGCCGACTGGTTCGGGACCCGGCACCTGGGCGTGAACTACGGGTGGGTGCTGCTCGCCTGGAGCCTGGCCGGCGTCGCCGGCCCGACCTTCGTCGCGGCGGTGAAGGACGCCACCGGATCCTACGCCGGGGCGCTGCCGTGGACGGCGGGACTGCTGCTCGTCGCGACGCTCCTGCCGGCGGTGGCGCGGGCGCCGGAGCGGCCGGCGGCCCGGGGTTGAAGCCGGGCGGGTTCCGTCCTATGGGTTGCGCCGTGAGGCCGCGCCCCACCCGCCCCCGATCGCTCCTCGCCTGCGTTGCGGCGCTCACCGTCGCGGCGGGGTGCGCCGCCTCCGCGCCGGCCGCGGGCGGCCCCACGGGACCGACCGGGCCGACCGGGCCCACCGGCCCGACGGGCGCGACGCCGGTCGTCACGGTCCTACCCGCCTCGGTCACCCTCGACGCCTGCGGCTCGACGACCTTCACCGCCTCCTCCACGGCGGGAACCGGTCGCACCTTCCGCTGGACCGTCCGCGAGGGAGCGGGTGGAGGCACGGTGACCGTGGGCGGCGGGTACGCCGCGCCGCAGGCCGCCGGCGTCTACCACGTGGTGGCCACCGACACCGCCGACGCGTCGGCATCCGGCGAGGCCACGGTGACCGTCGGCCCGGAGCGGGCGCTCTCCGTCGCGGTGACCCCGGGTACGGGCTCGGTGCAGACGCCGGGCACCTTCGCCTTCTCGGCCACGGTCACCACGACCTGCGGGACCTTCGCGGCCCAGTAGCCCTTCTCGCCGCTACGCGCGCCCCCCGCCCAGGATGCGGGCGGGCAGCATCACCACCGCCCGCAGGAACGCGAACACGCCCTCGACGGCGATCCCCAGGATCCGGAACGGGATCGAGAGGATCCAGACGACCGGCCAGAGCACGAGCGCGAGGAGCGCGAGCGGCCAGCACAGCGCGAGGAGCAGGAGGAAGAGCAGGAAGCGGACCATGGTCCCCCTCCGTACGCCGGGCGAGGATGGATATTTCGCCCGGGAATCCGGGCCCCTGCAGCGCGCCGCCTATCCGGGCAGGTAGCTCTCTCCCTGCATGAGGAAGCGGTCGACGCCGCGCGCCGCCCGGCGCCCCTCCTGGATGGCCCAGACCACGAGCGACTGTCCGCGCGACGCGTCGCCTGCGGCGAACACGCCCGGCACGCTGGTGGCCTTCTCGTCGTCGGTCCAGACGTTGCCCCGCTCGTCGACCTTCACGCCCAGCTCGGTGACCGCGCCGGCGCGCTCCGGCCCGGTGAAGCCGAGCGCGAGCAGCACCAGGTCGGCCGGGAGCACCTGCTCCGAGCCCTCGATCTCGCGGGGCCCGAACCGGCCGTCGGCGTCCTTCACCCACTCCACGCGCACGGTGTGGAGCTCCTTCACCCGCCCCTGCGCGTCGCCCACGAACCGCTTCGTGCTCACGGCGAAGGTGCGCGGATCCTTCCCGAAGAGGGCCGCGGCCTCCTCCTGGCCGTAGTCGGTGCGGAAGATCTTCGGCCACTGCGGCCAGGGGTTGTCGGCGGCGCGGCGGTCGGGCGGGCGCGGCAGGATCTCGAGCTGGGTGACGCTGCGCGCGCCGTGGCGGATCGAGGTGCCGACGCAGTCGGTGCCGGTGTCGCCTCCCCCGATCACCACCACGTCGCGCCCGGCGGCGCTGATGAAGCGGCCGTCGGCGAGGCGGGAGTCGAGCAGGCTGCGGGTGTTTCGGGTGAGGAAGTCCATGGCGAGGTGGATGCCGTGGAGGCTGCGCCCCTCCACCGGCAGGTCGCGCGCCT
This sequence comes from Anaeromyxobacteraceae bacterium, assembly GCA_037443385.1. Lineage (GTDB taxonomy): Bacteria > Myxococcota > Myxococcia > Myxococcales > Anaeromyxobacteraceae > CAIOAK01. The sequence goes on from JBBIOL010000132.1 coordinate 3,163, forward strand.
TGGTGGCCCCGATGCAGAGCACGATGGCGTCGTAGTCGTTCCGCAGCCGGCGGGCCTCGACGTGCTTGCCCACCTCGGTGCCGGTGATGAAGCGCACGCCCGAGTCGGCCATGAGGTTCACGCGCCGCTGCACGATCCCCTTGTCGAGCTTCATGTTGGGGATGCCGTACATGAGCAGCCCGCCGATGCGGTCGGCGCGCTCGAAGACGGTCACGGAGTGGCCGGCGCGGTTCAGCTGGGCGGCGCAGGCCAGCCCGGCCGGCCCGCTCCCCACCACCGCCACCTTGTACCCGGTGCGGGCCTGGGGCCGGTCCGGCTTCACCCAGCCCTCGGCGAAGGCCCGGTCGATGATGGAGACCTCGATCGACTTGATGGTGACCGCGTCGCCGTTCATCCCCACCGTGCAGGAGCCCTCGCAGGGCGCCGGGCAGACACGGCCGGTGAACTCGGGGAAGTTGTTGGTCTTCTGGAGGCGGATGAGCGCCTCCTGCCACTGCCCCTTGTAGACCAGGTCGTTCCACTCCGGGATGAGGTTGTTCACCGGGCAGCCCGAGGCCATGCCCGCGATGAGCTTGCCGGTGTGGCAGAACGGCAGCCCGCAGTCCATGCAGCGCGCGCCCTGGATGCGCAGCGTCTCGTCCGGCACGGGCGGGTGGAACTCGTTCCAGTCCTTCACCCGCTCCTCGGGCGGGCGGTCGTGCGCCGGCTCCCGCTCATACTCGATGAACCCCGTCGGCTTGCCCATGTGTTCGTCGTCCTCGCTCAGTTGCCGCCGACCCGCGCCTCGTCGCGCGCGTTCTCCTCGAAGGCCGCCATCTCCGCCTCGGCCGGGGAGAGCCCGCGGGCCCGCATGCGGGCCTGCGCCTCCAGCACGCGCCGGTAGTCGTTGGGCACCACCCGCACGAAGCGCGAGGCCATCTCCGGCCAGGCGTCGAGGATCGCCTTGCCCCGGGCCGAGCCGGTGAGCTTCACGTGCCGCTCGACGAGCGCGCGCACCTCCGCGATCTCGGCCGGGTCCTCCAGCCGCCCGGTGCCGACCATCTCGCGGTTGACCACCTTCTCGAACCCACCGCCCTCGTCGAGCACGTAGGCGATGCCGCCCGACATGCCCGCGGCGAAGTTGCGCCCGGTCCGTCCCAGGATCACCACCCGGCCGCCGGTCATGTACTCGCAGCCGTGGTCGCCCACGCCCTCGACCACCGCGGTGACGCCCGAGTTGCGCACGCAGAAGCGCTCGCCGGCCACCCCGCGCACGAAGGCCTCGCCGGCGGTGGCGCCGTAGAAGGCCACGTTGCCGACGACCACGTTCTCCTCCGCGACGAAGGTGGACCCGCGGGGCGGGTGGACCACGATGCGCCCGCCCGAGAGCCCCTTCCCGATGTAGTCGTTCGCGTCCCCCTCGAGCACGAGCGTCATGCCCGGCGGGACGAAGGCGCCGAAGCTCTGCCCGGCCGAGCCCTGGAAGGTGAGGCGGATGGTGTCGTCGGGGAGCCCGTCCGGACCCCAGCGCCGGGTCAGCTCGCTGCCGGTGATGGTCCCGACCACCCGGTTCACGTTGCGGACCGGCACGGTGGCCTCGACCCTGCGGCCGTGCTCCAGGGCGGGGCGGCACAGCTCGAGGAGCGTGGTGACGTCGAGCGACTGCTCGATGCCGTGGTCCTGCGCGATCTGGCAGGTGCGGCCCCACTCCTTCGGCACCTTGGGCTGGAAGAGAATGCGGGAGAAGTCGAGGTTGCGCGCCTTCCAGTGGTCGACGGCGCGCCGCATCTCAAGCCGCTCCGGGTGGCCCACCATCTCGTCGACGGTGCGGAAGCCCAGCTCCGCCATGTACTCGCGCAGCTCGGTGGCCACGAAGCGCATGAAGTTCACCACGTGGGCCGGGTCGCCGGTGAAGCGCTTGCGGAGCTCGGGGTCCTGCGTGGCCACGCCCACCGGGCAGGTGTTGAGGTGGCAGACCCGCATCATGATGCAGCCCAGCACGACGAGCGGCGCGGTGGCGAAGCCGAACTCCTCGGCGCCGAGCAGCGCGGCCACCGCCACGTCCCGGCCGGTCTTGAGCTGCCCGTCGGCCTCCACGGTGACGCGGGAGCGGAGGTTGTTGAGGAGCAATACCTGGTGCGCCTCGGCGAGCCCGAGCTCCCAGGGGATGCCGGCGTGCTTGATGGAGGTGAGCGGCGAGGCGCCCGTGCCGCCGTCGTAGCCGGAGATGAGGATCACGTCGGCGTGGGCCTTGGCGACGCCGGCGGCGATGGTGCCCACGCCCACCTCGGCCACCAGCTTCACCGAGATGCGCGCGCCGCGGTTGGCGTTCTTGAGGTCGTGGATGAGCTGGGCCAGGTCCTCGATGGAGTAGATGTCGTGGTGCGGCGGCGGGGAGATGAGCCCCACCCCGGGGGTGGAGTGGCGCACCTTGGCGATCCACGGGTAGACCTTGTGGCCGGGCAGCTGCCCGCCCTCGCCCGGCTTCGCGCCCTGGGCGATCTTGATCTGCAGCTCGCGGGCGTGGACGAGGTAGTCGCTCGTCACCCCGAAGCGCGCCGAGGCCACCTGCTTGATGGCGCTGTTGCGGGAGTCGCCGTTCTTGTCCGGGACGAAGCGGGCCGGGTCCTCTCCCCCCTCGCCGGTGTTCGACTTCCCGCCGATGCGGTTCATGGCGATGGCCAGCGCCTCGTGCGCCTCCTGCGAGATGGAGCCGTAGCTCATCGCGCCGGTCTTGAAGCGCCGCAGGATCGACTCCACCGACTCCACCTCGGCGAGCGCCACCGGCCGGGCCCCGGGGCGGAGGTCCATGAGGCCGCGCAGCGTGCAGAGGGTGCGCGACTGGTCGTTCACCAGCTTCGCGTACTCCTTGTAGGCGGCGTAGCTGCCGGTCCGGCAGGCGTGCTGGAGCCGGTGCACGGTCTCGGGGTTGAAGAGGTGGTACTCGCCGTCGGAGCGGTACTGGTACTGGCCTCCCGTTCCCAGCGTGGTGTGCCGGATGGCGCGCGGCGGGTAGGCCCGGTAGTGGCGCTCCTTCACCTCCCGTGCGACGACGTCGATGCCCACGCCGCCGATGCGGCTGGCGGTCCAGGTGAAGTACTCGTCGACGAAGTCCTGGTTCAGCCCCACCGCCTCGAAGACCTGGGCGCCGTGGTAGCTCTGGATGGTGGAGATCCCCATCTTGGAGATCACCTTCACGATCCCCTTGTTGACGGCCTTGATGTACTTCTGCTCGGCCTTGGCCGCCGGCCCGGGGATGAGCCCCTGCCGGACCTGGTCGTGGATGGTCTCGAAGGCCAGGTACGGGTTCACCGCGCTGGCGCCGTAGCCGATGAGCAGCGCGAAGTGGTGCACCTCGCGGGGCTCGCCCGACTCGAGGACGATGCCCACCTGGGTGCGGGTGCCCTCCCGGAGCAGGTGGTGGTGCACCGCCGAGACGGCGAGCAGGGCCGGGATGGGCGCGTCCCACTCGTCGTGGCCCCGGTCGGAGATGACGAGCAGGTTGTGCCCCTCGGCGATGGCCTCGGAGGCGACCACCTGCATGTCCTCGATGGCCTTGCGCAGGCCGGCGCCGCCCTCGGCCACCGGGAACAGGGCCGGGATGGTGATGGCGCGGAAGCGCCGGCTGGCGGGGCCCCCGTCCAGCGCGCGGATGCGCTCCAGGTCCTCGTTGGTGAGGACCGGCGTGGGCACCTCGATCTGGTGGCAGGACTCCGGCGTGGGCTCGAGCAGGTTGCGCTCCGGCCCGACGGCGGTCTCGATGCCCATGATGATCTCCTCGCGGATGGCGTCCACGGGAGGGTTGGTCACCTGGGCGAAGAGCTGCTTGAAGTACCCGTAGAGGAGCTGGGGCCGCTCGGAGAGGACGGCGAGCGGCGTGTCGGTGCCCATGGACCCGAGCGGCTCGCCGCCGGTCGTGGCCATGGGGTTGATGATGGTCTTGAGATCCTCGGCGGTGTAGCCGAAGGTCTCCTGCCGGCGGAGCACCGTCTCGTGGTCCGGCTCGTGGACCGTGGGCGGGGCCGGCAGGTCCTCCAGCTTCACCAGGTGCGCCTTCAGCCACTCGGCGTAGGGCTCGGCGGCGGCGATGCGCTGCTTCAGCTCGTCGTCGGAGACGATGCGCTTCTCGCGCGTGTCGACGAGGAACATGCGCCCGGGCTGGAGGCGCCCCTTCTGCTTCACCGACTCCACCGGGAGGTCGAGGACGCCCACCTCGGAGGCCATGACCACGAGCCCGTCGTGGGTCACGTAGTAGCGGGCCGGCCGGAGCCCGTTGCGGTCCAGCGTGGCGCCCACCACCTCGCCGTCGGTGAAGGCGATGGAGGCCGGGCCGTCCCAGGGCTCCATGAGGCAGGAGTGGAACTCGTAGAAGGCCTTCTTCTCCGGGCTCATCGCCTCGTGCTTGGCCCAGGGCTCGGGCACCATCATCATCAGGGCGTGCGGCAGCGAGCGCCCCGAGAGGTGGAGCAGCTCGAGCACGTTGTCGAACATGGCCGAGTCGGACCCGTCGGTGTCGACCACGGTGAGGACCTTCTTGAGCTCCTCGCCGAAGAGGCGCGAGGCCATCTGGCTCTGGCGCGCGTGCATCCAGTTGATGTTGCCGCGCAGCGTGTTGATCTCGCCGTTGTGGGAGATGAAGCGGTACGGGTGGGCGCGCGACCAGGAGGGGAAGGTGTTCGTGGAGAAGCGCGAGTGGACCATGGCGATGGCGGAGGCCATCTCGGGGTCGGACAGGTCCGGGTAGAAGTCGCGGAGCTGGCCGGCGTTCAGCATGCCCTTGTAGACGATGGTGCGGCAGGACAGGCTGGCCACGTAGAACTCGCGCCGGCCCGGGATGTTGGAGCGCAGGATCGACTTCTTGGCGAGCCGCCGGATGACGTAGAGCTTGCGCTCGAAGGCCATCACGTCGTCGGGCACCGCGCCGGCGCCGACGAGGAGCTGGCGGATCACCGGCTGGCTGGCCCGGGCCATGTCACCGAGCGTGGAAGCGTCGAACGGGACGTCGCGCCAGCCGAGGACGATCTGCCCCTCGGACCGCACCACGTCCTCGAGCTTGCGCTCGCAGGCGGCCCGGCTGGGGGCGTCGGCGGGCAGGAAGACCATGCCGGCGGCGTAGCGGCCGGCGCGGGGGAGCTCGATGCCGAGGCGGGCGGCCTCCTTGCGCAGGAAGGCGTCCGGGCTCTGCAGCAGGATGCCGGCGCCGTCGCCGGTGTTCTTCTCGGCGCCGGCGGCGCCGCGGTGCTCGAGGTTCACGAGGACCTGGAGCGCCTGCTGCACGATGGAGTGGGACCTGCGCCCCGCGATGTCCACCACGAAGCCGAACCCGCAGGCGTCGTGCTCGTTGGCCGGGTCGTAGAGACCCTGCTTCTCCGGAAACCCCGTCGTCATCGTGGCAGCCATCCTCTGGAAAACCCTCGTCGCGTGGCCCTCATGCCGCGCGGGGAACCGCGTAGTTTGCTCGATCTCGACGCGGTGGGTCAATAGCCGAGGGGCCCCATCCGGAATCCCCATTCGGAGGGGCGGCCCGACCTCCCGCCCTCCGTCCCGCTGGCCTGGAGACTCGACCTGAATTCACAGGCGGTGAATGTAGGCGCGCATGCGCTGCGTGGCGACACGGTGGGGAGATGAAGGGCAAAAACCTCTGCCACTTCGGGGCCTTACGCTACTTGCCGTCCTCACCTACTCTGTCGTTGGGGGATTCGTCACCCGGGGAGGGGACCTCGGAGACGAAGTCACGAATCGTTGACGGGAGGTCACTCTCCATGACGCGCCACACCTTCGTGCTCGCAGCCGCCGC
>JBBIOL010000133.1:0-8921 GCA_037443385.1 Anaeromyxobacteraceae bacterium
CGCCGGCGGGTGGGCGACCTCGCCGGGGCCGCGGCGGTGAGCCGGAGCGCCGCCGCGCTCGATCCGTCCCGGGGCGAGGCCTGGCTGGCGCTCGGCGAGCTGGAGCTCGCCGCCGGGAACCGCGCCGCGGCCGCCGAGGCCTTCGAGCGCTACCTGGGCGCGGATCCGGACGGCCCACACGCCGCCCGGATCCGGGAACTCCTCCCCCGCTTGCGCCCCTGAGGCGGAGTGGTAAATGAAGCACCGCCCGGCCGTGCCGGGCGCCGGAGCGACGACCGTGAACGTGCTGGGCATCGAGACGAGCTGCGACGAGACCGCCGCCGCGGTGGTGGAGGACGGCCGCCGCGCGCGCTCCGACGTGGTCTCGACCCAGATCGAGATCCACCGGCGCTGGGGCGGCGTGGTGCCGGAGCTGGCGAGCCGCAACCACGTGGTCCAGGTGATGCCGGTGGTGGACGAGGCGCTCCGGGTGGCCGGGATCGAGGGGCCGGCCCTCGACGGGATCGCGGTGACGTCGGGTCCGGGCCTGGTGGGCGCCCTGCTGGTGGGCGTGCAGGTGGCGAAGGCCCTCTCGCTCGCCTGGGACGTCCCGCTGGTCCGGGTGAACCACCTCGAGGGGCACCTGGTCGCGGCCTTCCTCTCCGAGGACGCCCCGCCGTTCCCCTACCTGGGGCTCGTCGTCTCCGGCGGCCACACCTCGCTCTACGTGGCCGAGGCGTTCGGGCGCTACCGCCTGCTCGGGCAGACCCGCGACGACGCGGCCGGCGAGGCCTTCGACAAGGGGGCCAAGCTGCTCGGCCTGCCCTACCCGGGGGGCGTGGCCATCGACCGGCTGGCCCGCGACGGCGATCCACGCGCCGTGAAGTTCCCCCGGGCCATCGTGAAGGGCGGCCCCCTGGCCTTCAGCTTCTCCGGGCTGAAGACCGCGCTCCTGCACCACGTCCGGGCGAACGGCGTCCCGGAGGGCAGGGCGCTCGCCGACCTGTGCGCGAGCTACCAGGAGGCCATCGTGGGGGCGCTCGCCGCCAAGCTCTTCCGCGCCGCCCGCGAGCTCCAGCTGGACCGGGTGGTGCTCTCCGGCGGCGTGGCCGCGAACGGGCGGCTGCGCGCGGTGGTGACCGAGCGGGCGGCCGGCTACGAGGGCATGCGGGTCTTCCTGCCGCCTCCCCGCCACTGCACCGACAACGCGGCCATGATCGCGGTGGCCGGCACCCAGGCGCTGCTCCGCGGCGAGCGGGCCGGCCCGGCGCTGGAGGCCGACGCGGGCTGGCGGCTCGGGGCGGCGGCCTGAGGTGGCCTGGCCGTCCCCGCGCGAGCTGCTCGACCGGCACGGGCTGCGCGCCAAGAAGAGCTGGGGCCAGAACTTCCTCGGCGATCCGACGGTCCAGGAGGACATCGCCCGCCTCGCGGTGGAGCGTCCGGGGGAGGTGGTGGTCGAGCTCGGCCCGGGGCTCGGGCACCTCACCGAGCGGCTCGTGGCCCACGGCGCCCGCGTGGTGGCCGTGGAGCGCGACCGGGACATGGCGCGGGTGCTGCGCGCCGAGCTGGGCGACGCGATCCGCCTCGTCGAGGCCGACGCCGCGCGCGTGGACCTGGCCGCGCTCGGGGCGGAGGCGCCGGGGGGGCCGGCCGCCGGGCCCGTGGCGGTGGCGGGCAACATCCCCTACCACCTGACGAGCCCCATCCTCTTCTCGCTCCTCGACCAGGCCGCGGCGGTCTCCCGCGCGGTGCTGCTCGTGCAGCGCGAGGTGGCCGAGCGGATCGCGGCGGAGCCGGGCACGCGCGACTGGGGCCTGCTCTCGGTGCTGCTCCAGCAGCGGGGCGAGGTCGCGGTGGAGCGCGTGGTCCCGCGCGGCGCGTTCCACCCCCCGCCGCGGGTGGACAGCGCGGTGGTGCGCATCGACCTGCACGGGCGCGAGCCGCGCGACGCCGACCCGCGCCGCTTTCGACTCCTGGTGAAGGCCGGGTTCGGGCAGCGCCGCAAGACGCTGCGCAACGCGCTGGAGGCGTCGCGGCTGGCCCCGCGCGCGGAGCTCGAGGCCGCGCTCGCGGCCGCCGGCGTGGACGGCGGCCGGCGCGGCGAGACCCTCTCGGTCGAGGAGTGGGAGTCGCTCGACCGGGCGCTCGGGGCGGTCCGGCCGGCCTGAAAAGCTCCGAGGCGACGGCATGTTGCGCGGGCGAGGTCCCTCCCGGGGCGCGTCCGGCGCCGCCGTCCCGGACGGGTTCGGGCGTTTTCCGCCCCCGCCCACCGGCGCGCGCGACCGCCGGCGACCGGCGGCCCGCCCCGCGGCGACGGGAATCGTTCCCGGCCGGATGGGGAATCGGCCCAATATCGACGGCGCGCCGGATCGACGACACTCCTCGGTGAAGAGAGCTTCTCAACCCGGAGTGAAGGAGAACCCACCATGACGACGACGAACGGCGGCAGCGCGGTGCAGGGCGGCTACTACCTCTCCAAGAGCAACTGGGAGATCTTCCCCATCGAGAAGGACGGGCAGCGCCTCCCCGGCTCCCCCTCCGAGCACTACGTGAAGCTCCCGACGGCCGCGGCCCTGATGCTCATGCCGGTGCTGGGCGGCCTGATGGTGGTCTTCCTCCCCTTCATCGGCCTCTACATGACGGCGCAGGCCGCGGTCCGCCCGCTGATCGGCATGTTCCACCGGTCGGCCCAGGACCTGGCCGCCACCGTGACCCCCGGATGGGCGCCCGGCGCCGCGCACTTCACCGGCAAGCGCTCCGAGGAGAAGGCCGCCGAGGAGGCACCGGCCCAGGAGGCGAAGCTGGAGGAGCTGGCCAAGGAGATCGACGCGAAGCGCCGGTCGTAGCGCGAGCGGAACGGATCGGAAAGGAGCGGAGCCATGGCACGGATGAACGGTGGAACGAGCGTCCCCGGCGGCTACTACTGGAACCCCCGGACCTGGAGCATCACGCCGGTGGCGAAGGACGGCGACCGGCTGCCGGGCAAGGCGTCGGATTCCTTCCTGCGCATCCACGGCGCCGTGGCCCTGCTCCTCGCGCCGCTGCTCGGCGGGCTCTTCGTGGTCTTCCTGCCGTTCATCGGGCTGGCGCTCTTCTTCCAGTGGGCCGTCGGCAAGGCCACGGGCACGGCCCGCGACGGCGCACGCGACCTCGCCGCCACCGTCACCCCGGGCTGGAGGCCGGGGGAGGCCCACCTGACCGGCCGCGCGCTCGACCCGAAGCGCGAGGAGCTGCCGCGCGGAGGGGCCGGGGAGAAGGCGCTCGAGGACGTCGCCTCCGAGGTGGCTCGCAAGCGCGCCGCGGGCGAGGGCAAGGACGCGTAGGGCCGGATCCCGGATCGCGACGACGGAAGGCGCCGGCTCCCCACCCGGGAGGCCGGCGTCGCCGTTTCCGTTCCGTGAATAGCTGGGCGCCCTCCCGAAGATCCGCCGCCCGCCGCCGCCACGCCCCGCCGCCGGCAGGGCGCCCATTCCCCTCGGCCGCGCTAGATGCCCGCGGCCCGCGCCGTGGCGAGGAGGAGGCTCATGTTGCGCGCCCCGTTCTCACCCAGGTACTTCCGGAAGGCCCCCGCATCGAGCCTCATGGCCTGGATGGTTCCCTCGACCACGTCGTCGTAATTCTTCGCTCCCGGCTTGCGGAGCTCGATGGCGATCTTGAGGATCGCCCTCGGGTAGGCCGGATCGACCGCGACCTCCGCGGTCGACCCCCTCACCTTCCGCCCACCCGCCCCCGGCCCACGCCGCCCGTCCACCATCCTGCCTCCGCGCTACGTGCCGAGACGTCAACGGGCGTGACCCTACATGACGCCACATGACCGGGTCAACGGCCGGAGGCCCATACGCCCCACGTGGACACTCCCGGGAGCGCGTGGCAAGCTCGCGGGAGGTCGATGGAAAAGTCACGTTACATCGCCATCGAGGGGCCCATCGGCGTGGGGAAGACCACGCTCGCCACCCTGCTCGCCGACCGGATGGGGGGCCGGGTGGTGCTGGAGGCGGTGGAGGAGAACCCGTTCCTGCCCGGCTTCTACCAGGACCGGCGGAAGCACGCCTTCCAGGCCCAGCTCTTCTTCCTGCTCTCGCGCTACCAGCAGCAGCAGGAGCTCTTCCAGCAGGACCTCTTCAACCAGGTCACCGTCGCCGACTACCTCTTCGCGAAGGACCGCATCTTCGCCAGCCTGACGCTCGAGCCGAACGAGCTCGCCCTCTACGAGCGCATCTGGCAGGTGCTGGGCGCGCGGGTGGTGAAGCCCGACCTGGTGGTCTACCTGCAGGCCCGGCCCGACGTGCTCGCCGCCCGGATCCGCAAGCGGGGGCGCGAGTTCGAGCGGGGCGTGGGCGCCGACTACCTGGAGGCCGTCAGCCGGGCCTACGGCGACTTCTTCTTCCACTACGAGGAGACGCCGCTGCTCGTGGTGAACACGAGCGAGATCGACCTCGCCGACGAGGGGGACCTGGAGTCCCTCCTCCGCGAGATCCGGCGCCACCGCCGCGGCCGGCTCCACTTCAGCCTGTCGGGGCACGGCGGCTAGATCGATTATCCGTGGCGCCGATCGGCCCGGGCGGGGTAGATTTCCCCCTTCCCGAAGGGCGGGACCCCGCGACGGGGCCTACACCGGAGGCGAAGCGCCATGTCCAGCCAGCCCGCGCCGCGCAAGCGCGTGACCGTCCCCGAGCTGCGTCGCATGAAGGTCGCCGGCGAGAAGATCGCCGTCGTCACCGCCTACGACGCCACCAGCGCCCGCCTCGTGGACCGGGGCGGGGTCGACGTGGTGCTGGTGGGCGACTCGCTCGGCATGGTCATGCAGGGGCACGAGTCCACGCTCCCGGTCACGCTCGACCAGATGATCTACCACTGCGCCTCGGTGCGCCGCGGCCTGGCCCGCACCCAGAGCCGCGCGCACCTCGTCGGCGACATGCCCTTCGGCAGCTACCAGGCGTCGCCCGACGAGGCGGTGAAGAACGCCATGCGGCTCGCCGCCGAGGGTGGCGTGGAGGCGGTCAAGCTCGAGGGCGGCGCCGAGTTCGCCGAGGTGATCACCCGCATCGTGCGCGCCGGCATCCCGGTCATGGGGCACGTCGGGCTGACGCCGCAGTCGGTGCACAAGATGGGCGGCTACGTGGTGCAGGGTCGCGAGGCCGAGCAGGCCCAGAAGCTCATCCGCGACGTGCACGCGCTCGAGGACGCCGGCTGCTACGCGGTGGTGCTCGAGTGCATCCCCGCCGAGCTGGCGCGCCTCGTCACCGGCCAGGCCGGCATCCCCACCATCGGCATCGGCGCCGGCGCGCACACCGACGGCCAGGTGCTCGTCTACCACGACCTGCTCGGGCTCGAGACCGAGTGGAAGCCCCGCTTCGTGAAGCGCTTCGCCGACCTGGGTCCGGCGGCGGCGGCCGGGGTCGAGGCCTACGTGGCCGAGGTGAAGGCCGGCACGTTCCCGGCCGAGGAGCACAGCTTCCACGCGCCCGCACTGCGGCTCCTGCAGGTGGTCCCGCAGCAGGCCCCCTCCGACGACGACCACGCCGGCGTGGTGGGGGCGCCGGTCTAGCCTCCGCCCTCGATGTCCCTCCCCGAGATCATCCGCGACCCGGCCGCGTGGCAGCGTCGCTGCACGGCCGCACGCGACGCCGGCACGCGCATCGCGCTCGTGCCCACCATGGGGTACCTGCACGACGGCCACCTCTCGCTCATGCGGGAGGCGCGCCGGCGCGCCGACGCGGGCGGCCGCACGGGCCTCTCGCTCGCCACCATCTTCGTGAACCCCACCCAGTTCGGCCCGGGCGAGGACCTGGCGCGCTACCCGCGCGACCTCGACGGCGACCTCGCCAAGTGCGCCTCGGCCGGGGTGGACGCGGTCCTCGCCCCCGAGGATCCGGCCGCGGTCTACCCGGAGGGCTTCCAGACCTGGGTGGAGGTCTCCGAGGTCTCGCGGGGCCTGTGCGGCGACCGGCGCCCGGGCCACTTCCGCGGCGTGGCCACGGTGGTGGCCAAGCTCTTCGGCCTCTCCCGCCCGCACGTGGCGCTCTTCGGCGAGAAGGACTGGCAGCAGCTCCAGGTCCTCTCCCGCATGGCGCGCGACCTCGACATGGGCGTCGAGGTGGTGGGGATGCCCATCGTCCGCGAGGCCGACGGGCTCGCCCTCTCGTCGCGCAACGCCTACCTGTCGGCCGACGAGAGGACGCGGGCGGTCGCCATCTCCCGCGGGCTCTTCGCCGCGCAGGCGCGCGCCGGCGCGGGGGACCGCGACCCGACCTCGCTCGCGTCCGGGGTGCGCGGCGCCGTGGAGGCCGCCGGCCTTCGGGTGGACTACGTCGAGCTCGTCCACCCGTCCACGCTCCGGCCGGTGGAGCGGGCCGTGACCGGCACCCGCATGCTCGTGGCCGCCTTCCTGGGCCGGACGCGGCTCATCGACAACGTGGCCCTGCCGTGAGCCGGGGAAGGCGTACCGGGGAGGACGAGGGCGTGAAGGTCGTCGCGCGCAACAAGCGCGCCACCTTCGACTACGCCATCGAGGAGCGGGTCGAGGCCGGGCTCGTGCTCACCGGCAGCGAGGTGAAGTCCTTGCGCGAGGCCAACGTGGCGCTCTCCGACGCCTACGCCGCGCTGCGCGGGGACGACCTGTGGCTCCTCAACTGCCGCATCGGCGAGTACAAGGCGGCGGCCGCCTTCGGGCACGCACCGCTCCGGGAGCGCCGGCTGCTCCTCCACCGATCCGAGATCGAGAAGCTGCGGGGGAAGATCGAGCAGCGCGGGTACACGCTCGTGCCCATCTCCGTGTACTTCAAGGGCGGATGGGCCAAGGTCGAGCTCGGGCTCGGCCGCGGGAAGACCCACGAGGACCGGCGCGACCACATCGCCGAGCGGGAGAGCCGCCGCGAGATGGACCGCGCCATGAGCCGTAAACGCCGCTGATCGGGATGTAGGGCGGTACCCCACCCTCGCTGGTGGCGCCCCCCACGGGGCGGGCCGCCGCCACCCATCCGGGACCCTGGTACCCTGTCCGCGCGGGCCATGTTCGATCGCGTCAAGCTCCGGAGGGACCTCACCGACTGCTCGGGCCGCGTGATCGCCCGGTCGGGCTCGGTGGTCTCCGTCGAGTCGGTCGCCGAGGCGTCGCGGGCCGCCCGGCCGGGCAGCCTGACGCCGGTCGGGGACACCTTCGTCGCCGACGACCTGCCCGAGGTGGTGGCCGACCCCGTCCACCGGCACCTCGTGCGCGACGAGGACACGGCGAGGGCGGTGCGCGCCGTCCTGGACGCGGCGGCGCTCCCGCAGCCGCTCGTGGAGGAACTGGCCGCGGCGAAGCTGCTCGACGCCCGGCGCTACCGGCACGGGCTCTCCACCGCGATCGTCACGACGCGGCTCATCCTGGCCGCGGCCGGCACCGCGCGGGCCTCGCCGCAGATCGCGGTGGCCGCCTTGCTCCACGATCTCGGCATGCGCCACGTCCCGCAGCGGGTGGTGACGACCCCCGATGCGCTCCACGGCGACGACGCGCTCGAGGTCGCGCAGCACCCCCTCCTCGGCGCGCTGCAGATCGCGCGGCTGCTCGGCAGCCACCCCGCGGTGGAGGCCGCGCTGGCCCACCACTGGCGCGACGGGCAGGGCTATCCCGACCTGCCGGAGCGGCCGTCGCCGACCACCGAGGTGGTGGCGGTGGCGAGCGCGTTCGCCGCGCTCACCCAGTCCCGGGCCTACCGGTCGGAGCCCTTCGGGGCGCGCGGGGCGGTGGACGTCCTCATCTCCGAGGCCGCCTCCGGCCACGCCGACCCGTTCGCCGTGAAGCTGCTCGTGCACGCCATGCGCGGGTGCGAGGGGCCGGTGGGTGCGCTGCGCTACGCGCGCGCCCGGCCGGGCGTCGAGCCCGGGGTGAACCGGCACACCCGCATCGCGGCGCCCTCGCGGCGGATGGTCTAGCCCGGACCGCGGGCGCGTTCAGAGCCCGGACGCCTTGCGGAGCTGCTCCCAGGTGTAGAGCCCGGTGTCGTGGCCGTCCGACCAGTGGATCTGGATGGCGTAGCTCCCCACCGGGTCGATCCGCTCGGCGCGGATGTCGAGGGGGATGGTGGACGGGTCGAGGATCTTCTTGCCGGTGCCCTCCTCGATGCAGCCGGCGCACGGGCACAGGTCGCGCAGCGTGAACGCGGGCAGGATGGCCACCCGGCCGCCGGGCCAGGTGATCTCGAACTCGCCGCGCGCGTTCAGGTCGATGGCCTCCGGCGGCGCGACGGGAGGCGGGCGGGAGGGGATACGGTCGAGCAGTCCCATGGCCGGATAGATGTCGGCGCCGCGGCCCGGCGTCAAGCCGTGCGCGCGAGGGCCACGAGGAGGTCGGAGCGGTCCCGGAACGGGGTGGTGCAGGGCGGGCCGTCGGCGGCGTACAGCTCGGCGTGGTGCAGGGCCGGCGCCAGCCGGAGCACCGCCGACGAGCGGGTGCCGTAGACGTCTCCCAGGTGGACGCAGACGCCCGGCCCCGGAGGGAGCGCGTGGCTCCCGAGCAGCTCCGCGAGCCGGGCGGGCGCGGGGTCGACCGGCCAGCGCGCCCGCAGCGACTCCCCGCGGGGATCCCGCCCGTGGGGAGAGCGCTCGGTGGCCACGTGCAGCCCCGGGCCGAGGTCCTCGAGCGCCGAGCCCTCGCCGTCGTACCACCACAGGAAGGCGCTCCGGGCGTCGGCCACGAGCAGGTGGAACGGGTTGAAGCCGGCCGGGTCGGTGGCGGCGCAGAGGGCGCGCGCGTCGGCGGCGGAGGCCTGCCCGAGCATCCGGGTCACGATCTCGCCCCGGCTGCGACGGGCGGGATCGGGCGGGTGGTCCGGGGAGGAATGGAAGTTCGTGAGCCCGGCGAACAGGCCCGAGCGCCCCACGCCGATCCAGGTGCCGCCGGCCACCGCGTCGCGGGGCGCGGCGTGGCGCCGCGCGCCCGGGGGGCTGCGCAGCGCCCA
>JBBIOL010000134.1:0-8834 GCA_037443385.1 Anaeromyxobacteraceae bacterium
CGGCCGGGCGGCGGGACGAGGCGGCGCGCCTCGCGGCGCTCGCGTCGGAGGCCACCGCGGCCCGCGCCGAGGCCTCCGCCCGTCGCGACGGCTTCCGGGCCACCCTCGCCGCGGTGCGCGGGGAGCGGCAGATCCACGAGCGCGCGGCGGCCGAGGCCGAGGCGCAGGGGAGGAAGCTCGCCGAGTTCATCGACGCCCTGCCGTCCACGCGCTCCGGTCCGGCGACCGGCTCCGGGTTCGCGTCGCTGCGGGGGCGGCTTCCCCGGCCGGCCGGGAGCCGCATCGAGGTCGGCTTCGGGAAGGTCGTCGACCCGCAGTTCCGGACGGTGACGGTGCAGAAGGGGGTCGACCTCGCCGCCCGGCGCGGGGAGGAGGTCCACGCGGTGGCTCCCGGGCGCGTGGTGCACGCCGGCTGGTTCAAGGGCTACGGGAACCTGGTCATCGTGGACCACGGGGAGGGCTACCACACGCTCGTGGCGCACCTGGCCTCGATGACCGCCGCGGCGGGCGAGGACGTGGAGGCGGGAGCCGTCCTCGGGACCGTGGGCGACACCGGATCGCTGAAGGGCGCCTACCTCTACTTCGAGATCCGCGAGCACGGGAAGCCGCTCGACCCCAAGGCCTGGCTCGCTCCCTGACCGGGCCCGGCCGTGCGGCTAGAATCCCGGCATGTCCCGACCCGCACCGGTCCTCGCGCCGGCCCTCCTCGCGCTCCTCCTCGGCGCCACCCCCGCCGGCGCCGCCCCGCGCCCCGACGCCTCCCAGCCCTACCGCTCGCTCGACGTGCTCGCCGAGGTGCTCGCCTACGTGCGCAACGGCTACGTCGACGAGACGAGCGAGAAGGAGCTCGTCCAGGCCGCCGTGGAGGGCATGATCGGAAGGCTGGACCCGCACTCGATGCTGCTGCGGCCGGAGGCCTACCGGTCCATGCGCGACGAGACCACCGGCGAGTTCGACGGCGTCGGCCTCGAGGTGAGCCAGCTGGCGGACGGCATCGTGGTGGTGGCCCCGCTCGCCGACTCTCCGGCCGACCGGGCCGGCATCCTGCCCGGCGACCGCATCGTACTCGTGGACGGCGCGCCGACCCGGGAGATGCCGCTCGGGGAGGCCACGCGGCGCATGAAGGGGCAGGCCGGGACCACCGTGGTCCTGGGGATCGAGCGCGAGGGGGAGAAGGGGATCCGCTCGTTCACGCTGGTGCGCGACCACGTCCGCACCACCAGCGTCGACTGGCGCGTCCTCGATCCCGCCGCCGGCACGGCCTGGATCCGCATCCGCACGTTCCAGGACCGGACCGACCGGGAGCTGCGGCAGGCCCTCGACGGCGTGCGCCGGCAGCTCGGGAAGCCCATCGAGGGCATCGTGCTCGACCTCCGCAACAACCCCGGGGGCCTGCTCGAGCAGGCGGTGAAGGTGGCCGACCGGTTCCTCGCGAAGGGGGTCATCGTCTCGACCGAGGCCCGGGGGAAGAAGCCCGAGGTCGAGGAGGCCCACGAGAAGGACACCGAGCCCGGATACCCGCTCGTCGTGCTGGTGAACCGGGGGAGCGCCAGCGCGAGCGAGATCGTGGCCGGCGCGCTCCAGGACAACCGCCGTGCCGTCGTCGTGGGCACGCGGACGTTCGGCAAGGGGTCGGTCCAGACGGTGATCGAGCTCGAGGACGGGTCGGCGCTGAAGCTCACCGTGGCCCGCTACTTCACCCCCCTGCACCGATCCATCCAGGAGCGCGGCATCACGCCCGACGTGCCCGTCTCGGCCGCCCCGGAGCCCGTGGAGGGCCCCGGCCTTTCCGAGCGGGACCTCTCCCGCCACCTCCCGAACGGCCAGCCGGCCCCGGTGGAGCGGGACCCCCATGCGGGGGGTGCCGCCCCGCCCGGCCGGCCCGATCCGCAGCTCGACCGGGCGGTGGACCTGCTCCGGGCGGCCCGGGTGTTCCGGGGCCCCCCGCCCGGGGCTCCCTAGAGGCGGGAAACGAACGGGTTGACTTCGTGACGCGCGCGGCTAGACTTCGCGCCGTCTTGGGCCATGGGGAGCGGTCATGCCGCCGTCCTCCACGCCGGGCGTGTCGCCGAGCCGGGTCACGCGCTCCTACTCCGGAAAAAGATGAGTTCTCTCGAGATCGCCGTCGTCGCAGCCTACGGGCTGGTCCTGCTCGTACTTTCCGTGTACGGGTCGCACCGGTACTTCATGGCGTACCTGTACTACCGCCACAAGTACAACGTCCCGGTGCCCCGGCGCCGCTTCGAGGAACTGCCGCGGGTCACGGTCCAGCTCCCCGTCTTCAACGAGATGTACGTCGTGGAGCGGCTCATCGCGGCGGTCTGCGAGCTCGACTACCCGCTCGACCGGCTGGAGGTCCAGGTCCTCGACGACTCCACCGACGAGACCACCGGGATCGCCCGGCGGGCGGTCGAGGCCTGGAAGGCGCGCGGGATCGACATCCACTACGTCCACCGGACGAACCGGCAGGGGTTCAAGGCCGGCGCGCTCGAGAACGGCCTCCGCACGGCCTCCGGCGAGTTCGTGGCGGTCTTCGACGCCGATTTCGTTCCCCCCCGCGACTTCCTGCGGCGCACCGTCCACCACTTCACCGACGGCGCGGTGGGCATGGTGCAGGTGCGCTGGGAGCACCTGAACCGCGGCTTCTCGGCGCTCACCGCCGTGCAGTCGATCCTGCTCGACGCCCACTTCGTCATCGAGCACACCGCCCGCAACCGCTCCGGCCGCTTCTTCAACTTCAACGGCACCGCCGGGATCTGGCGCCGCACCACCATCGCCGCCGCCGGGGGCTGGCAGCACGACACGCTCACCGAGGACCTGGACCTCTCCTACCGCGCCCAGCTGGCGGGCTGGAAGTTCGTCTTCCTGCCCGAGGTGGTGGCGCCGGCGGAGATCCCGGTGGAGATGAGCGCCTTCAAGAGCCAGCAGCACCGCTGGGCCAAGGGCTCCATCCAGACCGCGATGAAGCTGCTCCCGCGCATCCTGCACAGCGACTTCCCCCGCGAGGTGAAGAAGGAGGCCTTCTTCCACCTCACCGCCAACGTCGCCTACCTGCTCATGATCCCGCTCGCCATCCTCATGCCCATCACGGTGGTGGTGCGGGTGAGCCACGGCTGGATCGAGGTCCTGCTGCTCGACCTGCCCTTCTTCGCCGCCGCCACCATGAGCGTGTGCGTCTTCTACGTCGCCAGCCAGCGGGAGATCCACGCCACCACCTGGCAGCGGGTGAAGTACCTGCCCTACCTCATGGCCCTCGGCATCGGGCTCTCGGTGAACCAGGCCCGCGCCGTGGTGGAGGCGCTCGTCGGCCACCAGACCGTCTTCACCCGCACCCCGAAGAGCGGCGTCAAGGGCGGCGGCAGCCCGGCGCCGAGGCGGCGGTACCGCGTGGCGGTCAGCCTGCAGCCGCTGCTCGAGCTGGCGCTCGCGGCCTACTTCACGCTCGCGGTGGTCTGGGTGATCGACCGGGGCGTCTGGTACTCGCTCCCGTTCCTCGTGCTCTTCCAGGCCGGCTTCGCCTACGTCGGCCTCACGAGCGCCCTCGAGGGGATGCGCGACTTCCTCTCGCGCTTCGTCCCCGCGCCCCAGCAGGTCGCCGACGCCGAGTGAGCGGCGGTCCGCCGGCGGCGACCCTCGCCGCCGCGGGGCCTCCTACAGCACCCGCTCGTGCAGGGTGTCCCCGGCGCGCATCCGCTCCACCGGGGCGAAGCCGATCCGTTCCCAGAAGGCGCGTGCCGGGCCGTTCTCACCGGTCACCGACAGCCGGAGCACCCGGAACCCCTCGTCGCGGAGGGCGGCCGAGAGCCCGTCTGCCGCCTCGCGTCCCAGGCCGCGCCCCTGGAGCCGCTCCCGGAGGAGGAGGAGCCGCACGTGGGCGGCGCCGGGCTCCGGCCAGTGGAGCTGCAGGTCGAGGACGCCCACCACCGGGCCCCCGGCCGCCGGGACGAGGAGCAGGAGCCGGCGGTCCGGGTCGGCCTCGGCGTCGGCGAGCAGCTCGGAGGCCGCCTCCGGCCGGGCCGGGGCCCCGTCCACGAGCACGTGGTAGGACGGCGCGGCCTCGAGGAGGTCCTGCAATGCCGCCCGGTCGTCGCCGGAGGCCGGCCGGACCACGAGCCGGGCGGTGCGGAAGGCGCTCACGCGATCGCCCCCGGCGCGGGCCCGCCCGCGACCCAGGCGAGCAGCGCCGGAGCGGCGCCCTCCAGGCTGGGTAGCACGCCGTCGGGGCCGGACGCCCGGAGCTCCGCGGCGGAAAAGCGCCCGGTGGCGACGGCGACCACCGGGACCCCGTGGGCGCGGGCCGCGGACACGTCGCGCGGCGTGTCGCCCACCACCAGCGCGTCGGCCGGGGAGAGCGCCCCGAGCTTCCCGGCGCCGCGATCCAGCGCGGCCCGGACGATGCGCTCGCGGGCCTCGCCGTCGTGCGCGAAGCCGGCGATGGCCTCCGGGCCCCACTCGAAGAACCGGTCGAGGTTCCCCCGTGCGAGCTTGAGGCGCGCCCCCTCGGCGACGTTGCCGGTGCAGAGGCCCACGGGGGCCCCGGCCGAGGCCAGCGCCTCGAGGAGCGGGAGCACCCCCGGGAGGACCTGGAACCCCGGCCCGCGGATCTCGTCGCGCAGCGCCTCGACGTAGTCGGCGAGGATGCGGTCGCAGAGGTCGTCGTCGAACGGCCGGCCCAGCCCGGCGAGGACCTCCCGCACGATGAGCCGGTCGGTCATGCCGTCGAGCCGAAGGCCGGCGAGCGCCGGCCCGGCCGCATCGAAGGCACCCGCGAGCACGCGCTCGAGCGAGCGCCGCCCGGCCCCGGCGGCGTGGACCAGCGTGCCGTCCACGTCGAAGAGGACGACACGACGCCTGCCGGCCGCGGCGCGCCTAGGCGAAGAGGGCATCCACGAACTCGGCGGGGTCGAACGGGCGCAGGTCGGCGACCTTCTCCCCCACCCCGACGTAGCGAACCGGGATGCCGAGCTCGTCGGAGATGCCGATCACCACGCCGCCCTTGGCGGTGCCGTCGAGCTTGGTGAGCGCGATGCCGGTGACGCCCAGCGCCTCGTGGAACTGGCGCGCCTGGGCGATGGCGTTCTGCCCGTTGGTCGCGTCGAGGACGAGCAGCACGTCGTGGGGCGCGCCCGGGAGGGCCTTCTCCACCACCCGCTTCACCTTCTTCAGCTCCTCCATGAGCGGGACCTTGGTGTGCAGGCGCCCGGCGGTGTCGAGGAGCACCACGTCCACCTTCTCCTCCACGCCCCGCTTGACCGCCTCGAAGCACACGCTGGCCGGGTCGGAACCCTCCTTGCCCCGGACCACCGGTGCGCCCACCCGCTCGGCCCAGACCTCGAGCTGCTCCCCGGCCGCCGCGCGGAAGGTGTCGCCCGCGCCCAGCAGGACGCGGTGGCCGGACCGCCCGAGCTTCGCGGCGAGCTTGCCCACGGTGGTGGTCTTGCCGGAGCCGTTCACCCCAACGACCATGACCACGTGCGGGCGCGCGTCTCGCACGGCGAGCTCGCGGGCGCCGGGCGCGGCCGTTCGCGAGACGATGCGGGCGATCTCCTCGCGGAGCGCCGCGCGCAGGCGGGCCGGGTCGGAGAGCTCCTTCCTGCGGACGCGCTCGCGGGCCCCGTCGAGGAGCGCGGTGGCGGTCTTCACGCCGATGTCGGCGGTGAAGAGCACCTCCTCCATCTCGGCCAGCGTCGCCTCGTCGATGGGCCGGGAGCCGCCGAAGATCCCCTGCAGGCGGGCCATGAACCCGCCGCGGGTCCGCTCGAGCCCGTCGGCGAGCGTGCGCCCGGCCTCCGCCTCGGCCCGGCGGCGCCGTTCCTCCTCCTCCCGGAGGCGGGCCTCCTCGGCTTCCCGGGCCCTCCGGGCCTCCTCCTCCCGGGCGCGCCGCTCCTCCTCCTCGCGCTCGAGCCGCCGTCGCTCCTTCTCCTGGCGCTCGGCCTCCTTCTTCTGGCGGTACTCCTCCTTCTTGCGGGCCTCGAGCGCGGCGGCCTCGGCCTCGCGCCGGGCGGCGTCCTCCGGGGAGGGGCCGGCGGGGGGGGCCGGCGGCGCCGCTGCGCGGACCGGGACGGGGACCGGTTCGGGGGTGGGTGCCGGCGCCACCTCGCCCGCGCCCGGTGCCCGGGGGAGCTCCCGGGAGGGCCCGGGCCCGGCGACGCCCGCCTCCCGCTCCAGCTCCCGCTCGATCTCGGCCTCCGAGGCCGGCGGCTCGGCGGGGGCGGCGCCCCGGCGGCGGAAGGTGCGCAGCCCGGCCAGGACGAAGAGCAGGACGAGCGCGGCGACGACGGCCGCCCCGGCGATTTCGGAGGCGGCGAGAGCGAGCGGGATGGCGTGCACGGGAACCCTGCGAAGGAGGAAAAGTGCCGGGAAAGCGAGACCATATAGGTCCTCGCCCGGCGCGGTGTCAACGCGTGCGCGTGCCCGCTAGGCGGCCGCGGACTTCTCGCCGCTGGAGAGCCGGACCGAGACCAGCTTGGAGACGCCCGGCTCCTCCATGGTCACCCCGTAGAGCGTGTCCACCATCTCCATGGTGCGCTTGTTGTGGGTGATGAGGATGAACTGGGACGCCTTGGCCATCTCCTTCACGAGCTCGTTGTAGCGGCCGACGTTGGCGTCGTCGAGCGGCGCGTCGACCTCGTCGAGCAGGCAGAAGGGGGAGGGCTTGATGAGGAAGATGGCGAAGATGAGCGAGACCGCGGTGAGGGCCTTCTCGCCACCGGAGAGCAGGTTGATGTTCTGGAGCTTCTTGCCCGGGGGCTGGGCGAAGATCTCCACGCCGCCCGACTGGTCCTCGCCGTCGTCGGTGAGGACCAGTCCGGCGCGCCCGCCGTTGAAGAGGCGGGGGAAGACCTGCTGGAACTTCTCGTTCACCCGGTCGAAGGTCTCCCGGAAGCGCTCGCGCGAGGCCCGGTTGATCCGGGTGATGGCCTTCTGGAGGTCGGCCAGCGAGGACTCGAGGTCGCCCTTCTGCTCGGACAGGAAGGCGTGGCGCCGCGCCAGGTCGTCGTACTCCTCGATGGCGGTGAGGTTGATGGCGCCCATGCGCTCGGCCTGGCCCTTCAGCTCGTCGAGGCGACGCCGCTCGGCCTCGCCGGGCGGCCGCGCGGCGTGGAAGCGCAGGAGCTCGTCCCGCAGCTCGGCCTGGCAGCGCTCGCGGATCTGCTCCTCGAGGTGGGTGAGCTCGAGCGCCGCCTCGCGGGCGGTGAGCGCCGCGTCGCCGGCGGCCTGGGTGATGGCCTCGGCCCGCTTGCGCAGGTCGCGGGCCTCCACCTCGGCGGAGCGAGCCTGGGTGGTGGCCTCCTGGTGGGCGGCGCGCTCCACGCCGAGGACCTCCCGCACCCGGGCCAGCTCGTCGGCGAGCCGCGCCCCGTCGTCGCGCGCCCCGGCCATGCGCTCCCGCAGCTCGGAGGCTCGCGCGTTCCCCTCGGAGAGGGCCGCGAAGAGCCGCGCCCGCCGCTCCTCGGCGGCCGACTGGGCCACCTCGACCCGGCGCAGCGACTCCCCGATGCCGTCCCGGCGCTCGCGCTCCGAGGCCACCTTGACCTTCACCGCCAGCACCTCGGCCTGCAGCGACTCGCCGCGCCGGTCGAGCTCCTCCACGCGCGCGGCCGCCTCGCGGGCCCGCTCCTCCTGCCGGGCCCGCTCGCCCTCGGCGGCGGCGGCCTCCAGCTGGTGGGTCTCCTCCTCCCGGGACAGGCCCGAGAGCCCTTCCTCCAGCGCCCCGCGGTCGAGCTCGAGCTGCCCGACGCGCGAGGCGACGCGCTCCAGCTCCTCGCCGAGGCGGGCCAGGTCCTTCTCCTGGGTGACGAGGGCCAGGTCCTTCTCGCGGTTGTCCCGGTCGATGGTCTTGAGGGCGGCCTCGAGCTGCAGGAGCCGCGACTGGAGGGCGCGATGGCGTTCCTGGGCCAGCGAGAAGTCGGCCTCGAAGGTGCGCACCGTCTCGGTGAGCTCCTGGACCTCGCGCCGCCGCTGCAGGGCGCCGTGCCCCTCGCCCTCCAGCGGGCCGCCGGTCACGACGCCGGCCGGGTCGAGCACCTCGCCGTCGAGCGTGACCAGCGTGCCGGCGCCACCGCCCGACTGCCAGATCTCGAGCGCGCTCGCGAGGTCGCGCACGATGCAGGCGTCGCCGAGGAGGAAGCGGGCGAGCCGCTCGTAGGACGGGTCGAAGCGGACCACGTCCAGGCAGGCGGCCACGAAGCCGGGGTGGGCGCGATCGGGGCCGGATCCGGCGGCGTCCCCGTCGCGGAGCCGGAGCAGCGGGATGAGCGAGGCGCGCCCCTCGGCGGCGCTCTTCAGCCAGTCGATGGCCTCCACGCCCTGGCTGTGGCTCTCGACGATGACGTACTGCAGCCGCTCCCCCAGCACCGCCTCCACGGCGTTCTCGTAGTCCGCCGGCACCTGGAGGACGTCGGCCACGAGCCCCAGGACGCCGTTCTCGCCGGCCTCCGGCGCCCGGGCCCGCGTCATCAGGCTGCGGACGCCGCGCCCGTAGCCCTCGTAGTTGCGCAGCACCTCCTGCAGCGACTGGAGCCGCGCCCGCCGGTCGGAGAGCTCCTCGCGGAGCGTGATGAGGCGCGCCTCGTTCTGGATGAACTCGGAGCGGGTGCGGTCGAGCAGCCCCTCCTGGGCGCCGCGCTGCTCCTCCAGGTGGAGCTTGAGCTGGCGGGTCTTCCCGAGCTTCTCCACGTGCGCCGAGCGGGCGCCGTCGAGGTCGGCGCCCCGGCCGGCGAGCTCCTCGATCTCGGCCTGGACCCGCGCCAGCCGGGCCTGCAGGTCGGCGCGCTGCCGCTCCACCTGGGAGAGCGCGCTGCGCCGGGCGGCGGCCCGGCCGTGGGCCTCCG
>JBBIOL010000135.1:0-8775 GCA_037443385.1 Anaeromyxobacteraceae bacterium
TGCAGGGTCCGCCGCGACTTGTGGATGATGAAGTTGTCGAGCACGAAGTGGATGCGGCGGGCTCGGGTGTAGGCGCGGCGGACGGCTTCCACCAGTGCGATGAAGAGCTCCGAGTTCTTGCGAAACGCCTCCACGTGGATGAGCTTGCCGGTCCGCGAGTTGAGGGCACCGCCCAGGTAGCGCTTCACGTTCTTGCCCGGGGTGAGGACGACGAGCTGCTTGCCCCGGCGCATGTAGGTCGTGCCGATGCGGGGGTTCAAGTCCACGTCGGCCTCGTCGACGTAGAACACTGCGTCCTCCGGGCTGGCCCGGTCGACCAAACGATCGATCTCGTTCAGGATTCGCCGTCGTCCACGAACCGGGATGCGCAGGCCCGGCCGGGCTCTCGCACGGCGGACCTGGTTCGCGAGAAGTACGTTCCGAACGTGGCTGGGGCTGAGCTTCACGCGGGTGTCCAAGACCAACTGCGCGGCCAGGAGTTCGAGCGTCCAGGTGGACCGCTGCCATCCGTGGTCGCGCGGAGAACCGTCGATGTAGCCGACGAGCTTCTCCTCGACCTCGGCGGATACCTTCCTCGGAGCACGCTGGGATCGGCGGTGATGACGAAGCGGACGTACGGAGTCTACTCGGGGCTGTGATCAGCGCCTACCATGAGGGCAGGGACCAGTTCAAAGCGGCAATCAAGGACCTAGTAGTCCAGGCCGCGGCGGCGATAGGGGCGTTGGCCCTGGATCCTCTGAAAAACAATCCAAACGAAGCGAATAGGGAGCGGACAGGAGCAGCAAATGGAGTCCAGGCAGTCGCGGACATGGGAAAGGAGCCTCTGGCAGAAGGCGTAGTGCAAGTCGCAGAAGCTTCCGCCGAGATGCTAGCCGTTGGGGCAGCAGTTAAGGTTGGTGCCGCAGCCACGAAGGGCGCGATCAGCGTACTCGGGCACTATCCCGGTTACATCAGCACCGCCGAGAGTTTAGGGGGTCGGTATTTCAACGTGCCTGCCGGAGTGTGGTCCAAGATGTCGCCTGCAGAGCAGTGGGTGGCAAACACGAAGTTTCTGGATCGGCTAGTCTCCAGAGGCGACACCGTAGTTCTCTCGACTCCGGCAAATCAAGTGCGTCCTGGTAGCTGGCTCGCTCGAGAAATCGAGTACCTCGTGTCGCGTGGCTATTCCATGAACGTGGATGGGACGCGCATGTTGCCGGGGATGCCGTGACCGACGCCAGCAATTCCACAGCCCTGCTTGCCAACGAGATTCGCAAGCGGTTGACCGATGCCGGCCTCGGAGATGCGAAGCTTGTCTCGGAGTCGGCGGCCCCGGCTCCCTTCGGCGACGCAACGGCGATCTTCGGCATGGGTCCACTGTTGCTCCGGTTCACTCGCGATCGAGGTCAGGAGTTCGTCGACCTTGCGTCCGTTGAAGAGCCAACGGTCTTTCATCAGTTTGACGACGTGGAGATTGCGATGGGCTGGCGCTCCATCGACGACGTTCTGGCAAAGCGGGAGCCAGATTCGATTGGCTCTGTGCTTAGCCGCATAAAGGCCAATCTCAGCGTGTTACTTCAGGAATTCTCAGCGGGTCAAGTGCGCTCTAGCACGGCGCGTGTCCAATTAGCTGCACGTGCCCGAGGAGACGAGTACCTTGCACGGCTCCGCAGGAATCGATGACCCCCTGTCCAGTGAGTAGCCTCTGATGTCCCGGGCGCCAGCGGTGAGCGGTTGAGTCAGGGCGAAATGCCCTCGAGGAGATCCGAAATTTCTGCCCAATGTCGCCCTAGGACGTTGGAGGGAAGTTGGCGAGGCGCCTCCTCGAATTGCCACGTGAGGTGAATGTCAGCTCCAGTGCGCGGGAGGCACTAGGAAGCCTCGCGAATCAGTAGCGATGGAGGGTTGCCGTGGCTTCCGCGACCGATTTGGAGCAAATGAAGGCAGGATGATGGGCGTCGCGATGGACGATAGTGCGCTGTACTCGCCTTGGTGGACTTCGAACGATGGAGAATGCGGTGCGGACAGGTCGCAGCAGCAGGAGTGAGGCGATGACCAGTCGCCGTGCCTTCCGGATCCTGGCGCCGATGCTAGCCGCAACCCTCGCCGCCTGTGGCGGATCCGCACCTGCTCTCCCTGTGCAGCAGAAGGTCGGCCCCGTCGCGGGCGAGGCGGCGATTGACAAGCCGTTCGTCGGGTTCCAGCAGTCCTCCCTCACGATCTCCCGCCTCGAGACACCCGTCGCCCCGCCCGTCACCCCGGGCAGCATGCCCTCTCCGACCACGATCGGGAGTGACTCCCCCGAGGTCGTCGGCATCCAGGCGGACGGATCGCTCGTCGCCCACCGGAACGGGCGTGCGACCATCCGCGCCTTGCAAGGCGGCGGAACGCTGGCGGTCGAGGTGCTCGCCTCGACTGGCCTGCATGCCGAGCCACCAAGCCTCCGCACGGGCCCTGGAACGCACGCGCTGCCGGTGCTCCGGTCCGGGGATGCCACCGTTCCCGCAGGATCGGTGTCGTGGTTCTCGAGCGCCCCCGACGTCGCGATGGTGGAGGACGGCCGGATCCGGGCAGGACCTTCACGCGGCACGGCCACCCTCACGGCGGTGTACGGCGACGAGAGGGTCCGGGTGCCGATCGTCGTCGGGGACCAGGGTCCCCGCGCGAGGTGACGCCGCGGGGGTCCCCCGCCGAGCCTACCGACCGGCCTTCCGCGCGAACTCCTCGCCGGCCCTGCGCATCTCGTCCTCGGTCATGTCCTTCACGTGGGTGGCGAAGGTCCAGGCGTAGCCGAAGGGATCGGCCACGGTGGCGGTGCGGTCGCCCCAGAACTGGTCGGAGGGCGGCATGAGCACCGCCGCGCCGGCGCCCACCGCGCGCTGGTAGGCGGCGTCGGCGTCCTTCACCCACAGCCAGAACCCCACCGGCGCCGGGTGGTCGCGCGAGGGCGCCGGCGGACCCATGCCCGGCATCTCGTCGTGGAGGTACACCGACGAGTCGCCCACCCGCAGCTCGGCGTGCCAGATGGACTTGCCGTCGGGGGAGGGGAAGCGCCCCTTCTCGTCGGCGCCGAGCGCGCGCCGGTAGAAGTCGATCGCCTGGGACGCACCGTGAATGGAGAGGTTGGGGGTGACGGCGTGGGCTCCGGGGGGGACGGGAAGGGTCTGGGCCATGGGGGCCTCCGGGTTCCGGGCGGGATCGCCCTTCGGCCGTTGGCTAGGGCGCCGGACCCGGTCGCGCCGGGCCCGGACGGGCCGTAAGCGGACGCTCCGGGCGATCAGCGGGGGAACAGGTCCTTGCCGGCCTCGAGCGGGAAGTACCGGGCGTCGCCCCCGGCGTGCGTCATGCGCAGGCCGAGCTCCGGGAAGTCGGCGATCCCGTAGTCCACCGCCTCGCCGCCGGAGAGGTACACGAGGTCCTCCGTGCCGGTGTTGCGGAGGTGATGGGCGTGGGTGCGCGGCGGGAACCCGGCGAAGTCGCCCGGGCCGACGGCGAAGCGCTCGTCCGCGATGCGCAGCTCCCCCGTGCCGGAGAGGACGTAGAGCCACTCCTCGTCCACGAGGTGCACGTGGTGGACGAAGGACTCCTTGCCGGGCGGGACCCGGATGAAGTTCACCCCGCAACGCACCAGCCCGGTGAGCCGGGAGAGCGTGGTCCCGTGCAGCTCGGAGGCCGGGTTGAGCGGGTGGGAGAACGACTCCTCCTGCGCGGCGCGCCGGTCGGCGCGGACGAGGAGGTCCTTCGGCTCGGGGTTGCGGGCGGTCGGGGCCATGCCCCGATCCTAACCGCGCGCCAGGTCCGTGCCGAGCTTCACGACCAGTGCGAGAACCACGGCCAGGACCACCCAGCGCACCAGCCGGTCGCCGCCGCGCACGGCCAGGTGCGCCCCGGCGAGCCCGCCGGCGAACTGGCCGGCGGCCATGGGGAGCGCCACGTTCCAGGCCACCAGGCCGCGCGAGGCGAAGAGGGCCACCGCCGCCAGGTTGGAGGCGAAGTTCACCACCTTGGCGTCGGCCGAGGCCTCCCGCATCCCCGCCCCGAAGAGGATCACGAACCCGAAGATGAGGAAGGTCCCGGTGCCGGGGCCGAAGAACCCGTCGTAGGCGCCGATGACGAGCGCGATGGCGGCCGCGACGGCGAGCGAGCGGTGGGCGCCGGCCCGGGGGGCGGCCGGCGCGGCCGGCCGCAGCGCCAGGACGGCCGCCACCACCACGAGGAGCCCCAGCACCACCGGCCGGAGCAGCGTCGGCGGCACGAGCAGCACGAGCGCGGCGCCGCCGAGGGATCCCAGGAGCCCGGCCGGGAAGGTGACCCGCGCCACCCGGCCGTCCACCAGCCCGGCCCGGACGTAGCGGAGCAGCGCCGCGCCCGACCCGAAGACGCTCTGCCCCTTGTTGGTCCCGAGCGCGAGCGCGGGCGGGAGCGCCGCGGCGAGGAGCGCCGGCAGGGTGACGAGCCCGCCCCCGCCCGCGATGGCGTCCACGGTCCCGGCCACGAAGGAGGCGGCGACGAGCAGGGCGAGCACGGGAAGCGACGGTTCCAAGCGGCGCGCAGACTACCAGCTTAGATCCCCCGCGCCATGTTCCTCGGACACTTCGGCCTCGCCTTCGCCGCGAAGCGGCTCGCCCCCCGGACCGGCCTGGGGACGCTGGGCGCCGCGGCGCAGTGGGTGGACCTCCTCTGGCCGGTGATGCTGCTCGTCGGCCTGGAGCGCGTGCGCATCGACCCCGGCAACACCGCCTGGACCCCGCTCGACTTCGAGCACTACCCGTGGACCCACAGCCTGGCGCTCTCCGTCGCCTGGGCCCTCCTCCTCGGCCTCGCCTACCGGGCGGCGACCCGCGACGCGCGCGGCGCCCGGGTGGTGGGCGCGCTGGTGGCGAGCCACTGGGTGCTCGACCTCCTCACCCACCGTCCCGACCTGCCGCTCTCGCCCTGGGGCGGGGGCCGCTACGGGCTCGGGCTCTGGAACCACCCCGCGGCCACGGTGATCGTGGAGGGGACGATCTTCGCCGGAGGGGTCTGGCTCTACGCCACCGGCACGCGCCCGCTGCGCCGGACCGGCACGGTGGCGCTCGCGTCGCTCGTGGCCTTCCTCGTGGTGATGGCCGTCCTGAACCAGCTCTCGGTGCCCCCCGGCGAGCAGGCCGTGGCCTGGGGCACGCTCTCCATGTGGCTGCTCGTCGTCTGGATGGCCTGGATCGACCGGAACCGTCAGCCCGTGGCCGGGACGGCGGGCGTGGCCGCGGCCGAGCGCTCGTAGGGCTCGGCGAGCAGGGGCGAGGACACGATGAAGTCCGCGGTGGCGCGGTTGCAGGCGGTGGGCACGTCGTAGAGCACGGCGATCCGGAGCAGCGCCTTCACGTCGGTGTCGTGGGGGTGGGGCTCGAGCGGGTCCCAGAAGAAGAAGAGCACGTCGAGCTTGCCCTCGGCGATGAGCGCGCCGAGCTGCTGGTCGCCGCCCAGCGGTCCGGAGAGCAGCCGGTTCACCGGGAGCTGGAGCTCCTCCGCCACGAGCCGCCCGGTGGTGCCGGTGCCGAAGAGCTCGTGCCGGGAGAGGGTGCCGCGGTTGAACGCGGCCCACTCCAGCATGTCCTTCTTCTTGTTGTCGTGGGCCACCAGCGCGACGCGCTTGCGCCGCTTCATGTCCCCCGCCGTCGCGGGCGTCGTCGTGGTCTCCGTCATGCACGGGATCATGTCCCGGGTTAGGGACGGCTGCATGGCGATCCCGGTACGGATCTGGTCCGACTTCGTCTGACCGTTCTGCTTCGTCGCGGAGCAGGGCAGCCTGGTCAGGCTGCAGGCGGAGTTCGACGTGGCGCTCGACTGGCGGGGGTTCGAGCTGCACCCGGAGATCCCGGCGGGCGGAATGCCGCTCGCCCGGATGTTCGGCGAGGAGCGCGTGCGCCGGATGCGCCCCTACCTCCTCGACTTCGCGCACGGGCAGGGGGTGGAGGGCATGGTGGTCCCGGACCACAAGCCGAACACCCGGAAGGCGCTCGCGCTCGCCGAGTGGGCGCGCGGGGCGGGGCGGCTCCACCCGGTCCGGGCAGGGCTCATGGAGGCCTACTGGCGCCACGGCCAGGACCTGGAGGACGACCGGGTGCTCGCCGCCGTGGCCGCCGCGGCCGGCCTCGACGGGGAGGCGGCGCTGCGCGGGAGCCGCGCGCCCGACGTCCTGCACCGGGTGGCCGAGATGGGGCGGGAGGCCGCGCGCGCCGGCGTGACCGGCATCCCCACCTTCGACCTCGGCGCCGAGCGGGTGGTGGGCGCCCAGCCCTACGCGGTGCTGGCCGCGGCGGCCCGGCGCGCCGGTGCCGTTCCCGCCTCGCGGTAGACTGCCGGGCGTGCGCATCCGCCTCCTCTCCGTGGGCCGCGACCGCTCCGGCCTCTACGCCCCGGCCGTGGACGAGTACGCGAAGCGCCTCTCCCGCTACGCGCGCTTCACGGTCGAGGAGGTCCCGGAGGCCCGCAGGGCGGCCGGGACCCCGCGCGCGCGGGACGAGGAGGGGGAGTCGCTGCTCGCCCGCATCGGCGACGGCGAGCGGGTGGTGCTGCTCGACGAGCGGGGCAGGGAGCACGACAGCCTGGCCTTCGCCCGTCGCGTGGCCGCCTGGATCGAGGGCGCACGGGACGTGGCCCTCGTCGTCGGCGGATCCGACGGGCACGGGGAGGCGGTGCGGGCCCGCGCCCAGGAGACTCTCTGCCTCTCGCGCCTCACGCTGGCCCACCGGCTGGCGCGGCTCGTGCTCGTGGAGCAGCTCTACCGGGCCTTCACCATCCTGCGCGGGGAGCCATACCACAAGTGAATGGCGCGCCCCGGTCGGGCGCCGGGGCGGCCGGCTGGCCCGATCCTGGCAAGGGACCCGCGTGTCCCCTTGAGAACCTGGGACCCGTCGCCTAGGCTCTCCGCTCCAACTCCCGGCGCGCGCGGCGCGCCCATCGAGGTCGAAATTGCCCAAGCCGAAGCCGGTCCTGCTGGTCGTCCTCGACGGGTGGGGAATCCGCGTCGAGCGCGAGAACAACGCCATCGCCATCGCCGGCACCCCCAACATGGACGCGCTGGTCCGGGACTACCCGTCGACCGGACTGCGGACCTCGGGTCTCTCCGTCGGCCTCCCCGAGGGGCAGATGGGCAACTCCGAGGTGGGCCACACCAACCTGGGGGCCGGGCGGATCGTCTACCAGGACCTCGTGCGCATCAACCGCTCCATCGAGGACGGCTCCTTCTTCCAGATCCCGGCGCTCCTCGAGGCCATGCGCAAGGCCCGGGCGTCCGGCGGCGCGGTGCACTTCATGGGGCTCTGCTCCGACGGCGGCGTCCACAGCCAGGAGGAGCACCTGCACGCCCTGCTCGAGATGGCCCGGCGCGAGGGGGTGGCCCGGGCCTTCGTCCACGCCTTCCTCGACGGGCGCGACACCCCGCCGAAGAGCGGGCTCGGGTACGTCCAGTCGCTCGAGCGGCGCATGAAGGAGAAGGGCTACGGGCGGGTGGCCACCGTCATGGGGCGGTTCTGGGCCATGGACCGCGACAAGCGCTGGGACCGCGTGCAGGCGGCCTTCGAGGCCATGGTCCGGTCGGAGGGCGTGAAGGCCACCTCCGGCGTGAACGCGGTCGAGCAGGCCTACGCCCGCGGCGAGACCGACGAATTCGTGAAGCCCACCGTGGTGGTGAACGGCGGCGGCGAGCCGGTGGCCCGGGTGCGGGACGGCGACGCCCTGGTGTTCTTCAACTTCCGCGCCGACCGGGCCCGGGAGATCACCCGCGCCTTCACGCAGGAGGGCTTCCACGAGTTCGACGTCTCGGCCCGCCCGCGCCTCTCGGCCTTCGCCTGCATGGCCCAGTACGACGAGACCTTCGGCCTGCCGGTGGCCTTCGGCCCCGACCAGCCCACCGAGATCTTCCCGGAGATGGTGGCCAAGGCCGGCCTCGCCCAGCTGCGCTGCGCCGAGACCGAGAAGTACGCCCACGTCACCTTCTTCTTCAACGGCGGCCGGGAGACGGTCTTCCCCGGCGAGGACCGCATCCTCGTGCCCAGCCCGCGCGACGTGAAGACCTACGACGAGAAGCCGGAGATGAGCGCGCGCGAGGTCACCGACAAGGTGGTGGAGGCGGTGCGCTCCCGCCGCTACGGGTTCATCCTGGTGAACTACGCCAACCCCGACATGGTCGGGCACACCGGCAAGCTCGACGCCGCGGTGAAGGCGGTGAAGGTGGTCGACGCGTGCATCGGCCGGCTCTGGGCGGCCGCCCGGGAGGCCGGCATGGCCATGCTGGTCACCGCCGACCACGGCAACTGCGAGATGATGGTGGACCCGGTCACCGGCGAGCCGCACACCGCCCACACGCTCGGCCCGGTGCCCTTCATCCTGGCCGACCCCGACCTGCGCGGCGCCCGGCTCCGGACCGACGGCGTGCTCGCCGACGTGGCCCCCACCGCGCTCCAGGTCCTCGGGCTCCCGCAGCCCAGGGAGATGAAGGGCCTCGGACTCCTGGTGAAGTGAGATGCGCGGGGCGCTCCGCGCCGCCGGCGGCGCGCTCCTCGACCTCCTCCTCCCGCCGCGCTGCCCGGCCTGCGGGGACGACCCGGCCCCGCCCTCGCCCTTCTGCGCGATCTGCGACGGCGCGCTCGAGCCGGCGCCCGCCGGCGAGGACGCCATCCGCGCCGGGGCGCTCTTCGGCGGGCCTGTGGCCGACGCCGTGCACGCGCTCAAGTACGGCGGCCGGGCGGACGCGGCCGGGCCGCTCGGCGCCTGGCTGGCTGCGGCGCTCAACCTGCGGCTGGTTTTCAGCTT
>JBBIOL010000136.1:0-8747 GCA_037443385.1 Anaeromyxobacteraceae bacterium
GCGGCACGCAACACCGCGGTCGCCGGTCTCAAAGCCGCGGCCGCCAGCCCGGCGCGGGGCACGTGGGTCACGTCCCGGTGCCCGCAGGCGCGCACCGCCTCGGCGAGCGCCGCGCCGGAGACGCCCGGGATGGGCTCCTCGGAGGCTGCGTAGACGTCGGTGAGCAGGAGCACGTCGGCGTCGTTGAAGGCGGTCCGGAACTCCTCGAGCAGGTCGCGGGTGCGCGTGTAGCGATGGGGCTGGAACACGCAGACCACCCGCCGGCCGTAGGCCTCCCGCGCCCCGCGCAGCGTGGCCCGCACCTCGGCGGGGTGGTGGCCGTAGTCGTCGACCACCGTGACCCCGCCCTCCTCTCCACGCACCGTGAAGCGGCGCTGGACGCCCTGGAAGGTGGCGAGCCCGGCGCGGGTCACCTCGACCGGGATCCCCAGCTCGTCGGCGAGCGCCACCACGGCGAGCGCGTTCAGCGCGTTGTGCCGCCCCACCATGTGCAGCTCGAACCGCCCCAGCGGCTCGCCGCGGCGGGTGGCCTCGAACGCCACCCGCGGCCCGAGCACGTCGACGCGGGTGGCCCGGTAGTCGGCCTGGGGGGCCTCGCCGTAGGTGACGAAGCGCTTCTCGACCCGCGGCAGGATGGACTGCACGCCGGGGTGGTCGATGCAGAGGACGGCGGTCCCGTAGAAGGGGATCCGGTTCACGAAGTCGACGAAGCCCTGGCGCAGGGCCTCCTCGGTCCGCCAGTGGTCGAGGTGCTCCGGGTCGACGTTGGTGACCACCACGAGCGACGGGGCGTAGTGCAGGAAGGAGCCGTCCGACTCGTCGGCCTCGACCACCATCCAGTCGCCCTGGCCGAGCTTGGCGTTGGACCCGAAGGCGTTCACCTTGCCGCCCACCACCGCGGTCGGGTCGAGGCCGGCGTGGGCCATGAGGTGCGCGGCCATCGAGGTGGTGGTGGTCTTCCCGTGGGATCCGGCGATGGCGACGCCCTGCTTGAGTCGCATCATCTCGGCCAGCATCTCGGCCCGGGGGATGACCGGGATCTTGCGGCGGCGCGCCTCGACCACCTCCGGATTGTCGCGCCGCACCGCCGACGAGACCACCACCACGTCGGCGTCGCCCACGTGGGCCTCGGCGTGGCCGAGCTCGATGCGCCCGCCCAGCGCGGAGAGGCGGCGGGTGGTCTCGGAGGCCTTCACGTCGGAGCCGGAGACCGGGTAGCCCAGGTTGAGGAGCAGCTCGGCGATGCCGCTCATGCCGATCCCGCCGACGCCGACGAGGTGGATGCGGGGGTTGCGGGAGCGGAAGAGGGTCATGTGGGGCCGGTCGTCGGGGGGCGGACGGGTCGGAAGCCGGGGCCGCGGTCGCGCCCGCGGGGCGAGCCCCAGCGCGCGACGGTGAGCTGGGTGAGCACGTCGGCGATCTCGCTGGCCGCCTGCGGGCGGCCCAGCCGTCCGGCGGCGCGGGCCATGCGCTCGCGCAGGTCCGGGTCGAGGACCACGCGCCGGATCTCCGAGGCCAGGAGCTCGCCGGTGAGGTCGCGCTCCTCGATCATCACCGCCGCGCCGGCGTCGACCAGGCTCTGCGCGTTCACCACCTGGTGGTTGTCGGCGGCGGCCGGGAAGGGGACCAGGATCGACGGCTTCTTGCACACGGTGAGCTCGGCGAGCGACGTGGCCCCGGCGCGGCACACCACGAGATCGCTCTCGGCGTAGGCGGCGCTCATGTCCACGATGAACTCGCGCACGTCGGGCGGGAAGCCCACGCCGGCGTACCCCTTCTCCACCTGCTCCCGGTCGCGCGCCCCCGTCTGGTGGACGAAGCGCAGCCGCTCGCGCAGGTCGGCGAGGAAGGGCAGCGCCTCGACGACCCGCATGTTGAGCCCGTGGGCGCCCTGCGATCCGCCGAAGACGAGCACCTGGAGGCCCTGCGCCCGCTTCATCACCGGCCGCATGTAGTTGTCGAGGAGGGCGCGCCGGATGGGGTTCCCGAGCTGCTGGACCTTGCCGGGCGGGAACTGCCGCTCCGCCTCCGGGAAGGCGGTGAAGGCCACCTGGACGACGCGGCCGAGGAGCCGGTTGGTGAGCCCGGCCACGGCGTTCTGCTCCTGCACGGCGGTGGGGATCCCGAGCAGCCGGGCGGCCAGGACCACCGGACCCGATGCGTACCCGCCCACCCCCACCACGACGTCGGGCCGCCACCGGCGCAGCACCCGCCACGACTGGACGAAGGCGCGCGGGAGCCGCAGGAGCCCGGCGAGCACGCTGGCCGGCCCCTTGCCCTTCAGGCCGCGGACGTCGATGAGCTCGATGGGGTAGCCGGCGATGGGGACCACCGACGCCTCCAGCCCGCGCGACGTGCCCACGAAGACCACGTCGTTGTCGGGGTGGCGCGTCACCACCTCCTCGGCCAGCGCGATGCCCGGGAAGACGTGGCCCCCGGTCCCCCCGCCTGCCACGAGCAGCCTCACGCGGCGCTCCGGGCCGGCTCCGCCGCGGCGCGGGTCGAGCGCTGGGGGCGGAGGAAGCCGCCCTGCCCGCCGGAGACCGAGAGCAGGATCCCGGCCGCAGCCAGCATGGTCATGAGCGAGCTGCCCCCGTAGGAGACGAAGGGAAGGGTGAGCCCCTTCGTGGGCAGGAGCCCGAGCACCACCGCCAGGTTCACGAGCGCCTGGGCGCCGACGAGCGTGGTGAGGCCGAGCGCCAGGTAGCAGCCGAAGGGCTCGGGGGCGAGCAGGGTGGCGCGGAAGCCCCGCCACACCACCACGGCGAAGAGCAGCACGAGCAGCGACATGCCGAGGAGCCCCACCTCCTCGGCGATCACCGCGGCGATGAAGTCGGTGTGGGCGGCCGGGAGGTAGAAGAGCTTGCCCTTGCCCTCGCCCAGCCCCTGGCCGAGCCAGCCGCCGTTGCCGATGCCGAGCAGCGACTCGACGATCTGGAAGCCGATCCCGTCCCGGTGCTGCCAGGGGTCGAGGAAGGCGGTGATGCGCTGCATGCGATAGGGCGTGCCGGCCACGAGCTTCCAGGCCACCGGCACGGCCAGCGCGACGGCGCCGAGCAGGTAGCCCAGCTTCACCCCGCCGGCGAGGAGCAGGACGAAGAGGATCAGGAAGAGGATCACCGCGGTGCCGAGGTCCCGCTCGGCCAGCACCAGCGCCACGAGCAGCCCGGTGACCGCCAGGTGGGGCAGGAACCCGATGGAGAAGAGCCGCATCCGCTCCCGCTTCCGGGAGAGCGAGCGGGCCAGGTAGAGCACCAGCACCACCTTGGCGGCCTCGGCCGGCTGGAAGCGCAGGATGCCCAGGTCGATCCAGCGCCGGGCGCCGCCCGCCACCTTCCCGATGCCGGGCACGAGCACGAGCACGAGCGCCACCGTCACCGCGACGAGGAGGGGGACGGCGAGCGGCTCCAGCCGCCGGTACCCGAGCTTCACCATCCCGACGAGCAGCGCCAGGCCCACCCCGGCGGCCACCAGCTGTCGCTTGAGGTAGTAGAACTGGTCGTGCACGCGGGCCTCGGCGGTGACGGCGGAGGCCGAGTAGACCATGACCAGCCCGATCCCGGTGAGCAGCAGGACCGCGGCGAGCAGCCACGGGTCGAGCGGGGCCGGGGCGCGGCGGGGGGTGGGGGCGCCGTCGCTCACGGGAGCGGCACCTCCGCGGCCAGGCGGCGGAAGGTCTCGCCGCGATCCTCGTAGCTCTGGAACTGGTCGTAGCTGGCGCAGGCCGGGGAGAGCAGCACCACGTCGCCGGGCACGGCCAGGGCGGCGGCGCGGGCCACCGCGGTGGGGAGGTCGCCGCAGGAGGTGGTGGGGACGAGATCGCCGAGCTCCCGCTCGATGGCCGGGGCGTCCTCGCCCAGGGTGAGCAGCGCCTTCACCCGCCCGGGGAGGAGCGGCCGGAGCGGCGCGTAGGGCGCCTTCTTGCCGCGGCCTCCGAGGATCAGCACCACCGACGGGTTCCCGGCCGGGAAGGCCGAGAGCCCGACCACGGTGCTGTCCACGTTGGTGGCCTT
The DNA here is from genome assembly GCA_037443385.1 of Anaeromyxobacteraceae bacterium. Lineage (GTDB taxonomy): Bacteria > Myxococcota > Myxococcia > Myxococcales > Anaeromyxobacteraceae > CAIOAK01. The sequence continues at coordinate 4,014 of JBBIOL010000136.1, forward strand.
GGAGTCGTTCACCCACTCGACGCCGCCGCGCACCGCGACCGCCTCCAGGCGGTGGGGCAGGCCCGGGAAGCCGTCGAGCCCGGCCTGCACGGCCGGTCCGGGGACGCCCATGACCCGCGCGCAGGCGATGGCGGCCATGGCGTTCTCGCGGTTGTGGCGCCCGCGCAGGGCCCGGCTGCGAACCCGGTAGCGCTCCGGCTCGCCGGTGGGGCCGGTGAAGCGGACCACCTCGCCGTCGTCCCGGGCCGACATGGGCGCGCGGGGGCCGAAGCCGAAGCCCACCACGTCGCCGCGGGTGGAGCGGGCCGCGGCCAGCGCGCGCGGGTCGCGCTCGTTGGCGACGGCGAAGTCGCCGGGCTGCTGCGCGGCGAAGATGCGCGCCTTGGCCGCCGCGTACTCGTCCATGCCGGCGTAGCGGTCGAGGTGGTCGGGCGTGACGTTCAGGATGGCCGCCACCCGCGGGCGCAGCCGCTCCACGCCCTCCAGCTGGAAGGAGGAGAGCTCCAGCACCGCCACGTCGAAGCGGGTCCCGGAGAGCACCATCTCCGAGAAGGGCGTCCCCAGGTTGCCGCCCACGAAGGTGGCGCGGTCCTCCTGGAAGAGCCGGCCGGTGAGCGCGGTGGTGGTGCTCTTCCCGTTGGTCCCGGTGATGGCCACCACCGGGACGTTGCCGGCGAGCCGCGCGGCGAGCTCCACCTCGCCCATCACCGGCACCCTGGCCCGGCGCGCGGCCGCGATGGGGGGCAGCGCGAGCGGCACGCCCGGCGAGACCACGACGAGGTCGGCCGAGGTGAAGTCGTCGGGGTCGTGCCCGCCGAGCGCCAGCCGGACCGGCAGCCCCTCCAGCGGGGCGAGCGCCAGGCCGGCGTCGGTGGCGGGCCGGCGGTCGGTGACGGTGACGCGGGCCCCCTCCCGGGCGCAGAGGCGGGCCGCGGCGGCGCCGCTGCGGGCCAGCCCCACCACGAGCACGTTCTTCCCGGCGAGCAGGAGGGCCACGGTCCTCTCCTAGCGGAGCTTGAGCGACATGAGGGCGACCAGCGCCAGCATGATGGAGGCGATCCAGAATCGCACGATGATCTTGGGCTCGGAGATCCCGGCCAGCTCGAAGTGGTGGTGGATGGGGGCCATGCGGAAGACGCGCTTGCCGGTGGTGCGGAAGGAGGCCACCTGCACGATGACGCTCACCGCCTCGACCAGGAACACGCCGTGGAGCACCGCCGAGACCACCTCGTTCTTCGTGAGCACGGCGAGCATGCCGAGCGCGCCGCCCAGCGCCAGCGAGCCCACGTCCCCCATGAACATCGAGGCCGGGTAGGTGTTGAACCAGAGGAAGGCGATCCCGGCCCCGGCCAGCGCGGCGCAGAACACCCCCAGCTCCTCGGCCCCGTGCACCGGCGGGATTCCCAGGTAGGCGGCCAGGCTGAAGCCGGCGATGGTGGTGCCGGCCACGTAGGAGAGGACGAGGAAGGTCACCGCCGAGACGATGGAGGGGCCGATGGCGAGGCCGTCCAGCCCGTCGGTGAGGTTGACCGCGTTGGACGTGCCCACCACCACGAGCAGGAGGAAGGGGACGTAGGCCCAGGCCAGGTCGATGTTCACCCGGCGCGTGGGGACGAAGGGCAGGGTGACGTGGGTGTCGAGGAAGGTCCCCACGGTCAGGAAGGGGAAGCCGGGCTGGAGCTGGAAGCTCCAGTCGGTGAGGAAGGCCACGTAGACCGCCAGCACCACCAGGGCCTGCCAGAGGAGCTTCTGCCGCCCCGGCAGCCCCTTCGAGTTGCGCTTCGAGATCTTGAGCCAGTCGTCGGCGAACCCCACCGCGCCGAAGCCCAGGGTGACGAGCAGGGCGGCCCAGACCAGCCGGCTGCGCAGGTCGGCGAAGAGCAGCGTGGCCCCGATCCCGGTGAGCAGGATCAGCGCGCCGCCCATGGAGGGCGTCCCGGTCTTCTTCTTGTGCCCGTCGGGGGTGTCCTCGCGGACGTTCGAGTGGCCGTACTGCAGCCGGCGCATGCGCTCGATGAACCAGGGCCCGAGCAGGAGCCCGAGCACGAGCGCGGTGAGCCCCGCCGCGACGATGCGGAAGGACGGGTAGCGCAGCACGTTCAGGACCGAGAAGCGCGGCGCCAGGGGGTAGAGGAGGAGGTAGAGCATCTAGCGCAGGGCCTCGACGAGTCGCTCGAGCTTCATGCCCCGGCTCCCCTTCACGAGAAGTGCGTCTCCGGGGCGGAGCCGATCCTTCACGAAGGCGACCAGGGCCAGGGGATCCTCGGTGTGGAAGGCGTCGCCGGCGGGGAGGCCGGCGGCCACCGCCGCGTCCCGGGCCAGGCGGGCGCCGGGGCCGAAGGTGGCGAGCGCGGCCAGGCCGGCCGCCGCCGCCTCGCGTCCCAGCTCCCGGTGCAGGTCGTCGCCGGCGGGGCCGAGCTCGAGCATGTCACCGAGCGCGGCCAGCGCCCGCCCGCCGCCGGCCAGCTGCCGCAGGGTGAGGAGCGCGGCCCGCATGGACGCCGGGTTGGCGTTGTAGCAGTCGTCGAGGAGCAGGACGTCGGACGGCAGCCGCTCGACGCGGAGCCGCCGCCCCACCGGGCGCACCCCGGCGAGGCCGCGCACGATCTCCCGGTCGGTGCAGCCCAGCGAGAGCGCCGCGGCGGCCGCGGCGGCGGCGTTCACCGCGTTGTGCTCGCCCACGAGCGGGAGCGCGACCTCGACCTCCTTCGTGCCCAGCCCGAGCACGAAGCGCAGGCCGGTCGCGTCCTGGGAGAGGACCCGCAGCACCACCACGTCGGCCTCCCGGTCGGCGCCGGCGGAGAAGGTGAGCGTCCGGCGCCCCGACTTGCGCGCCCGCGCGAGCATGCGCGGGTCGTCGGCGTTGGCCACCACCACGCCGTCGGCCGGGAGGCCCTTGTAGAGCTCCCCCTTGGCGTCGGCCACGCCGTCGACGCTGCCCAGCCCGGCCAGGTGGGCGGGGAGCGCGTTCGTCACCACGCCCACGCGGGGCTCGGCCAGGGCGGCGAGCCGCGCGATCTCGCCGCGCGCGCTCATGCCCATCTCGATCACCGCCGCCTCGTGCTCCGGCCCGAGCCGCAGCAGCGTGAGCGGGACGCCCACCTCGTTGTTGAGGTTCCCCTCCGAGGCCAGCACCGGGCCGCGGGTGGAGAGGATGCCGGCGATCATCTGGCGGGTGGTGGTCTTGCCGTTCGAGCCGGTGACGCCGACCACCGGGATCCGGAAGCGCAGGCGGTGGTGGCGGGCCAGCGCCCCGAGCGCCCGCAGCGTGTCCGGCACGAGGAGCACGGGCAGTCCCGGGGGGGCCGAGCCGGCCCGCTCCCGCGACACCACGGCGCAGGCCGCCCCGGCGCGCAGCGCGTCCCCGAGGAAGTCGTGCGCGTCGAACCGCTCCCCGCGCAGGGCCACGAAGGCGCTGCCGGCCGGGATGGATCGCGAGTCGGTGGAGACGCCCTGGACCCGTTCCGGCGCGCCCCCCGCCCACTCGCCGCCGGTGGCGGAGGAGAGCTCCCCGGGCATGAAGGCGGGACCGGAGGTCATCGGGTGGAGAGGCAGCGGCGTGCCTCCTCCCGGTCGTCGAAGGGCCGCCGCTCGTCGCCCACGATCTGGTAGGGCTCGTGCCCCTTGCCGGCGACGAGCACCGCGTCGCCGGGCCGGGCGGCGGAGAGGGCCAGCGCGATGGCGGCGCGGCGGTCCTCCTCCACGAGGTAGCCGCGCGCGCCGGCCCGCGCCTCCTCCGGCGCCACCCGACGGAGCCCGGCCTCCTCCACGCCGGGGACGATGGCCGAGAGGATGGCGCGTGGATCCTCGCCGCGCGGGTTGTCGCTCGTGACCACCACCAGGTCGGCCGCGGCCGCGGCGGCCCGTCCCATGAGCGGCCGCTTGCCCCGGTCGCGGTCGCCGCCGCACCCGAAGACCACGAGCAGCCGGCGCGGGGAGAGGGACCGGAGCGCCGCGCAGGCGGCGGCCAGCGAGTCGGGGGTGTGCGCGTAGTCCACGAACGCGGAGATCCCGCCGCCGTCGATGCGCTCGAGGCGTCCCGGCGCGCCCGGCGAGGCGGAGAGGCCGGCGGACACGGCGGCCGCGGGGATGCCGAGCGCGAGCGCGAGGCCGGCGGCGACCTCCAGGTTGGAGAGGTTGTGGGCCCCGACGAGCGGCGAGGAGACTGCGACGTCCCCGCGCGGCGTGGCGAGGACCGCCCGGGTTCCGGAGATGTCGCCGCGGGCGTCGCGCGCGACGATCTCGCCGCCCGGGATCCCGGCACGCCAGACGGTCCGCCCGTCGGAGGAGAGCCTCGCGGCGAGCCGCGCGCCGGCCGGATCGGCCGCGTTCACCACGGCGACGCCGTCCCGTCGCAGGCCCTCGGTGAAGAGGCGCCGCTTGGCGAGGAAGTAGGCCTCGGGATCGGGGTGGTAGTCGAGGTGGTCGCGCCCGAGGTTGGTGAAGCCGGCGGCGGCGAACTGCAGCCCGGCCACCCGCTCCTGGTCGAGCGCGTGGGAGGAGACCTCCAGTACCGCGAGGCGCGCGCCCGCCTCCACCATCCCGGAGAGCGCGTCCTGGAGCTCGACCGGCCCGGGCGTGGTGTGCGTGGCGGGGAGCTCGCGGCCGGGGAAGCGGATGCCCACCGTGCCGAGCAGCCCCGCCGGGATCCCGGCCGCGACGGCGCAGGCCTCGACGAGCCAGGTGACGGTGGTCTTGCCCTTCGGGGCAGGCGACCCTGACTCCTTGCCGTCC
>JBBIOL010000137.1:0-8708 GCA_037443385.1 Anaeromyxobacteraceae bacterium
CCCGCCGCGGAGAGCGCCAGCAGCCCCGCCGCCACCCCGCAGAGCGCCGTGCCGCCGGTGCGCAGCCGCGCCGCCCAGGCCGGCAGGGCCAGCGCCGCGAGGCCGGTCACCACCCCGTCGCCGGTGCGGTAGCCGGAGCGGAAGAGCCTCCAGCGCAGGCCGAGGTGGAGCGCGTTGTAGGCCACGATCACCGCCACCAGCGCGGGCCAGCCCAGCGCGAGCGTGCCCACCGCGGCGAGCACGCCGGCGAAGGGGCGGAGGCCGGCCCAGAAGAAGCCGTCCCCCACGGCGGCGAGCGGCCCCTGCAGCACCTGCTTGTAGGCGAGCGGAGCGCCCTCCGGCTCGAGCCCCTCCGCCACCCGCTCCTCGTGGTGGATGGCGCCGCCCACGATGGCGGCCGCGACGTAGGGGTGGCAGTTGAAGGCGGCGAGGTGGCGCCGCAGCGCCCCGGCCCGCCGCTCCGGGTCGGCGTAGAGGCGGCGCAGCGCCGGGTCGATGGCGTAGGCGAACCCCAGGTTCTGCATGCCGCGGCGGTTCCAGGCCGCCTGGAGGAAGAGGCAGCGCCAGAAGACCCGGCGGAGCGTGGCGTCGGGGAGGCTCACCGCCCACCCCCGAGGAGCCAGCCCACCGCGACGGTGGCCGCCGCGGCGCCGGCGAAGATCCCCGCCCCGCGCGCGTCGCGGAAGGCGCGCGCGCCCGCGGCGGCGGCGAGCCCCCCGAGCGCCGCCCATCCCCACCCGAGCGGGGCGGGCAGTCCCGGGAGGGCGCGGATCACCGTGGGCGCGATCCAGGCCACCAGCGCTGCGGCCGCCGGCGCGGCCAGCGCCGAGACCGCGAAGGGCGGCAGGAGGCCGAAGAGGTTCTCGCGCACCGCGGCGCGGGGGTCTCCCCGGTCGAGCAGCACCTCGGCCCGGGCCGCCAGGCGCACGTTCCACTCCTCGATGGCGCGATCGGTGGCCCGCCCCAGGACCGCGAGCAGGCCGGCCAGGGAGACCGCCAGCACCGCCACCGCCGGGGTCACGCCGGTGCCGAGGGCGCGGCCGGCCAGCACGGCGCCGCCGGCGATGGCCGCCGTCCCCAGCGCCTCGTTGGGCGGGAGCGACGCGCCCATGTTCACCGCCCCGAGCCAGAGCAGCTCGAGCGGAGGGCCGAGGGCCAGCCCGCCCGGGAGGTCGCCCAGCGCGAGCCCGGTGAGCGGCGCCAGCACCACCGGGCGGGACAGCATGGCCTGGAGGAAGCCCTTGCGCTCCACCGCCGCGAGTCCGGCCACCAGGGCGATGACGAGGTAGTCCACGGGGCGTCGATCCTATCAGCCGCCGGACTCCCACCGGCGCGCGATCTCGGGGAGCTCCACCGGCGCGTCGAGCGGCACGGCCCGGGCCTCGACCCGGAAGCCGGCCGCGGCGAGCCGCCGCAGCCCCGCGAGCTCCGCCGGGGAGAGGAACACCGAGGGCGTCACCTTGCGGCGCCCGGGGGCGAAGTGCACGTTGCCCAGGTTCACGACCGGGGACCGATCCGGCGTGAGCCCGGCCGCGGCTGCCCGCTCCGCCGCGGCCACGTCGCGCAGCACGACCAGCACCGGCTCCGGCGCGGCCGCGAGCGCCGCCCAGTCCACCCCGTCCACCGGGTCGACCGAGGCCGACACGCCGGGCGGGAGCGCCAGCGTCATGGCGGCCCGGGCCAGCGGGCTCGCGGCCGCCTGGTCGTCGGCCACCACCACCCGCCGCGCGCCGAGGTGCGGGACCCAGCCGACCAGCACCTGGCCGTGCACGAGCCGCTCGTCGACGCGGGCGAGCGCGATCACGGCGCGCCGCCGCCTCCGGGCGCGGCGCCCCCGGCCGGTCGCGGCCGGAGCACGTCGGACGCGAGCGTGATGTTCTTCTGCCCGTAGGCGCAGATGAGCCGGGCCACCTCGGCCAGGCTCGCGCCCGGGGTCCGGCAGGTGGAGAGCTTGAGCAGCATGGGCAGGTTCACCCCGGTCACCACGTCGACCCGGTCGGAGAGGAAGCCCAGCGCCAGGTTGGTGGGCGTGCCGCCGAGCATGTCGGTGAGCACCAGCACGCCGTCGCCCTGGTCCACCGCGCCGATGGCGTCGGCCAGCGCCTGCCGGGCGGCCTCGAGCGGGATCGCCGAGGAGACCGCCACGGCCCGGGCGGCCTCGAGCCTCCCGACGATGCCCTCCACGCAGGAGAGGGCCTCCTCGGCGAGCCGCCCGTGCGTCGCGATCACCACGCCGATCATGGGCCTTCACTCCTTGTCAACGTCGCGGTGCCAGGTGCGGACCGGGATCCCGCGCCGCCCGAGGCGGGCCGACAGCTCGTTGGCGATGGCCACCGAGCGGTGGCGCCCGCCGGTGCAGCCGATGGCCACGGTGAGGTAGGTCTTGCCCTCGGCCCGGTAGCGCGGGATGAGGAAGCCGGCCAGGTCCTCGGCCTTCTCCAGGAAGCGCTGGGCGTCCTCCTGCCCGAGCACCCAGTCGCGGACCCGGGGGTCGGTGCCGGGGAAGGGCTTCAGCTCGGGGATGAAGTACGGGTTGGGCAGGAAGCGCACGTCGAGCACCAGGTCGGCGTGGGCCGGGATCCCGCTGCGGAAGCCGAAGGAGACGAGCGTCACCCCCATGGCGTCGGAGCCGGCCCCCACGAAGCGGTTGTGCACGAGCCGCTTCAGCTCGTGGACGTTGAGCCGGGTGGTGTCGATGACCTCGTCGGCGAGCGCGCGCAGCGGGGCCAGCGCCTTGCGCTCGGCGGCGATGCCGTCGGGCACGCTCCCCCCCTCGCCCGCCAGCGGGTGACGGCGGCGGGTCTCGGAGTAGCGGCGCAGGAGCGACTCGTCCGAGCTGTCGAAGAAGAGGATGGTGACGTCGGCGCCCTTGCGGCGCAGGTCCTCCACCACCCGCGGCGCGTCGGAGAGGAAGCGGGGGTCGCGCGCGTCGACCACGAGCGCGATGCGGGAGACCTCGCCGGCGGTGTGCCCGGAGAGCTCGAGCAGCTTCTCCAGGAAGACGATGGGGAAGTTGTCGACGCAGTAGAAGCCGCCGTCCTCCAGCGCCCGCAGCGCGGTGGACTTCCCCGAGCCGGACACGCCGGTGAGGATGACGACCCGGGTCTCCGGGGATCCGCGCACGGGCTCGGGGGCCGGGTCGGTCACTCGACGTCCGTCCCGCCGCCGCCGCCCTCGGTGGGCAAGGCGATGGCGCGGTTGAGCCGCTCCTGGAACTCGCGGGCGGAGTGGTGCCCCTGCAGCTTGAGCAGGTGGTTGCGCGCGGCCACCTCGATGATGGTGGTCATGTTGCGGCCCGGGCGGACCGGCACCACCAGCATGGGGATCTCCACGTCGAGGATGCGGAACTTGCGGTCGTCGACGCCGAGCCGGTCGTACTCGACGTCCGGGTCCCAGTCCACCAGCTCGAGCACGATCTCGATCTTCTTGCGCTCGCGGATGGCGGCCACGCCGAAGAGGTCCTTGATGTTGATGATGCCGAGCCCGCGGATCTCCATGTGGTGCTTGATGATCTCGCTGCCGGCGCCGATCACCGCGTCCTGGGTCTTGCGCTTCACCTCGACGATGTCGTCGGCCACCAGCCGGTGGCCGCGCATGACCAGGTCGAGGGCGATCTCGCTCTTGCCGATGCCGCTCTTGCCGAGGAGCAGGATTCCCACCCCGAGCACGTCGAGGAGCACGCCGTGCATGGAGCTGCTGGCGGTGAGCTGCTCCTCCAGGTACGCCTGAACGTTCTCGATGAAGGTGGAGGAGAGGTGCGAGGACCGGAAGACCGGGACCCCGGCCTGCTCGCCGGCGGCCGCCATCTCCGGGGGGATCTCGATGTCCTTCGTCACCACCAGGCAGGCCACCTCCTGGGCGAAGAAGGCGCGCAGCACCTCGCCGCGCCGCTCCCGGGGCAGCGTCTTGAGATAGCTCATCTCGGTGTTGCCGAAGATCTGGATCCGCTCGCGGTGCAGGTACTCGATGAAGCCGGCCAGCGCGAGCCCGGGCTTCTGGATGCGGGCCGAGCTGACCCGACGGGAGAGCCCGGCCGCCCCGGCCACCAGCGCGAGGCGGAGGTCGAACTTGGCGTCGTCGAGGAGTGCCCCCACCCGGATGGCTTCCATCGGCGCGGAGTGTAACGCGCGCCCCCGGGCCGCGTCGACCCGGCCGGGGGCCGCGCAGGGCGCCCTCCGGGCCCTCCGGACGGGGCGTCCGGGGCGCGGGAACCTTTCGTTGACGGGGCACCGGAGCGACCCTTAGATCCGTCGCGCCGCATGGACGCCCGCATCCTCTACCACGCGAACTGCTTCGACGGCTGCGCGTCGGCCGCCTACGCCGGGCGCTTCCTCCGGGCCCGCCTGGGCGCCCGGCTCGGCGCCGTCACGCACCTCGCCGTCCAGCACCAGGCCGGCGACCCGTTCCCCGCCGGCGCGTTCTCCGCCGACGTGAACGCGGTGGTCGACTTCCGCTACTCCACCTCCCCCCGCCTCGACTGGTGGTTCGATCACCACCGGAGCGCCTTCCAGCCCGCCTCCGACCGCGCCCACTTCGAGGCCGACCGCTCCGGCCAGCGCTTCTGGGACCCGGAGGCGCCCTCTTGCACCGGGTTCATCGCCCGGGTGACCCGGGAGCGGTTCGGGTTCGAGGCGCCCGACCTCGCCGAGCTCGTCCGCTGGGCCGACGTCATCGACGCGGCGGCCTTCCCGTCGGCCGAGGTGGCGGTCCGGCTCGAGGAGCCGGCGCTGCGGGTCATGACCTTCCTCGAGTCCACCCGCGATCCCGCGGCCCCGGGCCGCATCATCGAGGCGCTCTCCACCCGGCCGCTCTCCGAGGTGGCCGCCCTGGACTGGGTGGTGGGCCCGCTCGGCCCGGTGCTGGAGCGCCACTTCCGCTCCATCGACGCGGTCCGCGCCGCGGCGCGGCTCGAGGGCGACGTGGCCTTCCTCGACCTGGCCGCGGCCGGCCTGGAGGCGGGCAACAAGTTCGTCCTCTACTGGCTCTTCCCCGCCGCCCGCTACACGGTCACCGTCTCCCGCGACCCGAAGCGCGCCAAGGTGTCGGTGGGATCGAACCCGTGGGCCCGGCCGGAGCGCGCCCACGACATCTCGCGCATCTGCGAGCGCTACGGCGGGGGCGGCCACCCGGTGGTGGGCGCGGTCTCCCTCGACCCCGACCGGCTGGAGGACGCCCGCCGGGTGGCCCGCGAGATCGTGGCCACCCTGCAGCGCGCCCCGGAGGCCGCCGCGTGACGCCCGGACAGGCCATCCTGGTCGTCGACGACGACGACGACTTCCGCGAGGCGCTCTGCGAGGTGCTCTCCGAGGCCGGCTACCCGGTGGACCAGGCCGGCAACGGGGAGCTGGCCCTGCGCCGGGTGGCGGCCGAGAAGCCCGGCGTGATGCTCCTCGACCTCAAGATGCCCGTGCTCGACGGCTGGGGGGTGGTCGAGCGCATGCGCCGGGACCCGTCCACGGCCGACGTCCCGATCCTGATCCTCTCCGCCTACGGCTACGAGTGGGAGTCGGAGCTGCTCGGCGCCCAGGGGTTCGTCCCGAAGAGCGTGGGCATGGAGGAGATCCTGGACCGCATCCGCCGGATCGCCGGGCCTCCGCCCATGCACCACTAGCGCCCTCGCAAGGAAGGGGCCCCCCATGTACCTCGCCGTCCTCGCCGCCCACTCGATCGTCCGCTGGGGCGTGCTCGCCTGCGCCGCCTGGGCCGCGCTCTCGGCCCTCTCCGGGCTCCGGGCCAGCCGGGCCTTCACCCGGCGTGCGCGCATCCCCGGCGTCGTGCTCGCGGCGGTGGCCGACGTGCAGCTCCTGCTCGGCCTCTCGCTCTGGCTCGCCCTCTCGCCCCACGCCGTCACCGCGGCCGGCCGCTCCCACTACTGGACCTACGCCCATCCGTTCCTCGGGCTGGCCGTGGTGGCGCTGGTCCACGTGGGCAGCGCGCGGGTGCGGCGCATGCTCGACGACGCCTCCCGCTGGCGCACCGCGTCCCGGTTCTACCTGGCCGCGCTGGTGATCGCGGTGCTCGCCATCCCCTGGCCCATCGTGGGCATGGGGCGACCGCTCCTGCCGTTCTGATCCCGGCGGCACGCCGGTCCCGAGACGGGGTCGCTACGACGGCCGGTCCTTCCCGGTCCGCGTGGGCCACTGGATCCGCGCGCGCGGCGCGGCGGGCTGCCGCTCGGCGAGCGTGGCCGGTCGCACCGCCCCCTCCCCGAAGCGATCGGCGAGCGCGTCGAGCGCCGCGTTCAGCCGGTCCCGGCGGCCCTGCCCGGGCCGATCCGCGGGCGGGGCCGGGTCCGCCGCGCCGAAGAGCCCGAGCTGGGCGGGGGACGGCTCCAGGCCGTCCTCGAAGCCGGACACCGTCACCCCGGTGAGCCGGACCGGGTGCTCGAGCGGGGCCCGCGCGAGGTCCTCCCGGACGGCCCGGTAGATCGCGGTCGCGTCGTCGGTGGGGGCGGGGAGCGTGGAGCGGCGGGTCACCTGGGAGAAGTCGGCGTACTTCACCTTGAGCGTGATCACCCTCCCCCGCAGGCCGGCCTCGCGCAGGCGGCGCGCCACCCGGACCGACTGGTCGAGGAGCGGGGGGAGGAGCGCGGCCTCGCCGTGGAGGTCCCGCTCGAAGGTGTCCTCGGCGCCGATGGAGCGGGCCTCGTCGTCGGGGACGACCGGCCGGGGATCGTCCCCGCGGGCCAGGGCGCGCATGTGGGCTCCCTGCGCGCCGAAGCGCTCCACGAGCACCTGCTCCGGGAAGCGCGCCAGCTCGCCGATGGTGGTGATGCCGAGCCGGCGCAGCGCGCGCTCGGTGACCTGGCCCACGCCCCAGAGGCGCGAGGCCGGGAGCGGGGCCAGGAACGCGGCCGTCCCGCCGGCGGGCACCTCCACGAGGCCGTCGGGCTTGCCCAGGTCGGAGGCGATCTTCGCCGCCATCTTGCAGTCCGCCACCCCGGCCGAGACCGTGAGGCCGGTCGCGGCGCGGACCTCGCCCTTCACCTTCCGTGCAATGTGCAGCGGGGCGCCGTGGAGGGCCCGGCTGGCGCCGACGTCGAGGAAGGCCTCGTCGAGCGAGAGGGGCTCGACGAGCGGGGTGTAGCGCCGGTACACGGCGAAGACCTGGCGGGAGAGCTCGCCGTAGCGGCCGAAGCGGGGCGGGAGGAAGACGGCGTCCGGGCAGCGGCGCCGGGCCTCGGCGGTGGGCATCGCCGACCGGATCCCGAACTTCCGGGCCTCGTAGGAGGCCGCGCAGACCACCCCCCGGCCCGAGGTCCCCCCGACGACCACCGGCCTGCCCCGGAGCCCCGGGTCGTCGAGCTGCTCGACCGATGCGAAGAAGGCGTCGAGGTCCAGGTGCAGGATGGCTCGCACCCATCCTTCTTATCACCCGCTCCCGTCCCCTCGACCGGGTCCGACGCCCCAAATGGGGTCCGGACTTGGATTAGAAAATGGATATTGTAGACCCCATCAATCCATCTTGATTTAAATCATTTATCGATGGACATTGTGCCGAACCGCTCTGAGGAGGGCGCCATGGAGAACACTGGAGCCACGCCGGCCGCCGCGCCGGGCGGAAGGATCGCTTCCCGCCTCTGGGCAGCCGCGAGGACCGAGTTCGCCCTCCGCGGCTACCACGGCGCCCGGGTGCAGGGCATCGCGAAGCGCGCCGGCTGCAACGTGGCGCTCCTCTACCGTCACTGGGCGTCGAAGCGGGCGCTCTACGTCGAGATCTTCAAGTCCATCTGGCAGGAGGGCGCCCGCGAGATCGCGAGCCAGCTCGAGACCACCGGCGGGGCGCGCGGGATCGTCTCCGCCTACCTCGAGACCCGCATGAAGGACCCCGAGGCCAGCCAGATCGTGATCCGCGAGCTGCTCGACGGCGGCCCGTTCCTCCGGGAGATCATCGCCTCCGACCCCGCCGTGGTGATGCCCATGCGGCGCCTCACCGAGGTGATGCGCCAGGGCAACGGGCACGCGCTCCGCCACGGGATCGACCCGGAGATGGCCACGCTGGCGGTGGCGGGCTTCTCGGCGCTCATCGGCGCCGCCCACGAGTCGGCGCAGGCCTTCTTCGAGGCCGGCGCGCCGTCGAGCGAGGCCTGGAAGGCGCTCGTCACCGACGTCCTGCTCCACGGGCTCGAGGCCCAGTAGCGTCCGGGTCGGGGCGACGCGCCCCTTCCACGCGCCGCCCCGCGGCGCTAGTTTCGCCCCATGAAGACGGACGTGGTCCTCGTCGGCGCGGGCCTGCAGGGCTGCGGCGTGGCCCTGCGCCTCGCCCAGGCTGGCCTCGACGTCACCGTGCTCGAGCGGAGCATCCCCGGGGCGGAGGCGTCCGCGGCGGCGGGAGGTATCCTCTCGCCCGGGGTGGAGGCCGAGCCGGGCCCGTTCCACGACCTCTGCACCGCCTCCCTCTCCCGCTGGCGCGCCTTCGCCGCCGAGGTGGAGTCCCTCTCCGGATCGTGGCTCGCCTACCGGGAGGGCGGGACCCTCGAGATCGCGGTCGACGACCGGTTCACCCCGGTGCTGGCCGGCAAGGCCGCGGCGCTCGAGCGGGCCGGGGTCCCGGTCGAGGTCCTGGACGGCGACGCGGCGCGGCGGCTCGAGCCGGGTCTCTCCCCGGAGACCCGCGGCGCGCTCTTCTTCCCGGGCGAGGGGTCGGTCGACCCGCGGCTGCTCGGCCGCGCCCTGCACGCCGCCGCGGCGCGGGCCGGGGCCCGCTTC
>JBBIOL010000138.1:0-8660 GCA_037443385.1 Anaeromyxobacteraceae bacterium
CGAAAATCTTCCGGCGAGTTCTCGGCAAACCAGCGCGCCGAGCACCAGCGATAGCGTCTTGCCGAAATGGCGTAGCGGCAGAAGGATCAGCTCCACATCGAGGCGCGGCAGATCGCCGGCGCCGCTCCGCGCGCGGCGGCGCCGGGGGGGCCGCGCGGGTCGGGGGCGGCGCCTGCGGCGCGGGCGTGAGGCGCGGGTACGGGAGCGGGAGCGGCTCCGCGGTCACCCCCTCCACGAGCTCGCGCACGCGGTTGAGGAGCGTCTGGCTGTCGAAGGGCTTGGCCACGTGCCCGTCGGCGCCGGCGCTCCGGGCCCGCGCCTCGTCGAACGGCTCGAAGGTCCCGGTGAGCAGGAGGACCGGGGTCTCGGCGAGGCCGGCGTCGGCCTTCAGGGCCTGGCAGAGCTCGTACCCGTTCATGCGGGGCATCACCGCGTCGGCGAGGACGATGTCCGGCCGGACCTCGCGCGCGAGGCGCAGGGCGTCCTCCCCGTTGTCGGCCGCGGTGATGCGGTAGTCCTCCCCCGCGAACACGATGGCCACGACCTTCTGGATGGTGACCGAATCGTCGGCGACGAGCAGGTTCTTGGGCATGGGACTCCCGGACCGGGGACCTCGGAGAGCTAACGCGCCGCTCCGGCGAGTGTCAATCTTCCTCGCGGCTTATCCATCCTCGCCGGGCGAGAGCAGGAGGTCCCAGGGTGGGCGCCTCGCGCCCCGCCCGTCCCCGCCGGCGGAGAACCCCTCCACCCGGTCCACGAGGACGCCCGCCGTCGTCCCGCCGGCGTCGAGGAGGAGGAGGACCCGGGGATCGCCGACGTCCGGCTCCCCGAGCAGGGCCGCCGCGTCCCAGGCGGGGTGGATGGCCCTGCCGTGGTGGAGGATCCCCCGGTGGCCGCGCGGCGCGAGCGGGACGTGGAACAGGGGCGCCGGATCGACGACCTGCACGACGAGCGGCAGCGGCACGCCGAGGCGGGTCCCTCCCCGCACGGCGACGAGCTCCCGCTCGGCGGGGGACTGCTCGTCCCAGGCCGGGCAGGAACGGGCCGGAAGCGGCCGCATGGACGGCAGGCAGGCCGGCGAGAGCTCGAGGTGCAGGGCCCCGCCCACGCGCAGCACGGATGCGAAGGGCGACGGGCGCATGGCCACGGTTCGCGCCGGGAGCAGGAAGGCCTCGGCCTGCGCCAGGTCGGCCACCCCGTCCACCCGGTCCACCAGGACCACCGGCGAGGCGCGGTCGTCCGGGACGAGGGCGAATCGGGGCCGCCCGTCGAGCCCGAGCGCCTGGGCGAGCGGGATCGCCCCCGGGGGCGGCTCTCCGGTCGGCCCGCCCCCCATGGGCACGATCTCCCGGATCGTCGAGAGCGCCTGGGCGAGCGCCACCCCTCCCGCCTGGAAGCGGAGGAACTGCCGGCCGGGAGGAGCGGTCACGTGGTCATGGTATACCAGGGGCATGCAGGCCTCCGTCCTCCTCGTGGACGACGAGCGGTTCGCCCGCACCCTCTACGCCGACTACCTCCGGGCCGCCGGCTACGCGGTCGAGGTGGCCGAGGACGCGCCGGCGGCGCTCCGCATCCTCCAGTCCCGGCGCTTCGACGTCCTCATCACCGACATCGTCATGCCGGGCGGCGACGGCCTCCAGCTGCTCGCCGACGCGAAGCGGCTCGACCCGGACGTGCAGGTGGTGGTCATCACCGCCCTCGACCGGGTGGACCCGGCGGTGCGCGCCATGCGCGCCGGCGCCTCCGACTACCTGGTGAAGCCGGTGACGCCGGAGGCCCTCCAGCTCTCCGTCCAGCGATCGCTCTCCACCCGGGCGCTGCTCGCGGAGAACTCGGCCCTGCGC
Source organism: Anaeromyxobacteraceae bacterium (assembly GCA_037443385.1). GTDB lineage: Bacteria > Myxococcota > Myxococcia > Myxococcales > Anaeromyxobacteraceae > CAIOAK01. The sequence continues at coordinate 1,845 of JBBIOL010000138.1, forward strand.
GGCCACGTCAACCTGTTCGAGACCTGCCAGCGCATCACCGGGTCGCTGGAGCGGGACCGGGTCGTGCCGCTCGCGCTCCCGGCGCTGGCGACCGAGTGCGCGGCGCGCGGCGCGGTCCTCCTGGAGCGGGACGGGGCCGACGCCTGGCGACTCTCCGGGGTCCACGGCGTCGAGGAGTCGGAGGCCTCCGAGTTCCTGGCGCCCGCCCTCCCCCGCCTCTCCGGGCTCTCGCTCGACGCCACGCTGGTCGTCGAGCTCCCGGCGTCCGGCGGGCTCCCGGCCTCGCGCTGCCTGTGCCTGCCCGTGCCGGACGGCGCCGAGATCCTGGGCGCGGTCTGCCTCTTCCTCGACGGTCCGCTCGACGCCGAGCGGGCCGGCCGGGCCGCCTTCATCTGCCGCCACCTGGGCACGGCGCTGCGGGCGCTGGGCCGGATCTCCCACGTCGAGCAGCTGGCCTACGTCGACGACGTGACGCTGCTCTACAACAACCGCTTCCTCGACGTGGCGCTCGACCGGGAGCTCTCCGGGGGCCGGGCCTTCACGCTGCTCTTCATGGACCTCGACCGCTTCAAGGCGGTGAACGACCGGCACGGCCACCTCCTGGGCTCGGCGCTGCTCGGCGAGTTCGGGCGCGTCCTGCGATCCTGCGTGCGCGACGAGGACGTCCTGGTCCGCTACGGCGGCGACGAGTTCGTCGCGTTGCTCGCAGGGGTGGACTCGGGGGGCGGTCTCAAGGTGGCGGAGCGCATCCGGCGCGCCGTCGAGGACCGCCGGTTCCTCTCCCGCGAGGGGCTCTCGGTGCGTCTCACCGTGTCGATCGGGCTCGCCAGCCACCCCGAGCACGCGGCCACGAAGGCCATGCTCCTCGACCTCGCCGACCGGGCCATGTACCGGGGCAAGGAGACCACCCGCAACGTGGTCTACATCGCCGCCGCCGAGCCTCCGCGCGCGCGCTAGGCAGGAGGGGCCGTGCCCGGAGCGATCACCGCCGAGACCCTGCTCGAGGAGGCCGAGGGCGCGCTCGACGCCGGGGACGCCGAGCGCGCGCTCGATCTCGCCACCGAGGGCAGCCGGCTGGCCGGCCGCGGCGACGACGACACGCTCGTGGCCCGCCTCGCCTTCTGCGAGGGGCAGGCGCTCCTGGCGCTGGGAGACGCCCGGGCGGCGCTCCCCCGGATCGTGGCCGCCGCCCGCGTCTACCCGGACGAGCTCGACGTCCTCGCCGAGGAGGCGTCGGCGCTCCACGAGCTCTGCCGGTTCGAGGAGGCCGCGGCGCTCGCCACCCGGGTCGTCGAGGAGGACCCCGGGGACGCCGGGGCCCACTGGCTGCTCGGGCTCTGCCTGGAGCGGCTCGGGCGCGCCGCGCGGGCGGAGCGGCACCTCGCGCGCGCCCGGGAGCTCGCGCCGGACGACTTCCCGGGGCCGGTCTCCCTCTCCCCCGAGGCCTTCGAGCAGGTGGTCGAGACCGCCCTGGCGGAGCTCCCGGACCCGATCCGCGCCTGGCTCGCGAACGTGGCGGTCACCGTCGAGGACCTGCCGGATCCGGAGGAGCTGCTCGCCTCCGATCCGCCCCACTCCCCGTCCATCCTGGGGATCTTCCGCGGGGCGCCGCTCGGCCAGAAGGCCTCCATGGACCCCTGGAGCCACTTCCCGTCCTCCATCGCCCTCTTCCAGCGCAACCTGGAGCGTCATGCCCGCGACCGGGACGAGCTGCTCGAGGAGATCCGTGTCACGGTGCTCCACGAGGTGGGGCACTTCCTCGGGCTCGACGAGGACCAGCTCCGGGACCTCGGACTCGACTGAGCCCGGTCCGAGGAGGTCCGGGCGAGCGCGGATCCCCCGGATTTGCAGAATAATTGACCGGATCCGCCCGATATCGCATCGTGCGGGGAATGGCCGTCATCGAGTCGATGGAGCTCGCCCAGGTCCTCGCGGAGGCGGGCGACATCGCGCGGAACGTGAACCAGCGCCTCACGAGCGCCCACCTCCTCCTCGCCTTCTTCGTGGTCCCGAACCGGGCCGAGGTCCTGCTGCGCGAGCGCGGCGTGGACGAGGACCGGATCCTGCTCGCCATGCCGGGCGCGCCCGAGGAGCCGGAGGGGCTCGAGCGCGACCTGCGCGAGCGCGCCCGCCAGGTGGCCGAGGGCCTGCGCGCCGACGAGACCGACTGCGTCCACCTCCTCATCGCCATGACCCGGGTGAGGCACTGCGCCGCCCACCAGCTGCTCGCCGCCTGCGGGCTCGAGCTGGCCGCGCTGCGGAACGTCGCGCTCTCCTACTACACGGCCGGCATGCCGCGGCGCCTGCGCCGCGTCGTTCCCCAGCCGGCCACCCGCGCTCCCCTCCCCGCCCCGCGCCGGGTGGCGTCTCCCCCGCGCGAGGAGGTCGTGGAGGAGGACCTCTCCGGCGAGCCCCTCGACGACGACGATCCCCGCCCCGCATCGATCGACCTCGCGCCCCGGCCGGCCGCGCGCGCGGCCGCCCCCGAGCGCGCCCGATCGCCGCACGCGCTCGACCCCGACGCGTTCCCGTGGCTCTCCCAGCTGGGGAGGAACCTCACCGAGCTGGCCGCCGCCGGGCGGCTCGACCCCCTCGTCGGGCGGGAGGTGGAGGTCGAGCAGGCCCTCGACGTGCTCGGCAAGCGCCGGACCAACAACCCGCTCCTCGTCGGCGAGGCCGGCGTCGGGAAGACCGCCATCGTCGAGGGCGTGGCCCAGCGCCTGCTCGCCCAGGGGTCCCCGCGGGTGGTGGTCGAGCTCGACATGGCGAGCGTGCTCTCCGGCACGCAGCTGCGCGGCTCCTTCTCGGAGAAGCTCCGGGGCATCCAGGACGAGGTCCGGCGCGCCGAGGGGCGCGTGGTGGTCTTCATCGACGAGGTCCACACCGTGATGGGGGCCGGCTCCACCGGCGAGGGGCCCCAGGACGCGGCCAACGAGCTCAAGGCCGGCCTTGCCCGCGGCGAGTTCCCCTGCATCGGCGCCACCACCCACGACGAGTACCGCAAGCACATCGAGAAGGACCCGGCGCTCGAGCGGCGCTTCACGCCGGTGCTCGTGCGCGAGCCCTCGGTGGCCGACACGGTGCGCATCCTCCAGGGGATCCTCCCGCGCTACGAGCAGCACCACGCCGTGCGCTTCGCGCCCGACGCGGTGGAGGCCGCGGCGTCGCTCACCTCCCGCTACGTCCGCGATCGCTTCCTGCCCGACAAGGCGGTCGCGGCCATGGATCTGGCCGGGTCGCGGGCCCGGCGCCAGGGCCAGGCCGAGGTGGGCTCGGCCGACGTCGCGCGCGTGGTCGCCCAGATGGCGGGGATCCCGGAGTCGCGCCTCCTCTCCGGCGACCGGGAGCGGCTCCTCGGGCTGGAGGACGCCCTCTCCCGTCGCGTCGTCGGGCACGCCGACACCATCGCCCGCGTGGCCGGGGTGCTGCGCCGGAACTACGCCGGCTTCGCCTCGCGGCGTCCGATGGGCAGCTTCCTCTTCCTCGGCCCCACCGGGGTGGGCAAGACCGAGCTGGCCCGGGCGCTCGCCGACGCGCTCTTCGGGAGCGACCAGGCCCTCATGCGGCTCGACATGAGCGAGTGCAGCGAGCCCACCGGGGTGGCCCGCCTGGTGGGCGCGGCCCCCGGTTACGTCGGCTACGGCGAGGGGGGACAGCTCACCGACGCGGTGCGCCGGCGTCCGGCCTCGGTGGTGGTCCTCGACGAGATCGACAAGGCCCACCGCGACGTGCTCCTGCTCCTGCTCCAGGTGCTGGAGGAGGGGCGGCTCACCGACGGCCGGGGGCGGCAGGTCGACTTCTCCTCCACCGTGGTGGTGCTCACCACCAACCTGGGCGGGGTGGAGGCCACCCGCGCCTCCTCGGGAGTGATGGGCTTCGGGGCCACGGAGGCCGGACCGTCGCGGGAGGATCGCGCGTCGCAGGCGGCGCGCGCGGCCCTGCCGCCGGAGCTCTGGAACCGGCTCGACGAGCGGCTGGTCTTCCCGGTGCTCTCGCGCGAGGACCTGGCCCGGGTGGCGGCGCTCCTGCTCGCCCAGTCGGCCGAGCGGCTCGCCGCCGACCGGCGCATCCGCTACTTCGCCGGAGACGACGTGGTGGCCCACCTGCTCTCCCACGGCGGGTTCGACCCCGGCCTGGGCGCGCGTCCCATGCGCGGGGCCGTGCAGCGGCTCGTCGAGGGCCCGCTCGCCGAGCGGATCCTGGCCGGCGAGCTGCTCCCCGGGGACGAGGTGGAGATCGCCGTCGAGGCGGGCGCGCTCGCCTTCCGGCGCATCGGCTGACCGGCCGGGCCGGGGCCCCGTTCACGCCTGGTAGAGACCGCGCTCGCGCAGGTAGGCGAGCACGCGGACCGGCACCAGCGCCGAGACGTCGTCGCCCCGGGCCAGCCGGTCCCGCACCTCGGTGGAGGAGACGTCGGGGAGCGCCGGGCCGTCGGCGAAGGCGGCCTCCCCGGCGCGCCCCACCACGATCACCCGGGCCAGCTCGCGCACCCGGTCGAACCGGTACCACTTGGGCGTGTCCTGCACGATGTCGGCGCCGACCACCAGCGTGAACGCCCGGTCGGGGTGCTTCTCCACCAGGTACTCGAGGGTGCGGGCGGTCTTTCCCACGAGCGGGTCGTCGGCCAGCTCGGCCTCGGCGGTGCACACGTGCAGCCCGCGGATCGGGGCGGCGGCCAGCTCGCACATGCGGACCCGGTCCTCGAAGGGCGCGAGCTGCTTCCCGAAGGGGTGCCGGAAGCTCGGCAGCATCCAGACCTCGCTCACGCCCTGCGTCGCGAGCACCCAGTAGGCCGCCATCACGTGGGCCACGTGGGGCGGGTTGAAGGAGCCGCCCAGGATCGCCGTCGGTCGCATGGCCGCCATCCTGCCTCAGCCCGGGTACCGGAGGAACCGCGCCCGGCGGCGCAGGAAGGCGCGCTCCTCCCCGGCGAAGGCGTGGGCCAGGTCGCGCCAGCCGGCGCCGGCCTCGATGGCCCGCCGCTCCCGGTCGGAACCGCAGAGCAGGTCGAAGGCGGGGATGCCGGAGACGAACTCGTAGGGCTCGGTGCGCCACGCGAAGCGGTCCGGGTCCTGGGCGCGCGCCACCGCCACGCATGCGAGCCCGGTGCGGAAGGGGCGGAACGCGACGGGGTCGGTGACGTGGAGCTCGGCCCCGTGGCAGTGGACGCCGGCGTGCTTGTCCCAGGTGGGGGTGAACCCCGCCGGCCGGAAGCGGACCCCGGGCAGGCGCTCGGCGTCCAGGTCGCGCGCGAGCTGCTCGCCGTCCAGCCAGGGCGCGCCGAAGAGGTGGAACGGGCGGGTCGTGCCCCGTCCCTCCGAGAGGTTGGTCCCCTCGAGCAGGCACATGCCCGGGTAGACGAGCGCCGTGTCGGGCGTGGGCATGTTGGGGGAAGGCATCACCCACGGCAGCCCGGTCGCGGCGAAGTCCTGGTCGCGCCGCCAGCCCTCGCAGGGGACCACCTCCAGCTCGAGGTCGAGCCGGCGCTCCGCCCGGAAGAGCGTGGCCAGCTCTCCCACGGTCATGCCGTGACGGACGGCCAGGTCGTGCAGTCCGCAGAAGCTGCGGAAGGCGGGCCGCAGCGCCGGGCCCTCCACCGCCCGTCCGCCCACCGGGTCGGGCCGGTCGAGCACCACGAAGCGGAGCCCGGCCGACGCCGCCGCCTCCATGCACAGCAGCATGGTGGCCTGGTAGGTGTAGTAGCGCGTGCCCACGTCCTGCACGTCGAAGACCAGGGCGTCGAGCCCCACGAGCTGGGATCGCCGGGGCCGGAGCGACTCCTCCGACGCGCCGTACAGGGAGTGGACCGAGAGGCCGGTGGCCCGGTCCCGCGCGTCGCCCACGGCCTCCATGTACTGCACGTCGCCGCGGACGCCGTGCTCCGGGCCGAAGAGCGCGCCGAGGCGGACCCCCGGCGCCTCGGAGAGCACGTCGGCGGCGTGGCGCAGCCGGCGATCGACCGCGGTGGGATTGCACACGAGCCCCACCCGGAGGCCACGGAGCGGCGCGAACCGGCGGGACGCCAGGACCTCGATGCCGGGCCGGACCCCGTGCGAAGCCTTCCGCGCCATGCCGCCATCCTACCGCGCCCCTGCCCCGGCCCGCGCGACCTGTGGCAGACTCCCGCGCCGCGGAGGCGATCGGGACGAATGGCGACGGGACGAAAGCCGGGAGGGGTGACGCTCTTCCTCGGGGTCTGGGGAGTCAACCTGGCCGTCGACGCCGCCTCGCGCGCCGTCCCGGCGCTCACCCCGCCGCACCTGCTCCACGCCTACATGCCGGAGGCCATCCGCGACATGGTCTCGGCGGAGGTGATCGCGCCGATGGCCTCGGCGGTGCTCGCGGCCATCGCGCTCCTCGTGCTCTCGCTCGTCCCGCCGGGGACGCCGCGGCGATGGGCGCGCCTCACCGCCTGGCTGCTCGGGTTCTGGGTGCTCTCGGAGGGGCTCCTTGCCTGGGTCTGGCTGGACGCCCCTGCGACGGTCGTGCTCGTGGCCGTCACCGGGGGGCTGCCGCGGAGCGCGCTCGTCGCCTGGCTCTTCGCCCGGCTGGACCGCGGGGAGACGGGGGTCGCGTGAGCCTCCACGCCCGGACGCTCGAGGAGCTGGGCTGGCCCGTCGTCCTGGGCGCCCTCGGCGATCGCTGCCGGACGGCCGGGGGCCGGGACCGCGCCGCGGCCCTCCCCTTCCTCGATTCGGTCGAGGACGTCCGCGCCGCGCTCGCCCGGCTGGCCCAGGCGCGCGCGCTCTCGGAGTCGGCCACGGCGCTCCCCATCGCGACGCCCGGGGAGCCGGCCGCCGCGCTCGGCCGGGCGGC
>JBBIOL010000139.1:0-8626 GCA_037443385.1 Anaeromyxobacteraceae bacterium
GCGTAGCCCGCCCGCGCCGCCGCCGCGTCCGGCGCCGCCGCCTACGGCTCGATCACCGCCAGCCCCACCTCCCGGGCCGCCCGGGCCATGCGCTCGTCGTACGTGGCGACCTTCACCGCCAGTCGCCGGCCGGCGAGGAACAGGGCCGTCGCGAGGTGCATCGCGTCGAGCGTCCGGACCGGCCCGGGAAACGGCTCGAGCGCCCTCTCCAGCACCGCCGGCGAGAGCTCCACCATGGAGATGCAGCCCAGGATCTCCCGTACCACCTCGCCGTGGCTCGACCCCGCCCTCCTCGCGTTCACCCGGGTCCAGGCCTCGTACTCGAGGAGCCGGCTCGCGACCAGGCTCTCCTTCCAGAGTTCCGCCCGCGGCCGACGGTCCTCGGCGAAGAGCTCGGCCAGGACGACCGACGTGTCGAGGTAGATCACCGCTCGCCCCGGTCCCGGTGGAGCTCGGCGAGGAGGTCGGCCAGCCGGGCGCCGCGGGGATGCTCCACCGAGGGCGCCCGCCCCGGCGACAGCGGCGGCGACATCACGCCCTCGCGCACCAGGCCGGCCAGGACCGCGTCACCGACGGTCTCGGCCCGCCCCGGCTCCGGGGGGACCAGCTCCGCCACCACCCGGTCGCGGTCGGCGATGAGGACGCGCTCGCCCGCCGCGGCGATGCGCACGTACTCGGCGAGCCTGTTCTTCAGCACCTTGAGCCCCACGGTCCGCATGGAGGGAATGTAGCTACCGGTAGCTACCGTTGCAAGTGACGCAGCCGCCGCGCCGCCGCGCCGGAGGTGCAGCCCGACGCCCCGCCCGGTTCCCCTGCCCCGGCGCCCGGCCCCGGTTAACTCCCGCGCATGCCGCTGCCCTCGCTCGGAATCCGCCGCCTCGAAGCGCTGCACTACTTCGTCCACGACCTGGAGCGCTCGCGCCGCTTCTACACGCAGATGATGGACTTCGCCGAGGTCGCCGCATCGTCGCCGGAGATCGTCGAGGCCACCGGCCAGCGCTCGGCGGTCTTCGAGGCCGGCCAGGTGCGGGTGCTCGTGAGCGAGCCCGTGGGCGACAAGCCCAGCGACCCGCGCCTCTTCCTGCGCAAGCACCCCGACGGCGTGGGCATGCTCATCTTCGAGGTGGAGGACATCGACCGGACGTTCCGGCTCCTCGAGGAGCGCGGCGGCACCCCCACCACCGACGTCCTCACCATCCGCCAGGACGGCGGCACCTTCCGCACCTTCGGCATCACCACCCCCTTCGGCGACACCGAGTTCCGCTTCGTCTGGCGCGACGGGTTCCCCGACCCCTACCCCTTCCAGGTCCGCCACCCCACGCCCCGCGGCGGCCAGAACCGCCTCGGCTTCGGCCACATCGACCACGTGACCTCGAACTTCCTCACCATGAAGCCCGCGCTGCTCTGGATGGAGCACGTGCTCGGATTCGAGGAGTTCTGGGAGGTGAAGTTCCACACCTCCGACGTGGCCCGCGAGCGCGCCACCGCCATGCAGGCCCACGGCTCCGGGCTGCGCTCGGTGGTGATGCGCGACGCCGCGTCCGGCGTGAAGTTCGCCAACAACGAGCCCTGGCGCCCCGACTTCCAGGCCTCGCAGATCCAGCTCTTCCACGAGGACCTGCGCGGCGACGGCATCCAGCACGCCGCGCTCACCGTGAAGGACATCCTCGGCGCGGTGCGTGGCCTGCGCGACCGCGGCGTGGAGTTCATGCCCACGCCCGGCACCTACTACGACATGCTCCCCGACCGGCTCCGCCGCATCGGCGTGGAGCGCATCGACGAGGACGTGGCCACCCTGCGCGACCTCGGCGTGCTCGTGGACGGCGGCGCGCGCGGCGCCTACATGCTGCAGATCTTCCTGAAGGACTCGGCCGGGCTCTACAAGGAGCCCGCCGCCGGCCCGTTCTTCTTCGAGATCATCCAGCGCAAGGGCGACGAGGGCTTCGGCGCCGGCAACTTCCGCGCGCTCTTCGAGAGCATCGAGCGCGAGCAGCAGGGGAGCGGCCGGGCCTGACCGCCCTCACCAGCTGACGACCACCTCGAACCCGCCCATGGCCATGCGCTTCACGTCGAAGGGCATCTTGCCCTTCATGACCGGGTCGTTCATGCGCGGGTCCGCCATGACGGCTTTCGTCACCTTGTCGCGGTGGGCGCGCGACTTGTAGACGACGTAGGCGAAGACCACCGTCTCGTCCTTCTTCAGCTTCCCCATCTTGCCGAAGCCCTGGCCGAAGGGGACGGCGAGGTCCTCGCCCACCGCCTCGCAGTAGGCGAGCGCGCCGTGGGTCTTCCAGATCTTCGCGCCCAGCTTCGCCATGCGAAGGTACGCCTTCACGTTCTTCTTCTGGATGGGCAGCACGAATCCGTCCACGTATCGGGCCATGGAGCCTCCTCGCCGCGAGGGAACGACCCGCCCTGCATAGCGCGGCGCACCCGTCCGCGCTCAGGTGCGGCGCCGCGACTTCCCCGCCCCGGTCATCCGCGACCCGTGACGCCGGCGCCCCTGGGTCATCCGTGTTTCGCCCGGGCGAAACGGCGCGGGCCCTCGCGCGTCGCCCTTCCCGCGCCGGACGATCTGCTGCACCCGCTGGAACGACACGCCGAGGAGCTCGGCCGCGTCGCGAAGGGAGAGGCCGGCCTCGCGGGTCAGCTCGTCCATTGCTTCGCGCGTGGCCTCGCGGGCCTCCGTCCTCGCCAGCTCGGCCCGCTCCCGGACGGCCATCACCTGCCCGACGCGGCGACGGAGCGGCGCCGGCAGGGCGACGTCGTCCTCGAGCACCGCGCGCCCGGCATCGGTCTCGCCGACGAAGAGCGCCAGCGCCTCGCGGATCCGCCTGCGTCCCTCGGCGATGCTCCGTCCCTGCGTCCGGCAGCCCTGAACGCCGGGAACGGTGACGATCCACCAGCCGGACGGGTCGCGCTCGAAATGAACGGTGTAGGTTTCCATGGCTCGCCTATCTTCGACGCCCGGTCATCCGATCCAGCCATCCCGGTCCCAGGCACGGCTCGAGATCCGACTCGATTCCCTTCAGCGTTCCGATCTTGAGATCCTCGCCCCGGTGGTTCGGAACGACCGTGAAGCAGTCACCCACGCGAAATCGGACATGCGACCCCTTGCCTCGCCGCTCCTCCGCCCCCAGGACGCGAAGGATTCGAATCAACTCCCGCGCTCTCAACCGTCGACCCTACCCCTCGCGCCTCTTGCCGTCTAGTCACCTAGACACTCGCCCCGCGGCCGCTGCGTCCGCCCTTCCTCCCCTCCTCCGTCGCTCTTGCCCCCTCTCTGCGGCCCCTTCGCCCGCGCACGCCTTCCCTAGCAACCCCGGTGCCACGCCCGCCGCCGCCGGTTAGGTCCACCCCGTGATCGACCGCATGCAGCTCGGCTCCGTGCCGCCCAAGCACCACGTGGCCTTCCGCGCCCCCGGCGGCGCGCTCCTCTGGGAGGAGTGCCTCACGCGCCAGGGCTTCGACGGCCCGTACACGATCCTCCACCACCTGCACCGCCCCCACGAGCAGGTCTCCGCCCCCGGCGTCCGGCACGGCTGGGTCGCGCCCGGCGCCGCCTCGCCTGGCGCCCCCGGCCCCGCCGCCGCCCTCCGCAAGCGCCACTTCCGCACCGGCGACCTTCCCGCCTCCCTGCTCCCCCCCGTGGACGCGCGCGTCCCGCTCCTCTGGAACGACGACGTGGTCGTCTCCACGCTCGCCCCCGGCGCCCCCGACCCCACCTACTTCGCCAACGCCGACGGCGACGACCTGTACTTCGTCTCCCAGGGCTCGGGCCGCCTCGTCACCCCGCTCGGCGACGTCCCGTTCGCCGCCGAGGACTACGTCTTCGTCCCGCGCGGCCTCCTCCACCGGCTCGTCCCCGGCCCCGGCCCCCAGCGCTGGCTCTCCGTCGAGGCGCTCGGCGGCCTCGGCCTCCCCCGCCAGTTTCGCAACGACGTGGGCCAGCTGCGCATGGACGCGCCGTTCAACCACCGCGACTTCCGCCGTCCCGTCCTCGCCGGCCCGCACGACGAGGGGATCCGCACGCTCGTGGTGAAGCGCGGCGGCGCCTTCCACGGCTTCCGCCTTCCCGCCTCGCCCCTCGACGTGGTGGGCTGGGACGGGACGGTCTGGCCCTTCGCCGTGCCCATCCTGGCGTTCCAGCCGCGCGTGGGCCAGGTGCACCTGCCCCCCACCGTGCACGGCACCTTCGCCGCCCGCGGCGCGCTCGTCTGCAGCTTCGTCCCGCGCCCGCTCGACTTCCACCCCGACGCCGTGCCCTGCCCCTACCCGCACTCCAGCGTGGACGTGGACGAGGTGATCTTCTACCAGCGGGGCGAGTTCACCTCGCGTCGCGGGGTGGGGCCCGGCAGCGTCTCGCTCCACCCGGCCGGCATCCCGCACGGCCCGCACCCCGGCGCCTACGAGCGCAGCGTGGGCGCCACCCGCACCGACGAGCTCGCGGTGATGCTCGACTGCTCCGGCCGGCTGCACGCGACCGAAGCGGCGCGCGGCGTCGAGGACGACGGGTACGAGGGGAGCTTCGTGGCGTAGGCGCCTTGCCCGCCGCCCCGTCGCCCGCCATCGGCCTCCTTGACATGCATGCACATGCATGCAGAATGACTTCGCCATGCGGACCACCATCGAGATCGACGATGCCCATCGCGCCGAGCTCCTCAAGCTCGCCGCGCAACGCGGCGAGAAGGGCTTCTCCTCGCTGGTCCGGGAGGCGCTCGACCTGTACATGCGCCAGCACCGTGCCCGCCGGGAGGCGGCCGCCCGGGCGATCCGCCTCAAGGGGAGCTTCGCCGCCGAGGACGCCGATGCGCTCGAGGCCTCCATCCACCAGCTCCGGGGGAAGTGGCGATGATCGTCGCCGACTCCGACTACCTCATCGACTTCCTTCGGGGCCGCGGCGAGGGAGCACGCCGCGTCGAGCTCGAGCTGGGCTCGGCGTCGTTTGCGACCACGTCCATCACGGCGTTCGAGCTCCGATCCGGCGCCCGTACCGCCACCCACCGCCGGGACGTGGAGACCCTGCTCGCTGCGCTGACCATCCTCCCCTTCGGCGAGGAGGAGGCCCGCCTCGCGGCAGACATCCGGCAGCAGGTCGAGGCCCAGGGGCGCCCCATCGGGATGGCCGACTACCTCGTCGCCGCCACCTGCATCGCAACCGACTCCGTGCTCCTCACCCGCAACCGCAAGCCCTTCGAGCGGGTCCCGGGCCTCCGGCTCGGCGCCCGCCCCGTACCGGAGTAGCGCGGCGGGGGGAAGCACCGCACGTCGAACGTGGTGAGAGGTGCCCCCTGGGCGACCGCCGCCAGCGCCCCGACCAGGACGAACTCAGCCCCGCTCGATGCGAGCCGGGCGAGCAGCGTCTCGAGCACGGGCGGCCTGGAATCCATGGCGGAGCTCCTCGACCATCCGGATCATCCGGTCGTTCGCGCGGATGCGCTCGATCGGCGAGAGGGCCAGCATCTCGTCGACGAGGGTCGCGTCCACGACGATGGCGTCGTCGTCCCTGGACGGAGTGAGCCGGTGGCGCGAGGTCACGGGTGCATCATACGACGCCGCGGTGACGTTCGCCGCCGGCGCCTCGCCCCTCCCCCCTTGCCCCGAACCATGACGACCATCATGGTTGTCAGATGAACCGCATCAGCACCCTCGACCTCCGGGCCCACCTGGGCGAGCTCGTCGATCGCGTCCGCCTCCGCTTCGAGACCTTCGTCATCGAGCGGAAGGGGCGGGAGGTCGCCGCCATCATCCCGGCGGAGCGCGCCCGCCGGCTCGAGGCGTTCGCCCGACGCCGGAGCATCGAGCTCGAGTCCATCCAGGACGCATTCGGCCGGGAGAAGGCGCTCGACCCGCGCGCCATCGACGACGCCGTGTCGGCGGCGGCCCGGGAGGTGAAGGCGGCGAGAAGGGTCCGGCGGCGGTGACCGGTCACCGCGCCGTCCTCGTCCAGGAGGAATGCAGGCAGATGCTGGCCCGCCCCGCCGTCCGGGCGCTCCTCGCCCCCGGGTTCGACGCAGCCGACTGGATGGAGTCGCTCGAGCTCGCGGCCGCCGACGTGGTCGCGCCGTCGTCCGGGCTCCGGCTCGTTCGAGCCGACCCCGACGACGACCCGTACCTCTGGACGGCGTACGTCGGCTCGGCGACGCACCTCGTCACCTGGGACGCCGAGGTGCTCGCGCTGAAGCATCACAGGGACACGCAGGTCGTGACCCCCGGGGCACTCCTGGGAGCCCTGCGGGAGCACGGATCGTTCAGCGCCGAGGCGGGCGCCAGGGCACGTGGCCTGAAGGGCACTCTTTCCGCCACGGAAGCCGATGCGCTCCGCGCCTCCGTACGGCGGCTGCGGGGAATGTTGCGAACCTGATCGCCCGCGCGGACCCGCTGAGTGGTGGAAATTCCGCCACGTCGTGGTTGATTTTCCACCACGCGCTCCCTCGGATGGGGGGTCCATGGGGGCGCTGCCCCTACCTCCTGAACTGGAGCAGCTTCCTCGACCCCGTGGTCTCCACCTCGTGGGCCGCGGCGATGCGCTCGCAGGCCGCGTGCACGTGCTCGCACAGCAGCTCGATGGCGATCTCGGTGTCCCGGTCCACCGTGCGCCGGCCGTCGGTGAACCCCAGCTCGAGCCGCCCGTCGTCGGGCCGCTCGCCGAGCAGGCTGAAGCGCGCCCGCAGCACCGACGAAGGCGCCTCGTCGAAGCCCCAGGAGAACTCGGAGGTGCGGACCGTGCCGTTCCGGGCAACGAGCACGAGCGACGCGCAGCTCGCCTGCAGCTCGGTCACGGTGGCCTGCACCACCCGCCAGATGGCGTCGGGCTCGGTGGCGCCCCGCAGCTGCTCCCCCGCCCGCCGCACCGCGGCCCGCATGGCCAGGTTGTGCTTGCGGTCGGAGAGGAGCTGGCGCGTCTGGTCGAAGCGCACGTAGCCCGCGGTGACGAGCAGCATCACCGCCACGGCCACCAGCGCGCCGCCGTAGGCCAGCGTCTGCTCGGCGTCGGAGTGGAAGAGCGCCACCGCCACCCCGCCCAGCACCACCGAGATGCCGTAGAGGGCGAGCACCGTGGCCCGGTGGGAGAGGCCGCGGGCCATGAGCCGGTGGTGGATGTGCCCCCGGTCCGACGCGAAGACCGGCTGGCCGCGGACGACACGTCGCGTCATGGCGAGGAGCGTGTCGCCGATGGGGAGCCCGAGCGCCACGAGCGGCACGAGCAGCGCCACCGCGGTCGTGGACTTCTCGTGAGTCTCGAGCGCGGTCGTGGCCAGGATGAACCCCACGAAGAGGCTCCCCGAGTCGCCCATGAAGATCGACGCCGGGTGGAAGTTGTAGCGCAGGAAGCCGAGGAGCGCGCCGCCCAGGCAGGCCATGAAGAGGGCCATGAGGGCGCGGTGGTTGTTCGTGCTCACCCAGAAGATGGTGCCCCCCGCGGCGAGGGCAACGCCGGTGGCGAGGCCGTCGAGCCCGTCGATGAGGTTGAGGGCGTTCGTCACCCCCACGATCCAGAGCAGCGTGAGCGGGAAGCCCAGGATGCCCACGTCGAGCGTGCCGAAGGGGGTGGCGATGACGTCGATGCGGTAGTCGGCGAACCACATGAGCGCGGCCACCAGCACCTGGACCGCGAACTTGGTGCGGGCGCCCGAGCCCTTTAGGTCGTCGAAGGTGCCCAGCGCGGCGATGGCGAGGCCGCCCAGGATGAGCGACAGCGCGCGGGTGGGCTGGCCCCAGAGGAGTCGCCCCACCCCGGTGTCGAAGAAGAAGAGCGCGACCAGTGGGACGTAGAAGGCGACGACGATGGCCACGCCGCCGAGGCGGGGGACCGGCTTGCCGTGGATCTTGCGGGAACTCAGCGCGTGGTCGAGCAGGCCGAAGCGCGAGGCCGACACCCGGACCAGGGGGGTGAGGGCCAGCGCGACGACGAGCGAGATGAAGAATGCGACCCAGACCGTCTGCACGCCGACTGCACCTCCCCCGAGGATGGGTGTGAAGTATTGCATACGGGGGAACCGGGGCGAGGATCCCGTGACTGGGTGTCACACCTGGGCTGCCCCGGAGGGCGTACCGGACGGGGCGTAAATGTGCACCCCGTGAGGCATGCTCAGCAAAGGGAGGCGAGCAGTTCCGCGAACCGGGCCGTGCGTTGACGGCGGGAGTACGCCCGGTCAAAGGCGGCGCGTGCCCGGGCACCCTCCTCGGCGCATCGGCCCGGGTCTCCGGCACGCTCCAGGATGGCCTTCACGAGCCCGTCCACGTCGCCGTTCGCGACGCAGTCGCCCATTCGCTCCTCCCGGATGGTTCTCGCCACCTCTGACCGATCCGGCCCCACGTAGAGCGCCGGGCGTCCCGCGGCCATGATCCCGTAGAGCTTCGAGGGCTCGAGGAGGCCCAGCACGCCAGGTGACAGGCTGACCAGGTGCACATCGGCGGCGGACAGGGATTCGGCGAGCCGCTCCCGAGCCTGGTAGGGGGCGAAGCGAACGTTGGGGAGCCCGCGCGTCCCCAGCTCGACCTCCGCACGGCGATCGCCCTGACCCTGGAAGACGAGCGCGATGTCGGAGCGATCGGCCAGGCGGCGCGCGGCGCCGACCAGCGTGTTCACGTCGTGCGCGCGGCCGATGTTGCCCGAGTAGAG
>JBBIOL010000140.1:0-8539 GCA_037443385.1 Anaeromyxobacteraceae bacterium
TCGTCGCGGCGGCGGCGGGGCTCGGCGCGCTCGCGCTGCGGGCGCGGCTCCTGCCCGCGGCGTACGCGGCCATGGTCCTGGGGACGCTCTGGGCAACGCTGGCGCAGGCCTTCCGGGGAGGACGCTAGGGATGCAGCGCATCGAGCGGAGCTTCACCATCGTCAACGCGCTCGGGATGCACGCGCGCCCGGCGGCCATGGTGGTCCAGACCGCCAACCGGTTCCGCTGCGACGTCCAGTTCGAGAAGGACGGGCTCACCATCAACGCGAAGAGCATCATGGGGGTGCTCACGCTCGCCGCCGGGAAGGGCGCCTCGGTGAACGTGGTGTGCGAGGGCGAGGACGCCGAGGCCGCGCTCCAGGCCATGGCCCGGATCTTCGAGTCCGGCTTCGGGGAGAGGTGACCATGGCGACGACCACGCTCCAGGGGCTGCCGGCCTCGCCCGGCATCGCGGTGGGCCGCTGCTGGACCGTGGACCGCCGCAAGGTGCGCACCCCGCGCCGCAAGGTCTCGCCCGACGAGGTCGAGGCCGAGCTGGCCCGGCTGGAGGCGGCCATCGAGCTCTCGGTGGCCCAGCTCGACGGCGTGAAGGCCAAGGTGGAGGGGGCCGAGGGCACCACCGAGCACCTCGCCATCATCGAGGTCCACCGCGCCATGCTGCGCGACCCGGCGCTGGTGGACGAGGCGCGCCGGCTGGTCCGGGCCGAGCGGGTCAACGTCGAGTGGGCGGTGAAGCGGGCGGTCCGCAAGATCAAGGGCGCCTTCGACCCCGACGACGAGTTCTTCCGCGAGCGCCGGTCCGACGTCGACTACGTCGGCGAGCGGCTGGTGAAGAACCTGCTCGGGCAGGGCGTGGACGTGGCCGAGGTCCCGCCCCCGGGTTCGGTGGTGGTGGCCCGCGACCTCTCCCCGGCCGACACCGCGCTGCTCTTCCACGACCGCCGGGTGGCCGGGCTGGTCACCGACGCCGGCGGCGTCACCAGCCACACCGCCATCGTGGCCCGGGCGCTGGAGATCCCGGCGGTGGTCGGGGCCGGGCGCGCCACCGCCGTCGCCGAGCGGGGCGACTGGGTGGTGGTGGACGGCGGGCGCGGCGTGGTGGTCGTGAACCCCACCGCCGGGGAGCGGGCCGACTACGAGGCCGCCCGGATCCGGCTGCTCGAGCGCGAGGCCGAGCTGGCGCGCCTGAAGGACCTCCCGGCCGAGACCGTGGACGGGGTCCGGCTGCGCATGCTCGGGAACATCGAGTTCGGCGAGGAGGTCCCGGGCCTGCTCTCCCACGGCGGGGAGGGGGTGGGGCTCTACCGCACCGAGTTCCTCTTCATGGGGCGCGACGCGCTGCCCACCGAGGAGGACCACTACCGGGACTACCGCGCCATCCTCGAGGCCATGGGTGGCCGGCCGGTGACGGTGCGCACCTTCGACCTGGGCGGCGACAAGCTGCCCTCCGGCCAGAAGGACCACTCCGAGAACCCGGCGCTCGGGCTGCGCGCCGTCCGCTACTGCCTGCGCCACCCCGACCTCTTCCACGCCCAGCTGCGGGCCGCGGTGCGCGCCGCGGCCCACGGCAACCTGCGGCTCATGTTCCCCATGGTGAGCGGGCTCGCCGAGGTCCGGGCCGCGAAGCGCATGCTCGCCGAGGCCTGCGACGAGGTGGAGGCCCAGGGGCTCCCGGTCCGCATGCCGCCGGTGGGGATCATGGTCGAGCTCCCCAGCGCGGTGGTGCTGGCCGACCGGCTGGCCGAGGAGGTCGACTTCCTCTCCATCGGGACGAACGACCTCATCCAGTACACCATCGGCGTCGACCGGCAGAACAAGGACGTGGCCTACCTGTACCGACCGCTCCACCTCGCCGTGCTGCGCATGCTGCGCACCGTCGCCGACGCCGCCCGCGCCGCGGGGAAGACCGTCTCCATGTGCGGCGAGATGGCGGGCGAGCCGCTCTACACGCTGGTCCTGCTCGGGCTGGGGCTCGACGAGCTCTCCATGAACGGCCCCTCCATCCCGCTCGTGAAGCGGGTGATCCGCAGCGCGTCGGCGCGCGAGGGGCGCGAGCTCCTCGACCGGATCCTGAGGATGTCCACCGCCGATGACATCGAGCGGGAGGTCCGCGCCGAGATGACCCGGCGCTTCCCCGGCCTGCTCGAGGGCGACGCCGCGGTGGGGCCCGTCAGCGGCTGATCCGGGCGCGTCCGCCGGAGCGACGGCGTCCTTGACACCTCCGTTCCAGCGGACATATGGTCGCCACCCTTTCCCCGGGGAGAACCATGCAGAAGGACTTCCTCTTCACCTCCGAGTCGGTGACCGAGGGCCATCCGGACAAGATGGCCGACCAGATCTCCGACGCCGTGCTCGACGCCGTGCTGGCCCGCGACCCCCGGGGGCGGGTGGCCTGCGAGACCCTGCTCAAGACCGGCTACGTGATGATCGCCGGCGAGATCACCACCCAGGCCCAGATCGACTACCAGAAGCTGGCCCGGGAGACGGTGAAGCAGATCGGCTACACGCACGGCGACATGGGCTTCGACGGCCACACCTGCGCGGTGCTGGTGGCCGTCGACCAGCAGTCCCCCGACATCGGCCAGGGCGTCGACACCGGCGGCGCCGGCGACCAGGGCATGATGTTCGGCTACGCCTGCGACGAGACGCCCGAGTTCATGCCGGCGCCCATCCAGTACGCCCACCACCTCACTCGCGAGCTGGCGCGCGCGCGCCGCCGCGGCCTCGACTTCCTGCGCCCGGACGGCAAGGCCCAGGTCAGCGTCGAGTACCGGGACGGCAAGGTCGCCCGCATCGACACGGTGGTGGTCTCCACCCAGCACTCCGACGCGGTCTCGAACAAGAAGCTCCACGCGGCCATCCGCGAGGAGGTCATCGCCCGGGCGCTGCCCCGCAAGCTGGTCGACCGCAAGACCAAGATCTTCATCAACCCCACCGGCCGCTTCGTCATCGGCGGGCCCATGGGCGACACCGGCGTCACCGGCCGCAAGATCATCGTCGACACCTACGGCGGCATGGGCCGCCACGGCGGCGGCGCGTTCAGCGGCAAGGACCCCTCCAAGGTCGACCGCTCGGCCGCCTACATGGGGCGCCACATCGCAAAGAACGTGGTGGCCGCCAGCCTGGCCAGCCGCTGCGAGGTCCAGGTGGCCTACGCCATCGGCGTGGCCGAGCCGGTCTCGGTCATGGTCGACACCTTCGGCACCTCCACGGCGTCGGAGGAGTCGATCGCGGCGGCGGTCCGCGAGGTCTTCGGCCTCACCCCGCGCCAGATCATCCAGGGGCTCGACCTGCTCCGCCCCATCTACCGCTCCACCGCGGCCTACGGGCACTTCGGCCGCGAGGAGAAGTCCTTCACCTGGGAGCGCACCGACAAGAAGGACGCGCTCCGGGCGGCGGTGGGCCGCACCGGCAAGCGCCGCTAGGGCCCGACCGGGCGAGGGGAGCCGGCCTTGGGATCGCTCGCCGCCGTCCTCCTCGGGCTGGTCCAGGCGGTCACCGAGTTCCTCCCGGTCAGCTCCACCGCCCACCTGCTGCTCGCGGGCGAGCTGCTCGGGGAGAGCCTGGGCGACGCACGGTTCCGGGCCTTCGTCACCATCATCCAGTCCGGCACCACGCTGGCGGTGCTGGTCTACTTCCGCGAGGACCTCGGGCGGCTCGTGTCGGCCTTCCTGCGCGGCATCCGCGAGGGCCGGCCGCTCGGCTCCCCGGACGCGCGGCTGGCCTGGTGGATCGGGCTCGGCACGCTGCCGGCGGCGGTGCTGGGCAAGCTCCTCGAGCACCGCATCGAGGCGCTCGGCAACGGCGTCATCGCCTTCTCCCTCGTCTTCTGGGGGCTCGTCATGGCCGGGGCGGAGCGGTTCGCCTCCCACCGGCGCGGCCTCGAGGACGTGACCGCCGGCTCGGCGCTGGCCATCGGCGTGGGCCAGGCGCTCGCGCTCGTCCCCGGGACCTCCCGCTCCGGCAGCACCATCACCACCGGGATGCTGCTCGGCTTCTCCCGGGAGGCGGCGGCCCGCTTCAGCTTCCTGCTCTCCGTGCCCATCATCCTGGGTGCCGGCGCCTACAAGCTCGCAAAGGCGCTGCCGGTCCTGCGCGGGGAGCCCGGCTGGCGCACGGCGACCGGGATCGGGACCGCGGTCTCGGCGGTGGCGGGCTACCTCGTCATCGGCTGGCTGCTCGGCTGGCTCCGGACCCGCACCACCTATCTCTTCGTGGCCTGGCGGATCGTGCTCGGCGTGCTGGTGGCGGTCCTGCTCTGGAAGGGCGTCCTGCCGGCGGACGACGCCGGTCGCGCGCCCGTGCCGCCCGCCGCCACCCGCGCCCGATGACCGTGGACGGGCTGCGCCGGGCGCTCGCGACGCACCCCTTCACCCGCCTCGACCGGGCCCCGCTCGAGCCCGCCTACCGCGACTCCCCCGGGGGCCTGCGCGAGGCCGCCGTGCTGGTCCCGGTCTACCTGGACGCCGGCGTCCCCCACGTGCTCATGACCCGGCGCCGCAACGACCTCCGGCTCCACCCCGGCCAGATCTCCTTCCCGGGAGGGCGCATCGACCCCGGCGACGCCGACGCGCGCGCCGCGGCGCTGCGCGAGGCGCACGAGGAGATCGGGCTCCGGCCCGCCGACGTGGACGTCCTGGGCCGGCTCAGCGAGGCGCTGGCCGTGCTCTCGGGCTTCCGCTTGACGCCGTGGGTGGGCCTCGTGCCATACCGTTACCCCTACGTCGCGGAGCCGGCGGAGGTGGCGGGCCTGGTCGAGCTGTCGGTGGCCGACCTGCTCGCCCCCGGAGCCCACCGGACCGGGACGCAGGAGGCGTTCGGCATCGTGCACGAGGTCCACTCCTTCGAGGTGGCCGGGGAGGTCGTCTGGGGCGCGAGCGCCCGCATCCTCCACGAGTTCCTCACCGTCTGGAGATCCGCATGAAGATCTACCCCGTGGTGATGGCGGGCGGCAGCGGCACCCGCTTCTGGCCGCTCAGCCGCAAGAACCGTCCCAAGCAGTTCCTGCCGCTCGACGGGGACGAGCCCCTGCTCGCCGCCACGGTGGACCGGCTGCCGCCGCTGGCCCGCATCCAGGACACCTTCGTGGTCTGCGGACCGAACCACGCCGGCAGCGTCCGCCGCATCCTGCGCAAGCTCCCGCGGGAGAACCTGCTCGTCGAGCCCTGCCCGCGCAACACCGCCCCGTGCGTGGGCCTGGCCGCGCTGCACGTGAAGCGGCGCGATCCGAAAGGGGTCATGGCCATGCTGCCGGCCGACCACCACGTGGCCCGTCCGGAGGCGCTGCGCGAGGCGCTCGGCGCCGGGGCGCAGCTGGCCAGCGAGGGCGCGGTGGCCACCATCGGCATCCGACCCGACCGGCCGGAGACCGGGTACGGCTACCTCAAGGTGGGCGTGAAGCTGAAGGCCGTCGGGCGCGGCAAGAAGGCCTTCCACCCGGCCCGGGTGGAGCGCTTCGTGGAGAAGCCCGACGTGGTGACCGCCTCGCGCTACCTCGCCGAGGGCGGCTACCTCTGGAACTCGGGGATCTTCCTCTTCCGGGCCGACGTCATCCTGGAGGAGATCCGCCGCGCCATGCCGGTGCTCGGCGAGCAGCTCGCCGTCATCGAGGCGTCGCTGGGCACGCCGTCGTACGGCCGCACCCTGGCCCGGGTCTTCCCGGCGGCGCCCTCCATCTCCATCGACTACGGCGTCATGGAGAAGAGCCAGCGCATCGCCGTCGTGCCCGCCGAGTTCGGCTGGAGCGACGTGGGCAGCTTCGCGGCCCTCTCCGAGGTCCGCGAGCTCGACGACCTGGGCAACGTCCTGCAGGGAGACGCCATCGTCATCGACGGGCACGACAACGTGGTGCTCGGACAGGGGAAGCGGCCGGTGGCGGTGGTGGGGGTGGACGGGGTGGTGGTAGTGGACGCCGGCGACGCGGTGCTGGTGGTCCGCAAGGAGCGGGCCCAGGACGTGCGCAAGGCGGTCGAGGAGCTGAAGCGGCGCGGGCGCGAGTCGCTGCTCTAGCCCGCACGCGGGCGCGGAAGGGGAACCACATGGCGAGCATCTCGAGGACGATCTTCCGCGAGTACGACATCCGCGGCCTGGTGGACCAGGACCTCACCGGGGACGCCGTGCGCCTCGTCGGCCGGGCGCTCGGCACCGAGGTCCGCGAGCAGGGCGGCCGCCGGGTGGTCCTGGGGCGCGACTGCCGCGAGAGCGGGCCGCGCTTCGCCCGGGCCATGGCCGACGGCCTCACCTCCACCGGCGTGGACGTCACCGACCTCGGCGTGGTGCCCACGCCGCTCACCTACTTCGCCGCCGCCACCCTCCCGGTGGACGGGCTCGTCATGATCACCGGCTCCCACAACCCGCCCGAGTACAACGGGCTCAAGGTCGGGGTGGGGAAGAGCACGCTCCACGGCGACGGCATCCAGGC
Source organism: Anaeromyxobacteraceae bacterium (assembly GCA_037443385.1). GTDB lineage: Bacteria > Myxococcota > Myxococcia > Myxococcales > Anaeromyxobacteraceae > CAIOAK01. The sequence continues at coordinate 6,422 of JBBIOL010000140.1, forward strand.
GCTTCACCGCCGCATCGTCGAGGGCCGCTTCGCCTCCGGCGCCGGCACGGTGACCCCCCACGACATCGTCACGCCCTACCAGGCCTTCGTCCGGGGAAATCTGACATTCGGCCCGCGCCGGCTCAAGGTCGTGGTCGACGCCGGCAACGGCACCGGCGGCGTGGTGGCGGTGCCCATCTTCCAGGCGCTGGGCGTCGACGTGGTCCCGCTCTTCATCGAGATGGACGGGCGCTTTCCCAACCACCACCCGGACCCCACCGTCGAGCACAACCTCGAGCACCTGAAGGCCCGGGTCCTCGAGACCGGCGCCGACCTGGGCGTGGCCTACGACGGCGACGCCGATCGGGTGGGCGCGGTCGACGAGAAGGGCCAGGTCCTCTGGGGCGACCAGCTCATGATCCTCTTCTCGCGGGCGGTGCTCGCCGAGAACCCCGGCGCGGCCATCGTCGGCGAGGTGAAGTGCTCGAAGACCCTCTACGACGACATCGCGGCCCGGGGCGGGCGCGGCATCATGTGGAAGGCCGGCCACAGCCTCATCAAGGCCAAGATGAAGGAGGAGGGGGCGCTGCTCGCCGGCGAGATGAGCGGGCACATCTTTTTCGCCCATCGCTGGTTCGGCTTCGACGACGGCATCTACTCGTCGGGGCGGCTGCTCGAGCTCGTCTCCCGCACCGACCGCCCGGTCTCGACGCTGCTCTCCGACGTGCCACGCACCTTCTCCACCCCGGAGATCCGCTACGACTGCCCGGAGGAGGTGAAGTTCGAGCTGGTGCGCCGGGCCCAGGAGTGGTTCGCCGCCCGTCACGAGGCGGTGACCGTCGACGGCGTGCGGGTGATCTTCCCGGACGGATGGGGGCTGGTGCGCGCCTCCAACACCCAGCCGCTCCTCGTCCTGCGCTTCGAGGCCCGCACCCCGGAGCGGCTCACCGAGATCCGGGAGCTGGTCACCTCCAAGGTGGACGAGCTCCGGCGGCAGATCGGCTAGCCGACGGGAATCGGCGGCCAGGGCCGGTTTCCCTTCAGTCACGATCCGTGAACTACGACGAATCGTGAAATCACGGCCGGTATCGGACGCGGTTTCGCCCCGCCGGCCGCACGATCCAACCGGGTACACCCTCCGCGATCCCCCGGCGCCGACGGGAGAAATCGTCGGCCCTCAACTTGCAAGGTCGATCTGCGTTCGCTAATCTGCACTCGTCTTCGTAGTGCGTCGTTGGTAGTCGACCAACTGTCAGGGAGGTAACACATGGCGGCGAAGAAGAAGGCTGTGAAGAAGGCCCCGGCGAAGAAGAAGGCTGCGAAGAAGGCCAAGAAGAAGTAACGACGACTTCGTGGCGCGAGGAGACTCGCGCCGGGTCTTGCGGCCGCCTCCGGGCGGCCGCAGCCGTTTCGGGGTTCCATGTCGTTGCGCGCGAGCGAGATCGCGGCCGTCGTCGCCGAGTGCCGGCCGCTCCGGGGATCGCGGATCGAGGCGCTGCGGGCCCATTCCGAGCGGCTCGTCACCATCGACCTGCGCGGCCCGGGCGGCGACGCCACCCTGCTCCTCTCCGCCGAGCCCGACCTCACCCGGCTCCACGTCGCGACCCGGCGCCCGCCGCCGCCGGACGAGCCCCTGGCCTTCCAGGTCGCACTGCGCCGCGAGCTCTCCGGCGCGCGGCTCGCCGCCGTCGAGACGCCCGGGGACGACCGCGTGGTGGTCCTGCGCCTCGAGCGCCCCTCCGGACCGGCGTCGATCGTCGCCGAGCTCACCGGGAGGAACGGCAACCTCTTCCTCGTCGACGGCGCCGGGACCATCCGGGCCATGGCGGGGAGGAACCTCTCCCGCGTCCGCCCGCTCGGGCCGGGCCAGCCCTGGGTGGCGCCGGCGATCCCCGAGGGCGGTGGCGGCGGTCCGCCGCGGCTCTCGCCGGTGGCCGGCGCGCGCTTCCCCTGGTCGGCGGCGGTCGAGGACGCCTACGCCCGGCTGGAGGAGGAGCGGGCGCTCGCGCTCGCCCGCCGCCGGCTGCGGGAGCCCCTGCGCGCCGCCGAGGCGCGGGCCCGGCGGGCGCTCGAGAAGCTGGCGGAGGAGGCGGAGCGCGTGCCGGCGGCCGAGGGCGACCGGCGCTCCGCCGACCTGCT
>JBBIOL010000141.1:0-8287 GCA_037443385.1 Anaeromyxobacteraceae bacterium
GCCGCGCGCCCGGTGCCCGCCCGCCTGGCGCCCACCCGGGCGGTGGCGCTCCCCCCGGTGGACGACGTCCCCCCCGCTCCGCGCCCGGTGCCGGCGGCGGTCCGCGCCTCCCGGGAGGTGACGCCCTACACGCCCGGCGAGGAGGACCAGTACGACATCCCGGCCTTCCTGCGACGGGGAGGCGGGACGCCGAAGGAGCCGTAGCGCCTCAGGCCCGCGCGGCGACGTCCGCGGGCCCGGGCGGCACCGGCGGAGGCGGCGCGTCGGCCAGGTCCGGGGCCGGCGCGCCGTCCAGGCCGAGCGCGGGCGCCACGGCCACCTGCGCCCGGATCACGAGCGCCACGAGCTCCGGGAGCGGGGTCCCCCACTCCTCGGCCCCGCGGGTGATGTAGCCGCGGTCGACCGAGCGCGCGAAGGCCTTCTCCTTCATCCGCTTCAGCACCGACTCCACCGGCACGTCGGCCACGCGCCGCGACGGGCGGACGAGCGCGCAGGCCCCCACGAATCCGGAGAGCTCGTCGGCGGCCAGGATGGCCTTCTCCACCGGAAGGACGCGCTCGATGCCGGTGTAGAGGGCGTGGGCCCCGACCGCGCGGACGATCGCCTCCGGCCAGCCCCGCTCCCGCAGGATCTCCATGCCCCGCCAGACGTGGTCCTGCTCGGTGGGGAAGCGCTCGTAGTCGAAGTCGTGGAGCAGCCCCACGACGCCCCAGGTCTCGAGCTCGGCGGGGTCCTCGATCCCGCGGCTGCGGGCCAGCGCCCGCATGGTGGCCTCCACCGAGAGGGCGTGCCTCCGCAGGGGCTGGGAACGCGTGAACTCGCAAAGCAGCGTCCAGGCGGCGGACCGGTCGTGGGCCATGGCGGGCTCCGTTATAGACTCCCGCCATGATCCTCGCACCCGCCCTGCTCGCGCTGGCCCTCGGCGCCGCCCCCGAGGTCCCCCGGCGGCCGGTCCACACCTACTCCATCGTCGCCCGCGACCCGGCCACCGGCGAGATCGGCGTCGCCGTCCAGTCGCACTGGTTCTCGGTGGGGTCCACCGTCCCCTGGGCCGAGGCCGGCGTGGGGGCGGTCGCCACCCAGTCCTTCGTCGACCCGAGCTACGGCCCGCTCGGGCTCGCGCTCCTGCGCGCCGGGCGCTCCGCCCCCGAGGCGCTCTCCGGGCTCCTCGCCGCCGACCCGGAGCGCGAGGTCCGGCAGGTCGGGATGGTCGACGCGCAGGGGCGGGCCGCGGCCCACACCGGCAAGAAGGACATCCAGGCCGCCGGCCACCACGTGGGAACGGGCTACGCGGTGCAGGCGAACCTCATGGCGAGCGACGCGGTCTGGCCGGCGATGTCGCGGGCCTTCGAGGCCGCGCGGGGCGACCTCGCCGAGCGCATGCTCGCCGCGCTCGAGGCGGCGCAGGCGGTGGGCGGCGACATCCGGGGGCAGCAGTCGGCGGCCCTGATCGTGGTCTCCGGCACCGCGAGCGGCCGCCCCTGGGCCGACCGGATCTTCGACCTGCGCGTCGAGGACCACCCGCGCCCGCTCGAGGAGCTCCGCCGCGTGCTCGGCGTGGCCCGCGGCTACCGGCACATGAACGCCGGCGACCTGGCGGTGGAGCGCAACGACGTCGCCGGCGCCGAGCGCGAGTACGGGGCGGCCATGAAGCTCCTGCCCGGCTCGGCCGAGGTGGTCTTCTGGTACGCGGCGGCGCTGGCCATGGCGGGCCAGGTGGACCGGTCGCTGCCGCTCTTCGCGCGCGCCTACGCGCTCGACCCGGCCTGGCGCACGCTGGTCCCGCGGCTGCCGGCGTCGGGGCTCCTGCCCGCCGACCCCGGCGTCGTGGAACGCATCCGGTCGGCCGGGGAGGCGCCGGCCCGGCCCTGATCGAGGGGGCTCGACTCCCGGGGCCGACCCGTGCTCCAATCCGCCGCCGGATCATGAACTCCAAGCTCGCCTCCTTCGCCTGGGTCGCCCTGGGCGTGATCATCGCCGTTCCGGCCACCGGGTGGTTCCTCACCTCCGGGGCGCGGGAGGCCCGCCAGCTGGCCTTCCGGCCCGACGGCACCGACCTCAAGTCCACCGACGTGGACAACGCGCTGCGCGAGCTCTCCGAGAAGCTGAAGCAGGTGGAGACCTCCCAGGCCGCGCTGCAGGGGGTGGCGGTGGTCCAGCAGCAGGCCATCGAGGGCGTGAAGGCGCAGGCCACCGCGTCCGACGGGCAGAACCAGGGGCGCATCCAGGCGCTCGAGGGGCGCATCGCCGAGGTGGCCACCTCGCGCAAGCGCATCGAGTACACCGAGGGCAGCGACACCACCGCGGTGGGCACGAGCTACGTCCAGCTGCGCACGCTGGGCGGCTTCTCCAAGGCCTCGCCCACCTCCACCTTGCTGCTCACCTGGAACACCCACGTGGACGCCATGGGGGAGCCGGGGACCTTCTGCGACTTCCAGCTCCGGGTCGACGGGAAGCCGGACACCGAGCGCGACGGCGGCGGCGGGCGCGCGGTGGTCTACGTGCCGCCGGGGAGCACCGGTGGATCTTCGCCGGTCACGGTGACCACCCTCTTCGGGCGCGTCGGCTCCGGCAACCACACCGCCAGCGTCTGGGTGCGCGGCACGGCGCGCGAGTGCCTGGAGAACTACGGCAACTTCCCGCGCAACGTGATCGTGGAAGAGGGCCCGCGGGGCGAGTGACCTAGCGACGGGCCAGGACGCCCTCGGACCGCGCGGTGAGCGCGCTGGTCCGCGACAGCAGCGCCTGGACCTCCCCGTACACCGACTCCGCGTCGAAGCGCTCCGGCGAGTCGACCTCGGAGAGGCGCGCCAGCAGGTCGCCGGCCTTGAGGAGGTGCTGGTGCGCGAGCAGCAGGTCGCGCGCGAGCCGCGCGCCCACCCGCGAGTAGATGAGGCCCGACTGGAAGAGGCGGGAGAGCGCCCGCTTGTTGCCCTCGATGACCTGCCGCGTGCTGCGCTGGTAGTCGACGAGGCGCCGCTCGTCCCGGACCCGGGCCAGCTCGATGACCGGGGTCTCGCGTCGCGCGGTGGTTCGGGCGGTGAGCGTCAGGGGCGGGCCTCCACGCGCATGGTAGGTGCGCTCCGGAGGCGCGGTCAACGGGCGGCGCGCGACGCGGCGCGGCAGATCCGCCCGCGGCCCTTGACTTCGGCGCGGAAGGCGACCCCCCGGCTAGATGGCCGCCGCGCCGACCAGCTCGACCACTCGCGCGAGCGCCCGGTCGAGGCCTTCCGGATCGGAGCCGCCCGCCTGCGCCATGTCGGGCTTGCCGCCGCCCGATCCACCCACCAGGCGCGCGGCGTCCTTCACCAGGTCGCCGGCCTTGACGATCCCGGTGAGGTCCCTCGTCACCGCCACCAGGAGGACCGCCTTGCCCTCGTGGGCGCTGCCGAGCGCCACCACGCCGCGCCCGAGCTTCTCGCGCAGACGGTCGGCCAGCTCGCGCAGCGCCTTGCCGTCGCCCTCCACGCGCACCGCCAGCACCTTCACGCCGTTCACGTCGCGGGCCCGGGAGACGAGGTCGCCGGAGCGCGCCGCGGCCACCTGCCCCTGCGCGTCGGAGAGCTGCTTCTCGAGGTCCTTCACCCGCCGCTGCAGCCCCTCCACCTTGGCGGCGACGTCGAAGGTGCCCGCCCGCAGGAGCGCCGCCGCCTGGCGGAGCTCGGCGTCGGCGCGCTGGGCCAGCGCCACCGCGTCGGGACCGGCGTGGGCCACGATGCGGCGGACCCCCGCGGCGATGCTCTCCTCGCTCGCGATCTTGAAGAAGTGGATGTCGCCGGAGCGCCGGACGTGGGTCCCGCCGCAGAGCTCCTTCGACGGCCCGATGCCCACCACCCGCACCGTCTCGCCGTACTTCTCGCCGAAGATCATCATGGCCCCGGACCGGCGGGCCTCCTCGATCCCCAGCACCGCCGTGGCGGCCGGCTCGTTCTGCCGGACCAGGTCGTTCACCCGGCGCTCCACGTCGCGGATCTCGTCGTCGCCGAGCGGCTGGAAGTGGGAGAAGTCGAAGCGCAGGTGGTCGGGCGCCACCACCGAGCCGGCCTGCTTCACGTGCTCGCCGAGCCGCTCGCGGAGCGCCAGGTGGAGCAGGTGCGTGGCCGAGTGGTTGGCGCGGATGCGGTCGCGCCGCTCCTCGTCCACCCGCAGCTCCACCTCGTCGCCCACCGCGATCTCGCCCTCCCGCACCAGGCCGCGGTGGACCACCAGCCCGGGGACGGGCCGCTGGGCGTCGACCACGTCGACGGCGCCGCGCGGCGCCGCGATGGCGCCGGTGTCGCCCACCTGGCCACCCGACTCCCCGTAGAACGGGGTCTCGGCGGTGACCACCTCGACCCGGTCGCCCTTCGCGGCCCGGTCGGCGCGCCGGCCGTTCACCACGAGCGCCCGGACCGGCGCGCGGGCCGACGTGGCCTCGTAGCCCAGGAAGCGGACCTCGCCGAGCTCGGAGGCGATCTGGCGGTGGATCTCCCCCACCGCCTCGTCGCCGGAGCCCTTCCACTCGGAGCGGGCCCGCTGCTCGGCCATGGCCGACTCGAAGCCGGCCTCGTCCACGCCCACCGCGTGCTCCTCGGCGATGACGCGGGTGAGGTCCATGGGGAAGCCGAAGGTGTCGTAGAGCTGGAAGGCCACCTTGCCGGGGATGACCTTCTCCCCCCGCGCCGTCAGGTGGCGGATCTGCTCCTCCAGGATGGAGAGGCCGCGGTCGAGCGTGCGCCGGAAGGACTCCTCCTCCTGCTCGGCCACCTTGACGATGAAGGCCTGGTTGTCGCGGATCTCCGGGTAGACCTCCCCCATCTCGGCGATGACCGCCTCGCACACCCGCGGCAGGAAGACCTGGTCGAGCCCGAGCCGCTTCCCGTGGCGGATGGCCCGCCGCATGATGCGCCGGAGCACGTAGCCCCGTCCCTCGTTCGAGGGCAGCACGCCGTCGCCCACCAGGAAGGTGGTGGCCCGGGCGTGGTCGGCGATGACCCGCATCGAAACGTCGTCGGGCGCGTCGGTGTGCCCGTAGCGCTTCCCGGCGATCCGCTCGATGGACCGGATGACGTTCTGGAAGATGTCGGTGTCGTAGTTGGAGCGCTTGCCCTGCACCACCGCGGCGATGCGCTCCAGGCCGGCACCGGTGTCGATGGAGGGCCGGGGCAGGGGCGAGAGGTGGCCGTCGGCGGCGCGCTCGAACTGCATGAAGACCAGGTTCCAGATCTCCAGCCAGCGGTCGCAGTCGCAGGCCACGCCCTGGCAGGCGCGCCCGGCCTTCTCCTCGGCGCAGGGGACGTCGTCGCCCTGGAAGTAGTGGATCTCCGAGCAGGGCCCGCAGGGGCCGGTGTCGCCCATGGCCCAGAAGTTGTCCTTGGCCCCGAGCCGGTGGATGCGCTCCACCGGGACCCCGGCCTGCTTCCAGAGCTCGAAGGCCTCCTCGTCCCAGGGCAGGCTGCCCTCGCCCGCGAAGACCGTGGCCGCCAGCCGGGACGGGTCGATGCCCAGCCAGGCCTTCGAGGTCACGAACTCCCAGCCCCAGGCCACCGCATCCTTCTTGAAGTAGTCGCCGAAGGAGAAGTTGCCAAGCATCTCGAAGAAGGTGTGGTGACGGGCCGTGAACCCGACGTTCTCGAGGTCGTTGTGCTTCCCGCCGGCCCGCACGCACTTCTGGGCGGTGGTGGCCCGGGTGTAGTCGCGCTTCTCCCGGCCGGTGAACACGTCCTTGAACTGGACCATGCCGGCGTTGGTGAAGAGCAGGGTCGGGTCGTTCTGCGGCACGAGCGAGGAGCTCTTCACGCGGCGGTGGCCGCGCTCCTCGAAGAAGCGCAGGAAGGCCTCGCGGATCTCTGCGGCGGTCAGGTTCTTCATGTCTCTCGTTCTTCCGTGGGGAAGGGCCTAGATAACAGAGAAATCGTCCCCCCGGCTACTGGACCGGGAGCTCCACCCGCCAGCCGCCGCGCTCGCGCAGGAGCACCACCTCGGCGGCCGGGGCGCCGGGGGCCTCCACCCGGAGGACGGCCCGGCCGGCGTCGGCCCGGAGCACGGTGATGGCGGAGGGCGGACGGACCGCCAGCGGGGCGTCGCCGGCGAGCACGGCGCGCGCCCCGGGAACGAGCACCCCGGGCGCCGCGGCGGCCGCCGCCACCCGTGCCCGCTCCTCCAGCCGGGCGCGCGTGCCCTCGGAGAGGAGCGCCCAGGCGGCGTCCTCGTCGCGGTCGGCCATGGCGCGCACCAGCGCCCGGTAGGTGGCGTCGGGGGGCGGATCCCGCTGGCAGGCGGGGAGGAGCACGGCGAGCGAGAGGGCCACGACGGCGATCCTCATGCGGCCTCCCGCGGCCGGCGCAGGCGCAGCCGCCAGACCGGCCGGCCGCTCGCCAGGTACCGCTTCTCCCGGGTGGAGGGGATCTCCGTGGGGTCGTGCTCGCCGAAGCGGCTCGGGCCGTGCGGGCTCTCGAACCCGGCCTCGGCGAGGCGCACCACGGCGTCGAGGGCGTAGCGCTCCACGTCGGTGCGGAAGTCGAGGAGCCCGCCCGGGCGGAGGAGCCGGAGGAGCAGCGTGGACATGCCGTCGTCGACCAGCCGGCGCCGCTCGTGCCGGCGCTTCCACCACGGGTCGGGGAAGTGCACGTGGACGGCCGCGAGCGACCCGGCGGGGAAGAGCCGGGGGGCGAGCACCCGGGCGTCCCCGGTCAGGACGACCAGGTTCGCGTGGCCGCGCCGGCGGCCCCGTTCCTCCAGGTCGGCGGCGAACTTGCGCCGCTGCTCGATGGCCACGAGCACGCGGTCGGGGTGGCGGGCCGCGAAGGCCAGCGCGTACCCCCCGTGCCCGGAGCCGATCTCGAGCTCCACGTCCCGTCCCGCCGGGCCGAAGCGGCCGGCCCAGTCGGGGTGCAGGTCCAGCGCGATGGGCGCCTCGTCTCGGTCCGAAAAGATCATCCGCGCTGCGGTCCCTCGCCTCGGTTCGGTGATAATGGCAGGCCATGCGCCGCGCCGTGGCCGTCGCCGCCTCCCTCCTCGTGCTCCTCGCCGGCTGCGGGCGGAGGCGCGAGTACCCGCCTCCCGACCGCTACATCGCCGCCGACGCGCCGCTCGCGGTGCTCGTGCCCGGGCTGGGCGCGGCGGCCCGCCAGGCCGGCGCACTCTACCGCACCGTGGCCCAGGCGCCCCAGGCCGTCGCGCTCACCGAGGTCCACGCGGCGCTCCGGGCCCAGCTCGGGTTCGACCCGCTCGACCCGCGCGGGATGGAGCAGGCCGGCGTGGATCCGGCCGGCGCCGCGGCGGCCACGCTCGGGCCGGGGACTCCGCCGCTGCTCGTCCTTCCCGTGCTCGACCTGGCCCGCCTCGACGCCACGCTGGCGCGGCTCGCCCGCGACCGCATGGGCGCCACCCAGCGGGTGACCGCCCAGCACCGGGGCGTGGAGGTGGTGAGCTTCCGGCGCGAGGGCAAGGGGCCGGCGGCCATGGCCTACGCCTCGGTCGGGCCGCACCTCCTGCTCTCGTCCGGTCCGGAGGCGCCCGAGACCGTGGCGGTGGCCGCCACCCTTCCCGAGGAACGGTCGGTCTGGCGCAGCCCGGGCTCGACGCGGGCCCGGGAGCTCGTGGGCCCGGGGTGGCTCGCCACCGTCCTCGCGCCGGCCGGCTCGCCGCTCCTCGCCGACCTCCGGCCGGCCCGCGACGGGGCCGCGCTCGGGGTGCGCGCCGAGGCCGCCCACCTGGCGCTGCGGCTCGCCCTGCCGCTCTCGGCGGATCGCGAGGCGTGGTGGAAGGCGCTGCGCGGGGATGGCGTCTCCGACGGCGCGGCGGTTGCGCTCCTGCCGGCGGACGCGGCGCTCCTCGCCCGCTGGGGCGGCGACCCGGGGGAGGTGGCGCGCCGGCTCTCGGCCTGGATCACGCCGGAGGGTCGCCGGATCCTCTCCTCGCTCAAGGTCGACCCGATCGCGGAGCTGGCCCCGGCGCTCGGTCCCGGCGGCGCCGTCGCGCTCTCGCTCGCGCCCACCTTCACGCTCACCGACTTCACCTCCCCGCGCTTCGACCTGCGGCGCGTCGACCCGTTCGCGCTGGTCCTCGTGGACGCCGCCATCCCGGTGCGGGACACGGCGGCGCTGCGCGGCTTCCTGGTCCGCCTGCAGAAGGCGGGTGCGCGGACCGGCGTCAAGGTGACGCCGCGCGGGCCGGCAGCCGAGGCCACCGGCTGGACGGTGGCCTGGGGGAAGGCGCAGGTCGGGCTGTCGCTCTCCGCGGACCGGCTGCTCGTCGCCGGGGGCGCGCCGCGGCTCGCGGCGCTGGAGGCGCGCGCGCCGGGCTA
>JBBIOL010000142.1:0-8242 GCA_037443385.1 Anaeromyxobacteraceae bacterium
GACGCCGCACCCGCGCGACCGGCCGGGCCGGAGCCGTCGCGCCCGGTCGAGGCGCCACAGCCCCAGGCTCCCGAGACCCTGCCCGACGAGCCGCCGCCGTCGGTGTCCGCCTCGGCGCCTCCCCCCGCACGGGCGGGCCGGCCGCGTCCGAAAGCGGCGTCCGGGGTTGGCGCGAAGGGCGCGAGCGGGGAAAATGGCGCCTCCGGGAGCGACCTCCTCGACCCGTACGGCCCGACCGGCCACTGAGGGGCGCTCCCCCCGGGAGCCCAACTGACCCCGTTCCGCAGCATCGTCCTCGCCGCGCTTGTCGCGCTCCCGTTCGCCGGGACCGCCGCCGCCGCACCGGCCCCACCGGCCGCACCGGCCGACCCGGCGGCCGAGGCCCGGGCCGCCTACCGCCGCGGAGCCGACCTCTACAAGGCGGGCAAGTACCGCGAGGCCATCGCCCAGTTCGAGGCCGCCGACCGGCTGAAGCCCAGCCCCGCGCTCCAGTTCAACGTCGGCCAGGCGCTCGAGAAGCTGGGCGACGTGCCGGGTGCGCTGGCGGCCTTCGCCCGCTACCTGCGTCGCGACCCGGCGGCGCCCAACCGGGAGGGGGTGGAGCGCACCGTCCGTGCCCTCGAGACCCGCCTCGCCGCCACCGGAAGGCAGATGCTCCACGTCACCACCGACCCCGATGGCGCGGACCTCGCCGTGGACGGCACGCCCGCCGGGAAGGCGCCCCTCGACGCGCCCTTCACCCCCGGAGCGCACGGGCTCGCGGCGGCGGCCCCCGGCCGGCGGACCGCCACCCGGGACGTGGTCCTCCCGGCCGAGCGGTCCCTCGCGGTGAGCCTCGTGCTCGCACCCGGGGAGGACCCGGTCGCGGCGCCGCTCGCCGCCACGCCCCCGGCGCCGCCGCTGCCGGCCACGCAGCCGGGCCCGGCCCCCGGCGTGGTGGAGCAGAGGAGCTGGCTCGGCCCCATCATCGCCGGCGGGGTCGCCGTGGTGGCCGCGGGCGCGGGCGTGGTCCTCGGCCTCCAGGCGCGGAACGCGCAGGACCAGCTCCAGGCCGGCGTCGGGGACCGCGCCCAGGCCGACGCGCTCCAGTCGAAGGCCCGCAACGACGCCACCGCGGCGAACGTGCTCTACGGGGTGGCCGGGGCCGCGGCGCTCACCGGCGGCGTCCTCGCCATCGCCTTCTAGCCGGCCCGCCGACCCCCGCCGGCCTACTCGGCCGCCTCGTCCAGGTCGGCGCCCGACTTGGTGAGCTCCTCCATCACCACCGTGGCATAGGAGCCCCGCGGCAGCTCGAAGCGGGCCAGGTAGCCGCCGTCCAGCGCCTCGAGCGACACGTCCACCGGGATGCGCGCCGCCCGCCGCGTCCCCTCGGCCTCGCCTCCGCCGCGGGACAGGTCGTCCGGGCCGAGCCCGTCCCCGGAGAGCACCCGGGCCTCGCGCGGGCCGGCCTCGCCGCCCAGCGGGCGCAGGGCGTGGCCGAACATGGGTCCGGCCGGGGAGATCTCGAACCGCTCCACCCGTGGCTGCTCGGCCGCCGGGTCCTCGCAGGTGAAGATCCCGCCCGAGTCGAGCTTCTTCATGGCGTCGCCGGCGAGGGCGCGGTCGAGGAGCCCGTCCCGGATCCGCTCGGCGAGCCAGCGGTTGAAGAGGGCGGACTGCCAGGCCGAGATGGCGAGCCGGCGCAGGAAGCGGTCGCGGGAGGCGCGGCGGGTGTCGGGGTCGGTGGCGCCGCGCAGGATGGCCCGTCCCAGGTCGGCGTTGCGGCCGTCGGCGCCGAATCGCTGGGCGCCGAAGAAGTTCGCGAGGCCGCGGGTGCGGAGCGCGCCGGCCACCGCGCGGGCCCGTTCGAGGTCGCCCCCGCGGACCACGATGGCGAATCGGTTGCCGCGGGAATGCCCGGTGCGCAGCTTGTTGCCGTGGCGCGAGGCCGCCACCACCCGCCAGCCCTCCCCGCCGAGCGTGCCCGCGTCGGGGTCGCGCGCCACCGGGAAGGAGAGCCACTGCGCGGTGACGGCGTGGCGGTCCTTCAGGCCGGCCACGCCCACGTCCCGCTCGGCCACCCCGAGCTGCCGCGCCGCCTCCCGGACCACGTCGCGGGTGGTGCGCCCGCGCTTCTCCACCCGCAGCCACAGGTGGGGTCCCACGCCGGCCGGGGCGTAGGCCGGGATCTCGTCCACCCGGAAGTCCTCCGGGCTGGCCTTCACCGTGCCGCCGGACCCGGGGAGGTCGCCGGTGACGAGCGGCAGCGGGCCCGGCCCGGTCACGGGGCGGCCACCCCCGACTCGACCTCCTCCAGCCTGCGCTTCACCGACTGTGCGATGGCCTCGTCGGCGTCGCGGGGCAGCCGCTCGCCGGCCTGGAACAGGTAGAAGAACATGAGCTCGCGCAGGGCGGCGAGCAGGATGCGGGGCCGGTCTCCGCGGACGTCGAGCCGGGAGGCCTCGGCGTCGGCCAGCGCCGCGAGCGCCACGAGGATGCGGTCCTCGTCGATGGAGCCGTCGGCTTCCGGGGTCACGCCGCGCCAGAGCGGCGAGAAGCGCGAGAAGGGATCGGCCAGGAACGCACCGGCGTCGGCCAGCATGGGCGCGATGGTCCCGTGCGCCGCCACCGCCCGCACCACCTCGCGGAAGATCTCGTTCATGCCGGCGAGCACCGCCCGCGAGCGGTCGGCGGAGGCGGCGCGGGACGGGCTCTCGCCGGTGGCCTCGACGTAGCCGGCCTCGGCCAGCCGGTAGAGGATCTTGGTGGCGTCGAACTCGGAGAGGTGGGCGTCCCGGGCCACGTCGAGGACCCGGCGCCGGCCGTCCACGAGCGCGAGCAGCCGCTCCTCGGCGGCCTCCAGCGCCACCGGGTCGCGCGGCTCGCGCCGGCGCAGGAAGACCTCGCCGCCCGGGATGCGGCCGCGGAAGTGCTCCATCTCGTCGATGCGACGGACCGCGTCCATGAGCACGGCCTGCATGTCGAGGGAGAGCGACGGCCCGGCCGGCTCGTCCTCCCCCTGCACGAGGAAGAAGACACCGTCGCGGGCGGTGAGCACCGCGTGGAAGATGGCGGTCACCTGCTCGCGGGCCACCCGCCAGCGCTCGCTCACCGGGAGGGTGCCGTCGCCGGCGTAGCCGAGCCGCATGGCCACCTCCCCGGCCCGCTCCCCGCGGACCTCGGAGGAGGAGCCGGAGACCCGTCCCTCGCGGAAGGAGACCGAGCGGGAGCCGCCCCCGGCGAGCACGGTCAGGGTGCCGGTCATGCGGGCCTGGTGGACGAAGCCCAGGAAGTCGGCCAGCGGGAAGGCCGCCAGGTCGCCCGCCAGCGTGGCCCCCGGCGCCGGGGTGGGGCCACCGAAGGCCGGCACCCGCACCGCCAGCAGGAGGTCCGGCGCGGAGGAGAGCAGCTCGAAGGTCCCGGCCCGGTCGGCCAGCTCGCGCCGGACGTCGTCGGAGCGGGTCGCCACCCGTCCGTGGGCGTCGATGAGCAGGAAGCGGCGCATCCGGGGCCCGGTGCCGGTCAGTCCTTCCAGCCGTTCTTCATCCACTGCTCCTCGTCCTCGAGCACGAACTCGAGCACCGTGTCGGAGTAGTCGGGGATGACGTGGCGACGCCCGTTGATGAAGACCGTGGGCGTGCCGACCACGCCGCCGCGCCGCCCCTCGACCAGGCCCGACTGGACCCGGTCGCGGTACTTCCGGTCGGTGAGCGCCTTGCGGAGCGACTCGCCGTCCTTGCCGAGCCGCTCGGCGGTGGCCACGAGCGACTCCAGGTCGAGGGCCTTGGGGTTGTCGAAGAGCGCGTCGTGGAAGGGCCAGAAGATGCCCTGGTCGCGGGCCCACTCGGCCGCCTCGGCGGCGATCTCGGCGTGGGGGTGGCCGGGGATGGGGAAGGGGCGGAAGGCGAGCTTGACGCGGCCCGGGTGGCGCTTCACGAAGGCCTCCAGCCGGGGGCGGAGCTGCTGGCAGAAGGGGCACTCGAAGTCGGCGAACTCGAGGAAGGTCACCGGGGCCCGGGGGTCGCCGAGCGGCGTGCCGAGCGCGGTGACCTCGAGGCGGGCGCGCTTCGCCGCGTCGAAGGAGGCGTAGTACTCGGTGAGGATCTTCAGGATCTCGTTGGCCGAGAGCCCGAGCCCGGCCAGCCGGGCGGCGAGCGCGGCCATGCGCGGCGCGTGGCTGCACTGCTTGTGCTCGGTGAGGCAACCGAGCAGGGTGTGCGGGCAGCCGCAGTAGCAGAGCTCGTCGGCCAGGATGCGGGCGAGCACGTCCTTCTGCGGAGGGGTCAGCGCCGAGACCCCGACCGAGTCGGGGATGCGCGACCAGTCGACGGCGGGGGCGGGGCCCGGGGGGGCGGAGAGGAAGAGCGACAGGGCGAGGGGCAGGGCGAGGGTCATGGTCTTTCGCGCGGACGGGGGAGGCGGGATTCTAGCACCGGGGTTAATGAACGCAGCGGATGGCGCAAGCGGCGAGCGAGAGCGGGGTGATCCGCAAGGACCCGGGAGGACGGCTGGGCGTGGCGCTCGTGTACCCGAACGCCTGGCGCCTGGGAATGGCCAACCTGGGCCTGCACGCCGTGTACCGCCTCCTGAACGCCGAGCCGGACGTCCTCTGCGAGCGGGCCTTCCTCCCGGAGGAGCCCGGGGAGGAGCCGCGCACGGTGGAGTCGGGCCGCCCGCTCCGCGACTTCGACGTGATGGCCTTCACGCTCTCCTTCGAGGACGACTACGTGAACGTCCTCGACGTCCTGCGCCGGGCCGGGCTGCCGCTGCGGGCCGGGGCGCGGGACGAGCGCTTCCCGCTCGTCGTGGGCGGCGGGATCGCGGTCCAGATCAACCCCGAGCCGCTGGCGCCCTTCCTCGACCTCTTCCTGGTGGGGGAGGGGGAGGAGCTGCTCCCGGCCTTCGTGGCGGCGCTCCGGCAGCCCGAGGCGAGGAGCGGCCGCGCCCGGGCGCTGCGGGCGCTCTCCCGGCTCCCCGGCGCCTACGTGCCCTCCCTCTACGACGTCGCCTACGCCGACACCCGCGATCCGCGCGGCGAGTGGGTCACGCGCTTCGAGCCGCTGGACGGCGCGCCTCCCCGGGTGCGGCGGCTCTACGTCCCGGACCTGAGCCGGGTGGCCACGAGCCGCGTGGTGGACACCCCCGGCGCGCAGTTCGGCGACCTCTTCCTCACCGAGGTGGCCCGCGGCTGCCTCTGGGGCTGCCGCTTCTGCGCGGCCGGCTTCGTCCAGCGCCCCTACCGCGAGGTGGACCTGGAGGTGCTGCGCGCGGAGGCGCGCAAGGGCATCGCCCGGGGGCAGCGCGTCGGCCTCGTGGGCCCGGACACGAGCGACCACACCGGCCTCGACTCGCTCACCTGCTCCATCGCCGAGGAGGGAGGCACCTTCAGCCCCTCCTCGCTGCGGGTGGACGCCATCACCCCCGAGCTGGCCGGGCGCATGGCGGCCGGCGGCGAGCGCTCCATCACCATCGCGCCGGAGGCCGGCACCGACCGGCTGCGCAAGGTGGTGAACAAGGACTTCCCCGACGACCGGGTGGTCGAGGCGGCGCGGAACGCGCTCTCCCGGGGCATGCGCCACGTGAAGATGTACTTCCTGTGCGGGCTGCCCACCGAGACCGACGCCGACGTGGACGGCATGGCGGTGCTCGCGCTGCGCATCCGCGACGAGGTGATGAAGCCGCGGGCCCGCGAGACCGGGCGCATGGGGCGCATCACGCTCTCGGTGAACCCGTTCGTGCCCAAGCCCTGGACCCCGTTCCAGTGGGCTCCCATGCACGACGAGGCCTGCCTCGGCGGCAAGCGCCGGCACCTCGAGCGCCGGCTGCGGCCGCACGGGGTCACGGTGGAGTTCCTCTCCCCGCGCGAGGCTTACTTGCAGACCCTGCTCTCCCGCGGCGACCGGCGGGTGGGCGACCTGCTCGAGCGGGCGCTGCTCGAGGAGGACGGCAACCTGCGGCGCGCGCTCGCCGCCTGGCCGCACGACCCGGAGTTCTTCGTGACCCGCGAGGTGGGGCCGGCCGAGCGGCTCCCCTGGGACTTCCTCGACCACGGGCTCGAGAAGGCGTTCCTCTTGCGGGAGTGGCGCCGGGGGGTCTCGGCGCGGGTCACGCCGAAGTGCGCGCTCACCACCTGCCGGGCCTGCGGGCTCGACTGCGCCGACCACCCCGAGCTGACGCTGCCGGCCCGGGTCGGGGGAGTTCACGTGCCGTGATCGAGACGCCGGGCGAGACCTCCCCCTTCGACGCCGCCATGCAGGAGGCGCTCGTGCTGGCCGCCGAGGCGGCCGCCGCGGGCGAGGTCCCGGTGGGCGCGGTGGCCGTGCACGAGGGCCGGGTGGTGGGGCGTGGGCGCAACCGGCGCGAGGGGTCCCGGGATCCCACCGCCCACGCCGAGCTTCTCGCGCTCCAGGAGGCGGCCCGCACGCTGGGCCGCTGGCGGCTCACCGGCGTCACCCTGGTGGTCACGCTCGAGCCCTGCGCCATGTGCGCCGGTGCGCTCGTGCTCGCCCGGGTCGACCGCCTGGTCTACGGCGCGGATGACCCCAAGGCGGGAGCGGTGGGGTCGCTCCTCGACCTCTCCGCCGACCCGCGGCAGAACCACCGCTTCCCGGTGGAACGGGGGCTGCGGGCCGGGGAGTGCGGGGAGATCCTGCGCGCGTTCTTCCGCTCCCGCCGGGCAAGCGCCGGCCGTGGCGGGGAAAACTCCGGTTCCTCCGCCCTTGGCTCCGAAGGGGAAATCGGTTAGATCCGCCCGCGGAGAGCTGGCCGAGCTGGTCGAAGGCGCCTGACTCGAAATCAGGTGTACCGGTAACGGTACCGTGGGTTCGAATCCCACGCTCTCCGCATCGAATTGCTGTTATCGAACTGGAGAGGTGACCGAGCGGCCGAAGGTGCACGACTGGAAATCGTGTGTCCGCCCAAAAGGTGGACCGTGGGTTCAAATCCCACCCTCTCCGCCAGTCGACAGGGAGCCGGTCCAGAATCCTCGGGCGACGTGGGGCAGCCGAACCCCGCCAGGCCCGGAAGGGAGCAACGGTAGGAGGTCCTCCCGTGCGCCCGGGGATTGTGGGCCGGCTCCCGTTTCTCTTTCGAGGTGAACCATGGGCTACCTCGTGCTCGCCCGGAAGTACCGGCCGCAGACGTTCGGGGAGATGTCGGGCCAGGAGCACGTGGTCCGCACCCTCTCGAACGCGCTCGCCCGCGGGCAGCTGGCCCACGCCTTCCTCTTCACCGGCCCGCGCGGCGTGGGCAAGACCACCGCCGCGCGTCTCGTCGCCAAGGCGGTGAACTGCGAGAAGGGGCCGACCGCCACGCCCTGCGGGACCTGCGTCCCGTGCGTGGAGATCACCGAGGGGAGGGCGGTCGACGTGGTGGAGATCGACGCCGCCTCCAACAACGGCGTCGACAACGTGCGCGACATCGTCGAGGGGGTGAAGTACCGCCCGGCCCGCGATCGGTACAAGGTCTTCGTGGTGGACGAGGTCCACATGCTCTCCACCGGCGCCTTCAACGCGCTCCTGAAGACGCTGGAGGAGCCGCCGCCCCACGTGCTCTTCGTGCTCGCCACCACCGACGTGCACAAGGTGCCGGAGACCATCGTCTCCCGCTGCCAGCGCTTCGACTTCCGCCGGCTCGACCTGCGGCAGATCGAGGCGCAGCTCGGCAAGGTGGCCGCCGCCGAGGGGATGACGCTCTCCGGGCCGGCGCTGGGGCTCGTGGCCCGTGCCGCCGAGGGGGGCATGCGCGACGCGCTCTCGCTCCTCGACCGGATCCGGGCCGCCTGCGGCGACGCCCCGTCCGACGACGCCGTGGCCGACGCGCTCGGCGTGGTGGACGCGGCGGCGGTGGCGCGGATCGCCGGTGCGCTCCTGCGGCGCGACGCCGCGGCCGTCCTCTCGGAGGTGGCGGCGCTGCACGAGCGAGGGCTCGAGATGCGGCGGGTGGCCGAGGAGCTGTCCCGGTTCCTGCGCGACGTCACCGTGGCGAGGCTGGCTCCGTCCGTCCCGCTCGACCTCCCGGAGGCCGAGCAGGCCGAGGTGACGGCGCTCGCCGCCGAGGCCGATCCGGCCCAGGTCGCGCGCCTCTTCGACCTCGTGCAGCGGTCCATCCTGGAGGTGAAGCTGGCCGAGCAGCCCCGCTACGCGCTGGAGGTGGCGCTGCTCAAGGGAGCGGTGCTCGCCCCCGGCGCCGACGTGTCCGAGCTGCTCGCCCGCGCCGAGGCCATCGCCGGGAAGGCGCCGCCGCGCCCGGCCGCACGGGCCAC
>JBBIOL010000143.1:0-8222 GCA_037443385.1 Anaeromyxobacteraceae bacterium
CGCTGGCGGCGGGCGTGCTGGCTCCGTGGGGATTCGTGCTGTCACCGGCGGTCGGCGCCGTGCTGATGTCGGCGAGCACCGTCATCGTGGCGCTCAACGCCCAGCTGCTCCGGCGCTCGAGCGTGTGATGGCATGGGCATGCCGGGCGCGTGCAGCTGATCCTGCTCGTGACGGTCGTCATCGTCCTCGCGGCCGTCGGGCTCGCCCGGTAGAAGTCCCCGAGCACCGCCCTCCCGACGAGCTAGCCGCCGACGATGGGGAGCCGAGGCTTCGATGCAGGGGCCGGGCCGACCGGCCCGGCATCCTGCGCTTGACGAAGTGGCGCCTGGACCTGGTCCCGGTTGCTCCACAGCGCGCAGGCGCCGCTCGGATTCTCGAAGGAGTCGTGGTGGTCACGCATCGAAGCGAGGAACCGGGAGCCGAGCGCCTCCTTGAACGGCACCGTCTTCAGGTTCACGTCCGAGTAGGGAGCGAACGGGCAAGGCTCGAGGGCGCCGGTCGGGCTGACGTGCACGAAGCCGCGACCCGAGGCGAGGCATCCGCCCTGCTCCTCCTCGTCCCAGGGGACGGCGATGAAGACGGCGTCGAACCGTCGACGGAGGCCCGCCACGAGGGCCTTCATCGCCTTTCGCTGCTCGTCCGTGATGCCCCAGTCCTCCGTGCCGGCGGCGATGGGCGTGTACTCGAGGAACAGGAAGAAGCGGCAGCCGGAGTCGATGGTCTCCCGCACGAAGTCGCCGTGCGTGACGACGTTGAAGTTCGCTCGCGTCACCGTGGGCGACACGGCGAAGAAGGCCCCGGCCTTCTTCAGATCCTTCATGGTGCCACGCAGTCGCTGGTGGATGCCCGTCCCGCGCCGGTCGTCGGTATCGGCCTGATGGCCCTCCATGCTGAGGATGGGCACCACGTTCCGCTTCTCGAGGAGCCGTCCGATCATTCGCCTGTCGAGGAGCGTGCCGTTGGTGGCGAGGAGGAAGACGGCGTTCGGGAAGTCCCGGGCGATGTCCATGATCTCCGGCCGGACGAGGGGCTCTCCACCGGCGATGACGAAGAAGGACACGCCGAGCTCCGCGGCCTGGCCGATGATGCTTCGCACCTCGCCCGAGTCGAGCTCGTCCCGGGAGTCGCCGTGAATGGCCTGGGCGTAGCAGCCGCGACATCGGAGGTTGCAACGATTCGTGATGCTGAAGATCACGATGGGGGGGACCGTCAGGCCCTCGCGTGCGAAGCCCGACCGAACCCGGGCGGCCGTGATCTGGTGAAGAACGGTCCTGGCGAAGAACAGCGCCTGGGCGGGCCGCGTCAGGCTCAACTGCGCGATGTTCGCGAAGAACCTTCTCAGGCTGCGGTCGACCGACGGCGCCACCGACCGGCCAGGACTGCGCGACGAGGCCGAGGTGCGGCGCGAGGTCCCTGTAACCGTCATGAAATCTCCCGCAGCTGCGATGAGGTCCCGACGCGTACGACGACTACCAGTGACCCCGGCTCGGCCACCGACGTCGCCGAGGCCAATGCGACCGAGGATATCCGAGATGACCGGACTCCAGTACCTTGGCTCGCGGTCGTCGTGCCATTCAACGCGCGTGGCCGCTCCGGGTCCGGCCCCGCGGGAGGGCACATCGATCCCGGATCCTACGGCCCACGGCCACCTGGGATGCGCCTTTCGCCTCGACGCCGGAATCGGCGGACCGGGGATCTCCGCTTGGGGACCGGCATGCTCGGCGGGTACGGC
Organism: Anaeromyxobacteraceae bacterium; assembly: GCA_037443385.1. Lineage (GTDB taxonomy): Bacteria > Myxococcota > Myxococcia > Myxococcales > Anaeromyxobacteraceae > CAIOAK01. Next base: position 1,733 of record JBBIOL010000143.1, read on the forward strand.
ATGATGCAGGACGGCGAAACCGGATGCGGGATCGGCCGCCTGGGCCTGAACGTCACGTGCTACTTCATGACCGTGAACGTGTATGTCGACGAGCGCGACCTCGAGCGCCGGGCTCGGCGCCAAGATCGCTGTGGGCAAGCAGTGGTGGGTGGGAGATAGCTGGGGCCTGGGGCTGGCGGGCCAGTTCTTCGGGTCGTGGAACGGGTCGCAGGGCGCCGGCGTGGGGAGCTGACCAGGACCTCCTCCGCGGCGACGCGCGCCGCGGAGGGATCGCGGGCAGCTCGCAGGGTCACGGGCTGGACCAGATTCGCTTCACCTCCTCGGACGGCTCCGGCGTCGTGGGTGCCGCCACCGTGCTCCCCGTGGAGTGGGTCGCGTGAGACGTGGTGTCGCAGTGGCAAGCGGGCGGGCACGGGTCGTTCGAGGAAGGCGCGGCCAGCGCCAGGGCGGGGGAAAGGGCGAGCGCGAGCGCAGCCGCGCGGGCAACGTGGGTTCGGTTCTTCATGTTGGGTCCTCCGGTCGTGGGGCGGGTGGGAATCACCCGCGCCGTGTGGTCCCTGGTACTGCACGGTCCCTGCCAACCGTGACGGGAGCGCGATCGTCGAGGATTCGGGCCGTTGCGAGGCGTGCAACGGCATGGGACCGGTCGCTCGCGTAGGGGCGACCGCCACAGCGTGACCCCGCCGGCGACACTTCGACGGATCAACGAATGCGTGCCGCGCGCCGGAGATGGTTCACGAGATCGAGCGGGGTGAGCAGGCCGACGAGCCTTCCATCGTCCACGACGATCGGTACGAGCCCGGCGTCGATGAGCGCCACGGCCTCGTCCACGGGGGCCGACCGGTCGATCGTCCGGAGGTTCGCGGTCATCACCTCGCGCACCGGCCGGGCGAGCCCCGCCGGAACCCCGACCGTGCCGTGGAGGACGTCGGACTCGTCCACGATGCCCAGGAGCTCCTCCCCCTCGACCACGGGGAGCTGCGACACGTTGAACATCCGCATCCGGGCGCACGCCACCTGGAGGGGTTCGTCGGGGCGCACGGTCACGACGGCGCGATCCTCGTGCCAGCGGGCGACGACGTCCCGCAGGTCGCCCGTCCGGGGGCGGTCCCGGAGCCCTTCGTCGGTCATCCAGTCCTGGCTGAACATCTTGGACAGGTACTTGTTGCCGCTGTCGCAGACCAGCGTGCAGACGCGCTTTGGGCGAAACTGCTCGCGGCAGTAGCGAAGCGTTGCCGCGAGGAGCGTGCCCGACGAAGAGCCGGCCAGGATCCCCGCCCGCAGCAGGAGGGCTCGCGCCGTCTCCAGGCTCTCCCGGTCCGGGATCGAGTACGCCCTTCGTACCCGCGACAGGTCGCAGATGGGCGGGAGAAAGTCCTCGCCGATGCCCTCCACGAGCCAGGAACCGGCCCTCCCGATGGTCCCGGTCTCGACGTAGCCGGCGAGCACCGAGCCCTCGGGATCGGCGAGCACCAACTCGCAATCCGGAATCGCCCGCGCGAGGTGGCGCGAGAGCCCGGTGACGGTCCCGCCCGATCCCACGCCGACGACCATCGCATCGAGACGGCCGCCCAGCTGGGCGACGATCTCGGGCCCGGTGGTGTGCTCGTGTGCCGCCGGGTTGGCCGGGTTCCCGAACTGGTTCACGAAGAACGCGCCCTCGTCCGCGGCGATCCGCTGCGCGAGGTCCTGATAGTAGTCCGGATGTCCCTTCTCGACGTCGGAGCGGGTGAGGACGATGGTCGCGCCGAGCGCCTTCAGGTGCAGGATCTTCTCCGGGCTCATCTTGTCCGGGATGACGAGCGTGAGGCGGTAGCCGCGCTGGGCGGCGACGAGCGCGAGGCCCAGGCCCGTGTTCCCCGCCGTTGCCTCCACGATCGCCGGGCGATCCGGGCCGACGAGGCCGTCCCGCTCGGCGGCGGCGATCATGGAGAGCCCGATCCTGTCCTTGATCGACCCACCCGGGTTGTGGCTCTCCAGCTTGAGGAACACCTCGCACGGACCGGTGTCGAATCCGCGCAGGCGGACCATGGGCGTCGAGCCGATGAGATCGAGCGCGGAGCCGAACGGCAGGGGCGGGACCCGCCCCGCGCGGGTGTCGTCCCCGCTTTCGCCCAGGCGGATGGAGGTCATGGAGCGCTCGACACGGCGCACTCACCCGCCGATACCGATACCTCGAAGGGCCCCTTCGAACCGGGCTCCAGGAGGTCATTCGGTCGGGTCCCCACGGTCGAGATCGCCTCCAGCGGAGCGAGGGTCGCCTGGGCGCGCTCGAAGGCCCGTTCCAGGAACGGGCCCGGTTCCTCCCCTGGGCGTCGCTCGGTGAGCCAGAGGCGGTGCAGGGCCGCGACTGCCTCGGGTGCGCGGCTCGCCGGGACTCGAGCCGCGACCCGCCCGAAGTGCGCCTCGGTGGCGGTCAGGTGGCCGCCGACGAGGATCGCGTACACGGGAGCGACGACGCCGTCGACGCGACGCGCGCCACCCTGGAGGCCGATGGCGGCGACGTGGTGCTGGCTGCAGCCGTTGGGGCATCCGGACGCGTGAATCGGGAACGGGGCCGAGAGGTCACCCGGGTCGGCTTCCGCTCGGAGCCGGGCCTCCGCGGCCTGCACGACGCCGCGAGGTCTCGTCACCGCAAGCCGGCACACCTCCGCGCCCGGGCACGAGGTCGGGTCAGCGGCACCCCCCGCGGCACGGTCGAGGCCCAGGGCCGCGAGGCGCACGAGCAAGGGCTCGACCTCCTCGACGGGGACGTCCCGCAGGTGTACCTGCCCACGGGGAGCGAGCCGGACGGTGCCGTCCCCGTGCGCCAGCGCCAGGTCGGCGAGCCCGTCGAGCTGGGCGGCGGTGATGTCCCCCTGCGGCGGCGCCGCGGAGACCACGAACCTTCCGGCACGGGACTGGGGTCGGACGTTGGCGGCGCGCAGCGCACGAAGCTGCACGGGAGTGGGGTGCGATGGCCGGACTTCCCTCGGATCGCCAGGACCTGGAAGCGTCGCCGCGACGACGCGTCGTGCGAGTTCGGCTGGCCCGGGAGAAGGTGGGCGGGAGGAGCCCGGCGGGGGGGCCGCTTCCCGCGGCGTCGACGTCCCGGCTGGACGAACCGCCACACGCTCCGCCACGAGCGGCTGGAAGGCCGCGTCCACGAGTTCGCGGAAGCGGTCCTGCCCGAGATCCCGGACCAGGAACTTGAGCCGGTTGCGCTGCTTGTTCTTCCGGTTCCCGTGGGCGTGGAAGACGCGAACGACCGCCTCGACGAGGAACAAAACCTCCGCCTCGGGGAGGAAATCGGCCAGGACGAAGCCGCTCGTGCAGACCGTCGACGTTCCGCCCGCCGCCGTGACGCGGAAGCCACGCTCCAGGCCCTCCGCACCGGTCCGGGTCCCTGCGCGAAAGCCCAGGTCGTGGATGGGCGTGCGGACGTGGTCCTCGCCGCACCCCTCGAAGGCGATCTTGAACTTCCGGGGAAGGCTGTCGCCGAGCGGATGCCGGAGGAAGAGCCGGGTGACGGCCTCGGCGTGGGGCGTCACGTCGAACGCCTCGTCCGCGGCGACCCCGGCGAAGGGGCAGGCGACGACGTTTCGCACGGTGTTGCCGCCGGCGCCGGACGTCGTGAGGCCCGCCTCGGCGAGACGCCGGAGCGCCGGCTCGAGGCTCGTGCCCGGCACGAAGTGGAGCTGGAAGTTCTGGCGGGTGGTGACGTGGCCGAACCCACGGGAGTGGCGCCTGGCGACCTCCGCGAGGGCCCGGAGCTGTGTAGCGTCCAGGATGCCCTGGGGCACCTTCACGCGGAGCATGTAGGGACCGTCCTGCCGCTGCGAGTAGGCTCCGCGCCCGACGCGGTATGCCCGCCACTGCTCCGCGTCGATCTCGCCGCGCTCGAACCGCGCCAGGGTGGAGACGAACGCGTCGATCTCGGCTTCGTCGGCGAAGGATCGGCGAGGGGAGGCGAGGGGGGGTGCGACGGTGCTCACGGGACGATCCTCCGGGCGACGGCGTCGATCGCCGATCCCTGGTTCGGGTTCTCTGCCACCGCTTCCGGACGCAGGTCGAGCGCGGCCACGGCGCCCACGACGATGGTGCCGGGCAGGTCGCGCACCTCTTCGGGCAGGGGGGCGGTTGCGAGCCCCGCGAGCGTGCCCCTCCAGGAGGTTGCACGGGGAGCCGACGCCCCCAGGACGATGGCCGCCGGCGTCTCCGGGGACCATCCACGGGAGATCATGCCTTCCGCGAGCCCGGCCCGCCCGCCGAGCCCCATCATCACGACCATCGTCATGGAACCCGGGGCGATGGCCTCGAGCATCGGACCGTACGTCTCCGCGCGATGTCCCGAGATCACGGCGAAGCCCGCGGCGAGCCCACGGTGCGTCACCGGGATGCCCGCGAGCCCGGGCGCGGAGATGGCGGACGAGACGCCCGGCACGACCTCGTACGGCACGCCGGCCGCCGCGAGGGCCTGTGCCTCCTCGCCGCCGCGGCCGAGGACGAACGGGTCTCCGCACTTGAGGCGCACCACCCGCTTGCCCCGACGGGCCTCGCGCACGAGAAGCCTGTTGATCGCCCCCTGGGAGATGCTGGGAGCGCCGGAGCGCTTCCCCACGTGGAAGCGGTGGGCCTTCGGGGCCAGATCGAGCACCCGCGGGTCGACGAGCGCGTCGTAGAGCACGACGTCCGCCTCGCCGAGCCGATCCGCGGCTCGCCGGGTGAGCAGCGACGGATCTCCCGGCCCTCCGCCCACGATCGAGACGAACCCGCACGGGGGCCGTGCCGGATGAGGAGCAGGCGCGGACGCTGGCGCGTAGAGCTCGTTCAGCACGCGAAGCAGGAGCGGGCGCCGTTCCTGAAACGGAACGCCCGCGGCCTTCCACTCCCGACGCTCCCACTCGGCGACTTCCGTCCACGCGCCGATCTCGGGAGGCAGCAGGGAATCGATGGCCTCCCGGAGAAGCCCTGCCAGGGCCGGCGCTCGACCTTCGGTGGAGATGGCCACGGTGACGCCGTCGCGCCGGATCACGCCGGTCGTGAATGCGGACGCGGCTCCGGGGTCATCGACGGCGTTCACGAGAATCCGTCGACCCTCGGCGGCCGCGGCAACCGCTCGGTTCACGCCCGCGGTCGCGGCCGCCACCGCGTACCACGCTCCGTCCAGGTCGGATTCCTCGAACGGGCGGGTCCGGATCGCGGATGCCAGCGGCACGATCTCCGGCCGGACCGACGGGGCGACGACGGTGACATGCGCCCCGGCCTCGGCGAGCTGCCGGACCCGGGTGAGCGCCATGGCGCCGCCGCCGACGACCACGACCTGCCGGCCGGCGAGCTTCGCGAAGATCGGGAGAAGGGGCTCGTTCACATGACCCCCCACTGGCGCACGAACTCCACGACCACCCGGTACTCGGAGTCGTGGAGCCCGCCATCGCGCAGGGCGCGTTTCACGGCAGCGGCCTCGACCGATCCGGATTCGGCCCGGATGCGCCCGCGTTCCCGGGTGACGGAGAACCCGAGCCCCTCGAGCGTCCGGGCGAGGACCTCGGCTCGCGGAGAGGGGTGATCGGCGGTGACGCGGGTGAGGTGGTCGACCATGACCGCTCCTACTTCACGCCGTTCCAGTACCCGGCGAAGACCGAGGTGGAGAGCCAGTAGCCGAGCGGCACGTTCACGAGCACGCCCACGCCGAAGGCCGCGAACGGGCGCCAGCCGAAACGGGTCAGCTCCCGGAAGCGGGTGGTGAACCCGATGGAGAGGAACGTCCAGGTGAAGGCCCAGCCGCGCAGCGTCTTGAGCGGGCCGATGGCATCCTTCGAGTACTGTGTGCCGGCCTTGGCGTCGATGGACGCCAGGACCACGGTGACGAGGACCGACGCCGCGAAGAATCCGAGGATGAACTTCGGGAACCGCCTCCAGATCTCGGACACGTCGACGCGCTCCCGCCTGCCCGTCGCCGGAACGTCCCACCGGGTGACGGCGAGGAACGCGACGACGAGCGCCCAGACGCCCACGAACATGTCCCGGCCGATGACCTTCATGAGCGTGAAGGTCTTCACCGCCTGCTCGCTGTCGAGGGATGCCGCCGCGGCCAGGCCGGCTGCGTCGGCGAACTCCGACGTGCCGATCCACGCTCCGGCGACTCCCGGCGTGAGGCCGAGCAGGCGAGAGGCCGCGGGGAGGGTGAAGATCATCGCCACCGCCCAGAAGATGACGATGGAGATGGCGACCGAGACGTGGGCCTTCTCGGCCCGGGCCGCGCCGCCGATGGCGATGGCCGCGGAGACGCCGCAGATGGATCCTCCTGCGCCGAGCGTGGCCCCGAAGCGCGGATCGAGACCGAAGAGCCTCGTCGCGGCGAGGTGGATGGTGACGAACGTGGTGACCGCCACGATGGTGGCCTGCAGGATGGCGAGCGGTCCGGCCTGGAGGATGAGGCTGAATGGGAGGGTCGCGCCCATGAGGACGATTCCCAGCTTCACGTAGAACTCGGTCCGGAGCGCGCTCT
>JBBIOL010000144.1:0-8216 GCA_037443385.1 Anaeromyxobacteraceae bacterium
GGTCCGCCGGCTCCTCGCGACACCGCGGTCCGGGGCCTCCCCCAGACAAGACGGGTCGCGACCGAGAACGTGACCGGAAATCGAGTCCGATATTCACTGCGTGGAAGATCACGGACGGTCAAGCACGATCCCACGACGGCCCGCGTCACGCCGAGTTCACTTGACTTTCGGGCGCGAGACGGCCCGGGGCGGGGCTGCGGATCCTCAGCAGCGCTCGTACTTCCAGTTGCGGCCCTTGCCCTCGGCCATCCAGGCCACGGCCTGACCGAGGCGCCGCGCCCGCGTCTCCGCCGCCCGGGCCTCCACGATCCACTCCACGTAGTCGCGACGCTTCCCGGGAGGGAAGGCCTCGAATGTGGCGCGGGCCCGGGCGTTCCCGCGGAGCGCCCGGGCCAGGTCGGGCGGGACCACGGCCTCGGGCCTCGCCTTCCGGACGGGCCGCGGCGCCTTCACGCCCGACGCGTTCCGTCGCGCGGCCTCCCGGAGCAGGCGCGAGAGCCGGGCCCGGGGCGGCAGGTCGGCGAGCGCGGTGATGCGTCCGAACTGGCCCATGGCCCCGTCCTTCGCCGCGCCGCCGAGGATCGCGTCGCCCCCCCGGATGGTGAAGGCGGCGTGGGACTTGAAGGCCGCCATGCTGCAGAGGATCCCGTGGTGCTCGAAGAAGGGCATGCCCCACTTGATGGCCTCGGTCGCGTCCGGCACCGCCGCGTGCACGACGGTCCGGAGTTGCGCGAGGATGGGGCGGGCGAACGGGGCGGCGCGGGAGACGTAGGCGTCGACGCGGGGATCCTTCTGGCCCATGGGCGCTCCTCGGGGCTCGGGTCTCCGCCGTTCCTACCCCGTTCCGAGCCCCCCGGCCACCTTGCCGCCCGCCCGGCCCAGGGATACGACGGGATGCATGCCCGTCCCCGCCGCGCTCCTCCTCCTCGCGCTCGCAGCGCCCCCCGACGCGCTCGTCCCCGCCCCGGCCCCCGCTCCCGGGGCCGCCGCGCCCGCCGACCCGGTGGCGCAGATCGTGGGCACCCTGGCCCGCCTCCCCGGTCGCTCCCCGGTGCGCGCCCGGGTCGAGCACCGGGTCACGTTCACGCAGGGGGACGACGAGCCGGCCCCGCCCCCGGGGACCTCCTGGGCCATCGTCTCCTGGGGCGTGGACGGGCTGCGGGTGGTTTGGAACCCCGACCTGCTCGCCCGCGCCGAGAGCGAGGAACGGCAGCGGCTCCAGGATCCGGACGCGCCGGCCCCGACCCGGGACGCCATCTTCGACCTGCGCACGCTGGCCCTGGCCCGGGCCATCGACGCCGTGCCCGACCTCCTGCGCGACCTCGCCGACGCGCGCGTGGTGGACGACCGGGTCGAGCCGTTCGAGGGGGCCCCGACGCGCGTTCTCACGCTGCGCATCACCCCGGTGGTGGCGGCGCGCGACCGCAAGTACGTGAAGGAGGTGGAGGCGACCGCGCGGATCTGGCTCGGCCCGGACGGCGTGCCGGTGGCCTCGGAGCGGCGCGTGCTCCTCAAGGGACGGATCTTCCTCGTCATCACCTTCGAGATCGAGCAGAAGGACGTGGCGCGGTACCTGCGCAGCGGCGATCGCCTGCTCGTCGCGCGGCAGCAGAGCGACTCCCGCTCGGCGGGCGCCGGCGAGCGGCGCGACCGGCACGCGCTCACCCTGCTGAGCGTCCTCGACTAGGTCCGGCTCCCTGCGCTACCGCACCCCGAAGACCGCCTCCACCCGCGCGCCGTACTCGAGCTCCCCCTCGGCCACCGGGGCCGGGGCGGACTCGGCCATGCTCGCCCGGGCCCGCATCATCATCACCGGCCGCGGCGAGACCCCCGCCTCGCTCACCGAGAGGAGGTCGCCCAGCTCGACGCCGGCGGCGACGGCGAGCGCCTTCGCCTTCTCGCGCGCCGCGGCGTACGCCTGGGCCAGCGCCTCGAGCTCCTGCGGCTTCGGGTCGAGCCGCTCCATGCGCAGCGACTGGAGCTGGTTCGAGCCGGCCGCGGTGACCGCGTCCAGGATCTTCCCGAGCTTCGCGAGCTCGCGCACCCGCACGTCGGCGGCGGTGGAGACCCGGTAGCCGGAGACCGGCTGCTGCTTGCCGTCCTTCCAGGGGCGCTCCACCGAGACGTCGTAGCGGACGGTACGCACGTCCTTCCCCGCCACGCCCGCCGCGGCCACGGCGTCGAGGACCGCCTTCATGGCGCGGTTCACCTCGGCCGTGGCGGCGGCCACGCTCCTCGCCGAGGCCTCCACGCCCACCGTGAACGAGGCGGAGTCGGGCGGCACCGGGACCCGCCCCTCGCCGGAGACGGCGATGGTCCGGGGCGGGCGGGACTGCATCGCCCCGGGCGGCGGCAGCGGGGCGCGCAGGGAGGCCTCCTGCGCGGCCCCGTTCCCGCACAGCACGGCGAGCGCCAGGGCGGCGACGGCGCGCGTTCCCGCCGCCACGGTCAGGCCTTGGCCTTGGGCTGGTTGGGCGCCGGCACCGCCGGAGCCGGCCCGCCCGGCACCAGGTTCACCGGGTTCATGGCCTTCGCGAGCTGCTCGTAGAGCGCGTACTTCTCCTTGGCGAGCCGCTCCGCCTCGGCCACGAGCTTGGCGTAGGCCTCCGGGTCGAGCTGCTCCACCATGCGGAAGCGGGTCTCCTTCGCCATGAACTCGCCGAGCGACACCTTGGGGATGCCGCTGTCGAGCTTGAGCGGGCTCTCCCCCTGGGCCGCCTTGCGCGGGTCGTAGCGGAAGAGCGGCCAGTACCCGGAGTTCACGGCGAGCTCCTGGTGCTCCATGGAGTCGGCCATGTCGTAGCCGTGGGCGATGCAGTGGCTGTAGGCCACCAGCACCGACGTGCCCGGGAAGGCGTCGGCCTCCTTCATGGCGTTCACGCTCTGCACGTCCTTGGCGGCCATGGCCAGCCGCGCCACGTAGGCGTGGCCGTAGGTCATGGCCAGCATGGCCAGGTCCTTCTTCTGGACCGACTTGCCGCCCATGGCGAACTTGGCGGCCGCGCCCATGGGGGTGGCCTTGGAGGCCTGCCCGCCGGTGTTGGAGTAGACCTCGGTGTCGAGCACCAGGATGTTCACGTCCTTGCCCATGGCGATGACGTGGTCCAGGCCGCCGTAGCCGATGTCGTAGGCCCAGCCGTCGCCGCCCACGATCCAGATGCTCTTCTTCACCAGGTAGTCGGAGATCTGCGTGAGCCGCCGCGCCGAGGCGAGATCCACCCCGGCCAGCTTCGAGCGCAGCACGTTGACGCGCCCGCGCTGGGCCTCGATGCCGACCTCGGTCGACATGTCGGCCTCGAGGAGCTCCTTCACGAGGTCGCCGCCGACCCGGCCGGTGACGTCGCCGAGCAGGTGGCGGGCCTGCTCGGTGAGCTTGTCCACCGCGAGGCGGATGCCCAGGCCGAACTCGGCGTTGTCCTCGAAGAGCGAGTTGGCCCAGGCCGGGCCGCGCCCCGCGTCGTTCGTGGTGTAGGGGGTGGTCGGCAGGTTGGCGCCGTAGATCGAGCTGCAGCCGGTGGCGTTGGCGATGATGGCCCGGTCGCCGTAGAGCTGGGTGAGCAGCTTGATGTACGGCGTCTCGCCGCATCCGGCGCAGGCGCCCGAGTACTCGAAGAGCGGCTCGAGGAACTGGGTGCCCTTCACGTCGAGCTTCACGCGGGTGCGGTCCGGATCGGGGAGCGCCAGGAAGTAGTCGTAGTTGCGGCGCTCCTGCTCGCGGATGGGCGGCATGGCCGCCATGTTGATGGCCTTGTGCCCCTTCTCGGTCTTCGACTCGGCGGGGCAGAACTCCACGCAGGCCCGGCAGCCGGTGCAGTCCTCGGGCGCCACCTGGATGGTGTACTTCGACCCCTTCACGTCGGCCGACTTGAAGTCCATCGACTTGAAGGTGGAGGGCGCGCCGGCCAGCGCGTCGGCCGGGTAGTACTTGGCGCGGATGGCGGCGTGCGGGCAGATGAGCGCGCACTTGTTGCACTGGATGCAGAGGGCCGAGTCCCACACCGGGATGTCGAGGGCGATGGCCCGCTTCTCCCACTGCGTGGTCCCGCTGGGCCAGGTGCCGTCGACCGGGAAGGCCGAGACCGGCAGCAGGTCGCCCTTGCCGGCCATCATGATCGCGGTGACCCGCTTCACGAAGTCGGGGGCCTGGTCGGAGACGAGCGGCGGCCGCGGCTTGCCGGTGACCGTGCGACCCGCGGTGGAGACCTCGTGCAGGTGGGCCAGCGTGGCGTCCACCGCCTCGAAGTTCTTGCGCACCACCTCGGCGCCCTTGCGCCCGTAGGTCTTCTCGATGGCCTTCTTGATGAGCTCGATGGAGCGCTCGCGCGGCAGCACGCCGGAGATGGCGAAGAAGCAGGTCTGCATGATGGTGTTGATGCGGCCGCCCATGCCGGTGTCGCGGGCCACCCGCACCGCGTCGATCACGAAGAAGCGGAGGTTCTTGCCGAGGATCTCCGACTGCACCTCGGCCGGCAGTTGGGCCCAGACGTCCTCGGGGGCGTAGGGCGTGTTGAGCAGGAACACCGCGCCGGGGGCGGCGGCGTCGAGCATCTCGTACTTCTCCAGGAAGCCGAACTGGTGGCAGGCCACGAAGTTGGCGCTGGTGACGAGGTAGGAGCTGCGGATCTGCTCCGGGCCGAAGCGCAGGTGGCTCACGGTCACGCTGCCCGACTTCTTCGAGTCGTAGACGAAGTAGCCCTGGGCGAAGTTGGGCGTGTCCTCGCCGATGATCTTGATGGAGTTCTTGTTCGCGCCCACCGTGCCGTCGGCGCCCAGGCCCCAGAAGTGGCAGCGGACGACGTCCTTGCCCTCGGTCTGGTAGGTCGGGTCGTAGGGGAGCGACAGGTGGGTGACGTCGTCGTGGATGCCCACGGTGAAGTGGCGCTTGGGACGGGAGCGGGTGAGCTCGTCGTACACCGCCTTCACCATGGCCGGGGTGAACTCCTTCGAGGAGAGGCCGTAGCGCCCGCCGATGACCGTGATCTCGTGGTGGAAGCGGTCGATGTGGGCCTGCTGCGCCTCGCGGAGCGCGGTGACCACGTCCTGGTAGAGCGGCTCGCCGAGGCTGCCCGGCTCCTTGGTGCGGTCGAGGACCGCGATGGACGTGGTGGTGCGGGGCAGCGCCGCCATGAAGTGGCCGAGCGAGAAGGGGCGGTAGAGCCGCACCTTGACGAGCCCCACCTTCTCGCCGCGGGCGACGAGGTCGAGCACCGTCTCGTGCGCCACCTCGGCGCCCGAGCCTATCATCACCACCACCCGCTCCGCCTCGGGGTGGCCGACGTAGTCGAAGAGGTGGTACTGGCGCCCGGCCACCTTGGCGAAGGCGTCCATGGCCTCCTGCACGTGCTCGGGGGCCTCGGCGTAGAAGCCGTTGCAGGCCTCGCGGGCCTGGAAGAAGGCGTCGGGGTTCTGGGCCGTGCCGCGCACCACCGGCGCGTCGGGGTTGAGCGCGCGCGCCCGGATGGCGGCGACGAGGTCGTCGGTGATCATCCGGCGCAGGTCGTCGTCGTCGAGCAGCTCGATCTTGGCCACCTCGTGGGAGGTGCGGAAGCCGTCGAAGAAGTGGAGGAAGGGGACGCGGCTGCGGAGCGAGGCCCGCTGGGAGATGAGGGCGAAGTCGTGGGCCTCCTGCACCGAGTTGGAGGAGAGGAGCCCGAACCCGGTCTGGCGGACGGCCATCACGTCGGAGTGGTCGCCGAAGATGGAGAGCGCGTGGGAGGCCACCGCGCGGGCCGACACGTGCATGACGAAGGGCGTCAGCTCGCCGGCGATCTTGTACATGTTGGGGATCATGAGCAGCAGCCCCTGCGACGCCGTGAAGGTCGTCGTGAGGGCGCCGCCCTGCAGGGCGCCGTGGACCGCGCCGGCGGCGCCACCCTCCGACTGCATCTCCACCACGGTGGGCACGAGACCCCAGACGTTCTTCTTGCCGAAGGCCGACCACTCGTCCGCCCACTCGCCCATGTTGGAGGAGGGCGTGATGGGGTAGATGGCGATGACCTCGTTGGTACGGTGGGCGACCGAGGCGACGGCCTCGTTCCCGTCCATGGTCACCATCTTCCGCTGCTTCTGCGACTGGGACATGCGTCCTCCGGCGTTCGGGCCGCGCGTGGGTGGGTCGAGAGGGGGAGGCATTCTACCCCGACCCGGGCGGGGTTGGTCCCACCCGAACGACCGATCGGTCGCGGCGCCGGAGGCAACGGCCTTTGACGGCGGTCAAGGCCGGCGGTACATGGTGCGGCCCGCCTTCACCGTCTCCACGACCTTCACGTCGCGCAGGCCGAGCGGATCGACCCGCAGCGGGTTGGCGGAGAGGATCACCAGGTCGGCGACCTTGCCCGCCTCGAGCGTCCCGCGCTCCGCCTCCTCCCGGTACTGGAAGGCCGCGTCGGCGGTGATGGCCCGCAGCGCCTGCAGGACGCCGATGCGCTCGTCGGGGCCGATCACCTTGCCCGACCGGCTCACCCGGTTCACGGCGCTCCAGACCGTGAAGAGGGAGTCGAGCGGCGTCACCAGGTAGTCGGTGTGGTTCGTGAACCGGAGGCCGCGCGTGGCCGCCGACCGGGCCGGGCTGATGCGCTGCGCCCGCTCCTCGCCGAGCAGGGCCGGGTAGTCGTCGCCCCAGTAGAAGGCGTGGTTCGTGAAGAAGGACGGGATGAGGCCGAGCCGTGCGTAGGCGTCGAGCTGGTCGGGGCGCGCGAACTGGCTGTGGACGACCACGGTCCGGGCGTCGTCCTTCGCGGTGAGCCCGACCTCCTCCTGGGCCTTCACCATCATGTCGATGGCTGCGTCGCCGTTGGCGTGGCCGAAGAGCTGGCCCCCACCCTCCCGGGTGGACCGCAGGGCGCCGGTGACCTGCGCCTGGGTGAGCGACGGCTCCCCCGACCACGGTGCCTGCCCCCCGGGGCCGGGCACGAGGTACGGCTTCGTGTAGTAGCCGGTGCCTCCCTGGGGCGACCCGTCGATCACCGCCTTCAGCCCCACCACCTTCACGTGGTCCACCGTGATCCCGAAGGCGAGCCCGGGCTTCCCCAGCACCTCGGCGGACGCGTTGACGAGCGGGAGCGCCATCACGTCGATGGTGAGGAGCCCGCGGCGGGCCGCCTCGCGCAGCGCGGGGATGGCGTGGGGCGGCGTGGCCCCCTCGGTGGCGACCGTGTAGCCCTGCTCGAAGTAGCGGGCCTGCGCGGGACCCAGCGCCGCGGCGAGGGCCTCCGGCGAGGGCCGGGGGAGCAGCGGCTCGGCCGCCAGGAAGGCGTTCTCCATGACGAGCCCCTGCGGCTGCTCGGAGCCGGGCTCGCGGACGATGATCCCGCCGGGCGGCGTGACCGTGGCCGGGCCGATCTTCACCGCCTCGAGCCCGCGGGTGTTGAACACCGCGCCGTGGCCGGAGACGTGGAGCAGCGCCACGGGGTTGTCGGGCAGGACCGCGTCGATGTCCTGGCGGGTCACGTCCTTGCGCCCCGGCAGCCCGTTCGCGTCGTAGCCCCAGGCGAGCACCCAGTCGCCCGGCTTTGCCTTCTGGCGCGCCGCCTGGCGCCGGAGCACGGCCTGGACGTCGGCGACGGAGCGCACCGTGCCCACCGGCGGCAGGGACACGTTGGCCCAGTCCTGGACCACCACCGCGGCGAGGAAGTGGGAGTGCGGGTCGACGAAGGCCGGGAGGAGCGCGCGCTTGCCGAGCGTCACCACCCGCGTGGACGGGCCGCGGAGCCGCATCACCTCGGCCCGCCTGCCCACCGCGGCGATGCGGCCGTTGCGCACCGCGAGCGCCTCCGCGGCCGGCCCCTCGACCAGGGTCAGGATTGCACCGTCCGTGTAGATGACGTCGGCGGGCGGCAGCGCGGCGAGGAGCAGCGCGGCGGCGGCTGCGAGCATGGGCACCTCCGGGTGGGGCTCCTAGGCGACGGGGAGCCGGGGCGCGTCGGCCCAGAGCCCCTCGAGGTCGTAGAAGCCGCGGGCGTCGGGGGACATCACGTGCACGACCACGTCGCCGAAGTCGAGCAGCACCCAGCCGCCGCCGCTGCGCCCCTCGGCGCCCAGGCGCTGCGCGCCCATGGACGAGAGGCGCTCGTCGACGGCGTCGGCCACCGCGGCGGCCTGCCGGTCGCTGTCGGCGGAGAGGAGGACGAAGTAGTCGGCCACGCCGGAGAGGCCGCGCACGTCGAGGACGACGGGGTTCTCGGCCTTCTTGTCGGCGCCCGCGGCCACGGCCGCGC
>JBBIOL010000145.1:0-7860 GCA_037443385.1 Anaeromyxobacteraceae bacterium
CCGAGCGCGGCCGACCGCGCCGAGAGGCGGCCCGAGCCGGTGCCCAGGACGAGCGCCAGGAGCTCCGCGTCGGACAGCCCGGCCGGCCCCCCGGCGAGCAGCCGCTCGCGCGGCCCTTCCACGAACCCGTTCCCGGAACGCATGCGGCGGCGAGCCGGAGCAACCCCCGTGCCCGCCGCCGTCCGCGTCCGCAGGGCCGGCCCCGCCCGGCGACGGGCGCGGCGCGGACCGTGCGTCCGTCCCGGCTACTTCTTCGGCTGGTCCTTCACAAGCTCGGCCTGGATGTCGAGCTTGACCTCGTCGCCCACCACCGCCCCGACGTCGGTGGTCTTGCCCCAGGAGATGCCCCAGGCCTTGCGGTCGAGCTTGCCGGTGAAGGAGGCGCCCCGGCGCGTGAGGCCCCAGGGGTCGGTGATGGCCTTGGTGACCGAGCCCTCGAGCGTCACCGGCTTCGTCACGCCGTGCATGGTGAGGTCGCCGGTGACGGTGAGCGCGCCGTCCTTGCCGGCCTCGACCTTGGTGGACTTGAAGGTGATGGTGGGGAACTTCGCCGCGTCGAAGAAGTCGGCCGACTTGAGGTGGGCGTCGCGCTTCGGGTCGCGGGTGTCGACCGAGGCGGCGTCGATGGTCACCTCGACGGTCGAGCGGGTGAGGTCGGCCTCGTCGATCTGCGCCTTGCCCTCGGTCTTCGAGAACTCCCCCTTCACGTCGGAGATGACGAGGTGCTTCACGGAGAAGCCGGCGCGGGTGTGGGCGGTGTCGATGTTCCAGGTGGCGGCCTGCGCGAGGGCGAGCGCCGGGGCGACGGCGAGTGCGACGGCGAGGGTGCGGAACGTCCGGTTCATGTGTCGGTTCTCCTGTTCGATGTCTGCTGCGGTTCTGGGTGTCTCCGTCGGAGACACCCGGGTGGGAAGGAAGTGGACAGGCTTCATGGCGCGGGGCGCCTCCGCTCCGCCGCCGGCCGCCGGCGGGCCGGGGCCGACCGGCGCGACCGGAAAGCGCGACCGAGCAGGGCCGCGTGCCGCTCCACCGCGCCCGGGCGGAGGCTGTACCAGCCGAACTGCCCCTGCCGGCGCACGGCCACGAGCCCGGCGTCGGCCAGGATCTTGAGGTGGTGGGAGACGGTGGCCTGCGAGAGGGGGAAGAGCGTCACCAGGTCCTTGCAGCAGATCTCGCCCGCCGCGGCGATGCGCCGCAGGAGCTCGAGCCGGGTGGGATCCCCCAGCGCCTTCGCCGTCCGCACCAGGCGGTCGCCGTTCCGGTCCATCGACATATCGAGATGCGTCGATGTAATGCGCCGCCGCCGCGCGTCAAGCGGATCGTCGCGCGCCGCGCGCGCCGGGCCGGATCAGGGGGTAAGGAAGCGTTCCAGCGCGCGGTAGGCGGCCTCGACGGCCGCCACCTCGACCCACTCCCCGCGCTGGTGGGCCTGCGCGGTGGCGCCCGGGCCCAGGTTCACCGCCGGGATGCCCGCAGCGGCCAGCCGGGCCACGTCGGTCCAGGCCTGCTTGGGCTCCACCGCGAGGCCGCCCCGCTCGCGCAGCCGGGCCACCAGCGGGTGGTCGGCGAAGGCCGGGCAGGCCGGCGCCCGGTCGGTGATCTCCACCTCGGCGCCGTGCGCGCTCCCCAGCGCCTCGAGCTCCCGGACCGCGTCCTCCACCCCGCGGTCGGGCCCGAAGCGGAAGTTCACGTTCAGCGTGCAGCGGTCGGGCACCACGTTGCGGGCCCTCCCGCCCTCGATGCGGGTCACGCTCGTCACCTCGCGGAAGGGGAGGCCCCCGGAGGCGACCTCGCGCGGCGCGCGAGCGCCGAGCGCCGCGAGCAGCGCCCCGGCCCGGTGCACGGCGTTCTCGCCCTGCCACGGTCGCGCCGAGTGCGCCGACCGGCCGGTGAAGGTGAAGGTGGCGTGCAGCGAGCCCACGCAGCCCAGCGCCAGCCGCCCGTCGGTGGGCTCGAGGCACACCGCCAGCGCCGCGCCGGACAGCTCGGAGGCCTGCGCCAGCACGGGCCCGAGCTCGTTCTCGAGGTACGGCCCCTCCTCCCGCGCGTACAGCACGAGCGCCAGGTCGGCGAAGCGCGCCTCCCGCGGCAGGCGCAGCGCGAGCTCCATGGCCACCGCCACCCCCGCCTTCATGTCGGAGGCTCCCGGCGCGACGATGCGGCCGGCCTCGCGCCGCGGCGGGCCGCGGTCCCCGGGGTGCACCGGCACCGTGTCGAGGTGCCCGCAGAGGAGCACGAGCGGCCGGTCCGCGCCGGACGGGTCCACGCCGACGACGAGCGAGTTCGCCACCCTTCGCACCCGCGGGAAGGCCTCCCGCGCCCAGCCCTCGAGCTGGTCGCAGAGCGCGCGCTCCTCCCCGATGGGCGAGGGCACGGCGCAGAGCGCCTCGGTCCGCGCCGCCAGCGCCTCGGCGAGCGATCCGCTCACACCGAGACCTCGAACTCCCGGAGCGCGTCGTTGAGCGACACCTTCTTGTCGGTGGCGGCGCTGCGCCGCCCCACGATGAGGGCGCAGGGGATCTGGTAGGTGCCGGACGGGTAGGCCTTGGGGCGCGTGCCGGGGATCACCACCGAGCGGGCCGGGACCCGCTTCTTCAGCACCACCTCGGTGGGGCCGGTGACGTCGATGATGGGCGTGGACCCGGTGATGACCACGTTGGCGCCCAGGACCGAGCCCTCCTCGACCCGCACGCCCTCGACCAGGATGCAGCGGCTGCCGATGAAGCAGTCGTCCTCGACGATGTTGGGCCGGGCCCCGGGCGGCTCGAGCACGCCGCCGATGCCCACCCCGCCGGCGAGGTGCACGCTCTCGCCCACCTGGGCGCAGGATCCCACCGTGGCCCAGGTGTCGACCATGGTGCCCTTGCCCACCCGCGCGCCGATGTTCACGAAGGCGGGCAGGACCACCGCGCCTGGGGCCACGTACGCCCCGTAGCGCACGATCCCGCCCGGGACGATGCGCACGCCGGAGGCCTCCAGGTCCCGCTTGAGCGGGATCTTGTCCCGGATCTGGAACGGCCCGTAGTCGTGGGTCTCCATGCCGGTGACGGCGAAGTAGAGGTTCACCGCCTGCATGAGCCAGGCGTTCACCGTCCAGTCGTCGCCGGCCCGCTCGGCCACCCGCAGCTCGCCCCGGTCGAGCCCGGCCACGGCCGCGAGAACCGCCTCGCGGTGGGGCCCGTCGGCGAGCCTCGACCGGTCGGCCCAGGCCGCCTCCACGCGCGCCCGCATCTCCTCCACGCTCAGTGCACGGTTCGCCATCGCGCGATCGCCTCCTCGATCTCCTGCAGGGTCGGGACCAGGCTGACCCGCACGTAGCCCTCGCCGGCCGCGCCGAAGGCGGTGCCGGGGGAGACCACGATGGCCTCGTCGAGCAGCCGCGTGGCGTAGCTCGCCGAGGTGTGGCCGGCGGGGACCTCCACCCAGAGGTAGAGGGTGGCGCCCCCGCCCTGCACGCGGAGCCCGTGCTCGCGGAGGAAGCCCGCGAGCCGGTCGCGCTTCTCCCGGAACAGGAGGCGCCGCGCCTCGGCGTGGGCGTCGTCGTTCCAGGCCGCCACCGCCGCGGCGGTGACGAAGTCGGGCGAGGCCACGCCGGGGTGGGACCGCATGCGTTTCAGCTGGGAGACGAGGTCGGCGTCGCCGGCCACGAACCCGCTGCGGTAGCCGGTCATGCCGCTGCGCTTCGAGCAGGAGTGGATGGCGAGCACGTTCTCCACCTGCACCTGCAGCATGGAGAGCGGGGGCGTGTCGAACCAGACGTCGGCGTAGCACTCGTCGGAGGCCACCACGAAGCCGTGCGCCAGGGCGGCCTTCCCCACCCGCTCCAGGTAGTCGCGCGGCGCGGTGGCCCCGGTGGGGTTGTGGGGGTAGCTCACCCAGAGGAGGAGCGTCTCGTCGAGGAGCGACGGCGGCAGGTCGCCCGGCTCGAGCAGGAAGCCGTTCGCGGCCCGCAGCGGCACCCGCACCGGCTCGAGACCGGCCAGGCGCGCGCCGGCCTCGTAGGTGGGATAGCCCGGATCGGGCAGGACCACCTTGCGGCGCCCCGAACCCCGGAAGGCGAGCGGCAGGTGGAAGATGGACTCCTTCGCGCCGGTGGCCGGCACCACCTGCCGGTCCGGGTCGACGGCGACGCCGAAGCGGCGCCGCAGGTAGCCCGCCACCGCGGAGCGGAGCGCCGGCGTGCCGAGCGGGCTCGGGTACTGCGACACCTCCGGCACGGCGACCCGCAGGGCCTCGCGCAGGAAGGCGGGCGTGGGCTCGAGCGGGTCCCCCAGGCCGAAGTCGTGGAGCGTGCGGCCGGCGCGGCGCAGGGAGGCCTTCCGCTCGTCCAGATCCACCATGAGGTTCCGGGGAATCGCGTCGAGGGCGGGATTTCGGGGCGGGTTCCTCAAGGCGGAGAAAACTCTCTTTCCATCGCGGGAGCCCGCATTATAAGCGCACCATGCTCCACTTCGACGTCGCCATCGTGGGCAGCGGCCCTGCCGGCGAGCGGGGCGCCACGCGCGCCGCGTTCCTCGGCAAGAAGGTCGCGGTCATCGAGAAGGAGGCGGTGCCCGGCGGGGCCTGCGCCAACACCGGCACCATCCCGTCCAAGGCGCTCCGCGAGACCGCCCAGGCGCTGCTCCAGTCGAAGCGGCGCGACGTGGCCGGCTTCATCCTCAAGGTGGCCGACACCATGACCGTGGCCGCCCTCATGGGCCGTCGCGGACTCGTCACCGCACGTGAACACCAGCGCATCCGGGGCCGGTTCTCCCAGTACGCCATCGAGGTCTTCCGCGGCACGGCCAGCTTCCTCGACCCGCACACCCTGCGGGTCTCGGTGCCCGACGGCACCTCCCAGGAGATCCGGGCCGACGTGATCCTGCTCGCCCCGGGCACGCGCCCGCTCCACCCGCCCCACATCCCCATCGACCACAGCCGGGTCTACGACTCCGACTCCATCCTCCTGCTCGACCGGGTGCCGCGCTCGCTCGCGGTGCTGGGCGGCGGCGTCGCCGGCTCGGAGTACACCTCCGCCTTCGCCGCGCTGGGCGTGCACGTCACCATGGCCGACTCGCGCGACCGGGTCATGCCCTTCCTCGACGCCGAGCTCTCCCAGGAGCTGGAGCGCATCTGGACCGAGTTCGGCGTGGAGATCAAGCACCGCACCCGCGTCACCCGGGTGGAGCCGGGCGACCGCGACGTGCTGCTCACGCTCTCCGACGGCTCCCGGCTGGTCGCCGAGAAGGTGCTCGTGGCGGCCGGCCGGCAGGGCAACACCGACTCGCTCGACCTCGCCAACGCCGGGCTCCAGGCGGACGAGCGCGGCTACCTCAAGGTGAACGAGCACTTCCAGACCTCGATCCCGCACATCTACGCCGCCGGCGACGTGGTGGGCGCTCCGGGCCTCGCGTCCACCGCCATGGAGCAGGGGCGCGTGGCCATGACCCACGCCTGCGAGGGCACCGACTTCCGTACCCAGCTGCAGGGCGACGTCCTCCCCACCGGCATCTACACCATCCCCGAGCTGTCCTCGGTGGGGGAGACCGAGGAGTCGCTCCAGGCGAAGGGCATCCCATACGTGGTCGGCAAGGGGAGCTTCGTCGAGAACGCCCGCGCCAACCTGGTGGGCGACGCGGTGGGCTGGGTGAAGCTGCTCGTGTCCACCGAGACCCTGAAGGTGCTCGGCATCCACGTCATCGGCCCCAACGCCGCGGAGCTCGCGCACCTCGGCGCCGCGGTGATGGCGCTGGGCGGGACGTACCGCTACTTCATCGAGGCGGTGTTCAACTACCCGACCCTCGGCGACACCTACAAGGTGGCCGCCTACGACGCCCGCAAGAAGCTGGGCGCGGCCACCGACGGCTCGAAGCCGCCCGACTAGGCATGCACCCCGGCGCGCTGCTCCTCGCCGCGGCGCTCCTCGCCCCCGCCCGGCCCCCGGACGACGGGCTCCCCGCCGCCACCGCCCGCGCCGTCGACGCGCTCGTGGCCTCGTACGTGGAGCGGGCCCGCATCCCCGGTGGGGCGGTCGCGATCGTCCGCGATGGACGGGTGGTGAAGGTCTCCACCTGGGGCAAGGCCGAGGTGGAGAACGGCGTGCCGGTCGGCCCCGGCACGGCCTTCCCGATCGCGTCCGTCACCAAGATCTTCGCCGGGATCCTGGTGGCCCAGCTCGCCGCCGAGGGGCGCCTCGACCCGGACGCCGGCATCGTGCGCTGGTTCCCGGACGCGCCGGCCGACCTCGGCAAGGTGACGGTGCGCCAGCTCGCCACCCACACCTCCGGGCTTCCCCCCGGCGACGTCGACCCCGACGCCCCGCTGGCCGAGGCGGTGCGGGCGGTGCTGTCGACGCC
The DNA here is from genome assembly GCA_037443385.1 of Anaeromyxobacteraceae bacterium. GTDB lineage: Bacteria > Myxococcota > Myxococcia > Myxococcales > Anaeromyxobacteraceae > CAIOAK01. The sequence goes on from JBBIOL010000145.1 coordinate 6,336, forward strand.
CCTCGAGGCGCCGCCGGGCACGCGGGCCACCTACGGCCTCGTCGACTTCGTCTTGCTGGCCCGGGTGCTCGAGCTCGCGAGCGGCATGGACTACGAGCGGCTCCTGCGCGAGCGGGTCCTCGCGCCGCTGCGCCTGTGGGACACCCGCTACGAGCACGCCGCCGACCAGGGTCGCGCCCGCGTGGCCGACCTCGTCCCCGGCCGCGCCACCACCTACGCCTGGTCCGGGGGAAGGCTGCGCCGCTACGCGTTCGCCTACCCGCCCGCGGCGCTGGCGGCCGGTGGGCTCTTCTCCTCGGTGCGCGACCTCGCGACGCTCCTCGCGGCGATCCAGTCGGGAACGCTGCTCCCGCCGGCAGCGCGGGAGATCCTCCTCGCGCCGGCCACGCTCGCGGACGGCCGCCCCGCCGGCTTCGCCCCCGGTCTCGTGGTCTCCCGTCCCCACGGCCGTCTCGCCCTCGGCCACTCGGGCGGACCGGCCCTCGCCGACGTGCTCCTCCTGCCCGCGCACGGGCTCGGCGTGGTGGTGCTCTCGAACCAGCGCACGCTGGCGCCGCAGCTCGCCGAGGCGGTGGCCGACCTGCTCCTCCCACCGCCGCCGCCCGGCCCGCCGGCCATCGCCGACGGTTCCCCCGCGGCCACGGGCGCCTTCCGATCGCTGCTCGAGGGCATGGCGCGCGGGCGCATCGACCCGGGCGTGCTCGCCCCGGCCCTCGGCGAGGCCGCGCGACCGGAGCTCGAGGCCTGGGGGCCGGTGAGCGTCGGGCTCCGGGATCCGCTCGCGTCGCTGGAGCTGCTGGAGGAGTCGCCGGTGGCGGGAGGCATGACCCGCCTCTACCGCGCGCGGTTCGGCGCCGAGCCGGTCCTCTACCGGGTCCGGCACGACGCCGCGGGCGCCGTGGCCGACTTCGACCCGGAGTGAACGGCGCGCCGCCGCGGCCCTAGGGGTGCTCCCGCCGGGCGACCTCGGCGCACATCCGCTGGACCTCGGGGAGCGCCGCGGTGTTGGTGTCGAGGCAGCGCGCCTCGGCGGCCCAGCGCGCGTGGGTCCGGGCGTCGCTGGCCTGGCTCCCGGCGAAGTCGGCGAGCAGGACGAATCCGAGGACGATGCCGGCTGCGAACAGGAAGATCCTCATGGCGACCTCCGTGGACGACAGAGGCGCCGCGCCCGCGCTTGTGACGCGGGGTGGTCAACGAGCCGCCGTTCCTGCGCTTTCCGCCCGGGACGGGCGCCGCCCCGTCGGGGGCGGCCCGATCCGTCCTTCCGGAGCGCCCGCCGCGCTACCCGAGGCGGGAGCGGGCCTGGGCGAGCGCCTCGTGGACCTTCTCGAGCGCGCGCCGCGCCTCGAGGAGCTCGTCGCGCTCCGCGCGCACCGCCGCGAGCTCGCGGGAGAGCGCGTCGCGCTCGCGCACCGTCTCGGCGAGCCCGGCCCGCAGCCGCGCCCCGTCGGCGGTCCGCTCGTCCAGCTCTGCGGTGAGCCGGGCGGCCTCGGCGCGCGACCCGGCCAGCGCGGCCTCGAGCTCG
>JBBIOL010000146.1:0-7415 GCA_037443385.1 Anaeromyxobacteraceae bacterium
CGAGCAGCGCGCAGACGGCGCCCACCGCGGTCACGCCCGCACCACGAGCACCGGGCACGGCGAGAGGTGCACGAGCCGCTCGGCCACCGATCCCAGGACGAGGTGACGGAACCCCCGCCGTCCGTGCGTGCCGGTGACGAGCAGGTCGAGCCGTTGCTCGGCCGCCGCGCGGGCCACGGCGGGCGCGGCCGGGCCATCCAGGAGCTCGACCTCGACCGGCCGGCCCAGGACGGCCTCCGCCTCGGCCCGCCAGGCCTCGAGCCGTCCGGTCGCCTCCCGGCGCGCGTCGGCGACCACGGCCGCGGGCGGCGGGATGTCGGTCACGGCCGGCGGCTCCTCGGCGTGCAGGAGGATCAGCTCGGCCTCGAACCGGCCCGCCAGGTCGCAGGCCTCCCGGAACGCCGCGCGCGAACCGTCGGAGAAGTCGGCGGCGCAGCCGATCCGCTTCCACGCGCCCACGCGGTGCTACCTCCCGCCGGCGTCCTGCGGCGTCGACCCGTCGCGCCCCTGCTGGCCGCGCCGGTCGACCACGACGACGCGGTAGGTGCGACGGATGGACAGCGCGTCGGTGAGGGAGCAGAGCGTGGAGCCCGCGCGCAGGCCGCGGAGGCCGGGCGAGCCGCCCACGTCGGTGGGCTCCACCAGCCCCGCGTCGTCGCAGATGAGGTTCCGCACCGGGCCGGGACCCACCGGGGCGACGTCCCCGACCACGATGGTGAGCCGGATCACGGCGGGGTCGTCGGCCCCGGCGGCCGGTACCGCGGCCACGAGGAGGCCGGCCGCGAGGCCGAGGAGCACGGGACGAAGACGGCGCATGGGTACCTCCCGGCGCATCGTCGCGCCGGGATCGATTGTAGTCCATGCACCGCCGGGGTGCGCGGCGCCTCAGGGGAGCCGGGCGCCCGAGACGCCGATGGTCACCTCGACGACCGGCACCGGCACGCCGGAGAGGCGGACCGCCTCGCGCGCCGCCCAGGCGATCCCGCCGCAGCAGGGCACCTCCATGCGGGCGACGGTGAGGCTCCTGGGCCGGGCCCGGCCCACCAGGTCGGCCAGCTTGGCGGCGTAGCCCTGCACGTCGTCGAGCTTCGGGCACCCCACGAGCACGCGCCTGCCGGCGAGCAGGTCGCGGTGGAAGTCGGCGTAGGCGAAGGGTACGCAGTCGGCGGCGAGCAGCAGGTCCGCGCCGGCGAGCCACGGCGCCTGCGGTGAGACCAGCCCGAGCTGCACCGGCCAGTGGGTGAGCTCGCTGCGTCCGGGCCCCGTGGACGTGCCCGGCGCCGGGGAACGCGCCGGACCGAGGTCCACGCTGCGCGCTCCCGGGCAGCCCCCGCCCACCGGCTCGGCCGGGGCCTGCACGACGCGGAGGGACGGCCTCGTGGCCGGGGCCGAGGCGGCCGGAGGGGCGACGGGTGCGGTCGCGGGGGTCGCGTGCGGGCGCTCGTGCGGATCGCGGCCCAGGTGACGGCGCACGGCTTCCAGGTCGAACGGGGCCGCCTCCCGCTCCACGACGCGCAGCGCCCCCTGCGGGCACTCGCCCAGGCAGGCGCCGAGGCCGTCGCAGAGCGCGTCCCCGACGAGACGGGCCTTCCCCCCCACGACCTGGATCGCGCCCTCGGCGCAGGCGGGAACGCACTCCCCGCAGCCGTCGCACAGCGCCTCGTCGATCTCCACCACCACGCGGTTCATGCGGGCACCCTTGCCATGGGTTCCCTCCTCGTGTCGACCCCGTCCGGACCGCGTCCGGCGGCCGATCGCGCAGGTCGTGCGCGTGGGCCGTCGTGAGGCGGAAACGAGGTGGGCCATCTCACGCAGGCGGCGTGCCGCGGTGCGCCGTATGCCCCGACTTCGCACTTCTTCAAGGGATCCTGCGGCGTTCTTCGGCGCATCCGGCGTGGATCCGGTCCCGGCGGCACGCATCTTGATTGAGAAATCGGCCATATGTCGCGCTGCGCAACGATTTCGTGGAGGAGACCAAGATGATCCGTCGTTCGCCTGCCCCCTTCAGTGCCGTATCCCGGCGGGACTTCCTCAAGGTCTGCAGCCTGGCGGCGGCGGCCGTCGGACTCCCGGCCTCGGCCGCGGAGGAGATGGCGGCGTCCGTGCGGAAGCGGAAGCCGTCGGTCGTGTGGCTCCAGTTCCAGGAGTGCACCGGGTGCACGGAGTCGCTGCTCCGCACCGGGCACCCCGACGTCGCCCAGGTGATCCTCGACCTCATCTCGCTCGACTACACCGAGACGCTCATGGCCGCGGCCGGGCACCAGGCCGAGGCCGCGCTCGAGGCCGCCGTGAAGGAGAACGACGGCAAGTTCATCTGCGTCATCGAGGGCGCCATCCCGGTGAAGGAGGACGGGGCCTTCTGCAAGATCGCCGATCGCACCGCCCTGGAGATGACCCGCAGCATCGCCGGGCGCGCGGCCGCCGTGATCGCCATCGGATCCTGCGCCTCCTGGGGCGGCGTCCCCTCGGCCTCGCCCAACCCCACGGGGGCCTCGGGCGTGTCCGACGTGCTCCAGGGCAAGCCCATCGTCAACATCCCCGGTTGCCCGGCGAACCCCTACAACCTGCTCGGCACCGTGCTCCAGTACGCGACCTACGGCACGCTCCCGGCCCTCGACGAGAAGGGGCGCCCGAAGTTCGCCTACGCCCGCGTGATCCACGACGACTGCCCGCGCCGCCCGCACTTCGACGCAGGACGCTTCGTGCAGCGCTACGGCGACGAGGGGGCCCGCCAGGGGTGGTGCCTCTACAAGATCGGCTGCAAGGGCCCGAAGACGCCCAACAACTGCTCGCTGCTCTCCTTCGTCGACACGCCGGGGGCCTGGCCCATCGGCATCGGCGCGCAGTGCTTCGGCTGCTCCGAGAAGGGCATCGGGTTCACCCTCCCCCTCTTCTCCACCGTGGACGTCCAGGGCCCGACGCCCCCGGCCATGTACACGCCGGTCGGCGCGCCGTCCGGCACGGTGAGCCCGGTCGCCACCGGCGTCGCCGGCCTGGTGGGTGGCGCGCTCGTCGGGGCCGGGCTCGCCTACGGGGCGAAGCTCACCCGCGTGGACGCGGAGGCGAAGGACGACGCGGAGGAGAAGCCGTGACCGTCTCCCGCCGCACGGTCCTCCGGACGCTCGCGCTCGGGTCGGCCGCCGGGGCGGTCGCCGCGGCCTCCCCCGCCGGGGCGAGCGCGTCCGCCGCGCCGCCGGTGCCGCCCGACGCCCGCGGCCTGCTCTACGACTCCACGCTCTGCATCGGCTGCCAGACCTGCACGGTCGCCTGCCAGCGGGCCAACCAGATGCCGGTCGAGCGGAGCGTGAAGGTCGTGAACGGGGCGCCCTACGACTTCCCCACCGACCTGAACGCCGACTGCCGCACCGTCATCAAGCTCCACGAGAAGGGGGAGCGCTGGGCCTTCGTGAAGATGCAGTGCATGCAGTGCCTCGAGCCCTCCTGCACCAAGGCCTGCATGCTCGGGTCGCTGCAGAAGCGGAAGCACGGCGTGGTCACCTGGGACGGCCTCCGCTGCACGGGCTGCCGCTACTGCCAGATCTCCTGCCCGTACAACGTGCCCAAGTTCCAGTGGGACAGCGCGCTCCCCCGGATCGTGAAGTGCGACCTGTGCCTCGATCGCAAGGACGGAAGGCAGGGTTCGGCCTGCGCCGAGGTCTGCCCGCGCGAGGCGGTCATCTCCGGCACCCGCGACGAGTTGCTCGCCACCGCGCGACGGCGCATGGCGGAGAGCCCGGGGCGCTACGCCCCGCGGATCTTCGGGGAGCACGACGGCGGTGGGAACCAGTCGCTCCTCCTGGCGCCGGCCGGCATCGCCTTCACCGACCTCGGCCTGCCCGAACTGGGAGACGAGCCGCCCTCCCGCCTCGCCATGTCCATCCAGCACACCACCTACAAGGGCTTCATCGCCCCGGCGGTCCTCTACGTCGCGGCCGCGGTGGCCGTGTTCCGCAACATGAGCGCCGAGCGGAAGGCCGGGGCCGGCGAGGGCGAGGAGGATCGGCCGTGAGCGCGCACGCACGTCCCGTCGGCGGCAAGGTCCTCACCCCGCTCTTCGTGGGGCTCCTCTCGCTCTCGGCGCTGGCCGGGATCCTCGTGGCCTGGCGGCTCGTGGCCGGCGTGGGCTCCATCACCGCGCTCACCGACGCCTACAGCTGGGGCATCTGGAAGCCCATCAACGTCGTCACCTTCACCGGCATCGGCGCGGGCGCGTACGGCGTGGGGCTGCTCGTCTACATCCTCAACAAGGGCCGGTACCACCCGCTGGTCCGCCCGGCGGTCCTGGTGGGCGCCATCGGCTACAGCCTGGGCGGCGCGTCGGTGATGATCGACCTGGGCCGGTGGTGGGGATCGGTCTTCCTCTTCTACCCGCCCTGGTACAACTTCAACTCCATCCTGCTCGAGGTGGCGCTCTGCGTGCTCACCTACGTGGGCGTGCTCTGGGTGGAGGTGACCCCGTCCGTCCTCGAGCAGTGGAAGGCGGACGGATCGTCCGGCCTGAAGCGGTTCGCCGCCCGCTGGCAGCCGCGCCTGCTCACGGCCCTTCCGTTCGTCATCGCGCTCGCGATGCTCCTGCCCACCATGCACCAGTCCTCGCTGGGTTCGCTGTACCTCATGGCGCCCACCAAGGAGCACCCGCTCTGGTTCACGGGGTGGCTCCCCTTCCTCTTCCTCACCTCGTGCCTCACCATGGGGTACGCGTCGGTGACCCTGGTGGACGTGATCGCCGGCTCCGTGCTTCCCGGACGGTACCGCACGCACCTCGCGCTGCTGGGCGGGATCGGGCGCGTGGCCGGCGGGGTGAGCCTCTTCTACGTCGCCTTCCGGCTCGCCGACCTCGCCTGGACCGGCCGGATCCGGTACGCCTTCCAGCCCTCCGTCCACGCAGCGTTCTTCTGGATGGAGATCCTGCTCTTCGCCGTCTCGGGCGCGATGTTCCTCTCCCGAGCGGTGCGGTCGGATCGCGGGCGCCTCCTCGTGGCCGCGGTCCTGGGCCTCCTCGCCGGCGCCGCCTACCGCGTCGACACCTACCTCGTGGCCTACGACGCCGGCCCCGGCTCCCGCTACTTCCCCAGCCTGGGCGAGATCGTGGTCACCGCCGGGCTCGCCTCGCTCGGCATCGCCGCCTTCGTCTTCATCTCCAGGAGGCTCCCCATCTTCGCCGTCGGAGACACGCACCCATGAGCCAGCGCATCACCATCGATCCCGTGACCCGCATCGAGGGTCACCTCCGCATCGACGTGGAGGTCGAGGGCGGGAAGGTCTCCCGGGCCTGGTCCAGCGGCACCATGTGGCGCGGCATCGAGAACATCCTGCAGGGCCGCGACCCGCGCGAGGCCTGGATCTTCGCCCAGCGCATCTGCGGGGTCTGCACCACCGTGCACGGGATCGCGTCGGTCCGTGCGGTGGAGAACGCGCTCGGCCTGGAGATCCCGCTGAACGCCCAGCTCCTGCGCAACCTGGTCGTCATCGCGCACGCGCTGCACGACCACATCGTGCACTTCTACCAGCTCTCCGCCCTGGACTGGGTGGACGTGGTCTCGGCGCTCAAGGCCGACCCGGCCCGCGCCGCCTCCATCGCCCAGTCGCTCTCCGACTGGCCGGGCAACTCGGTCCAGGAGATGAAGGCCGTCCAGGGACGCCTCAAGGACTTCGTGGCGAAGGGCCAGCTCGGCATCTTCACCAACGGGTACTGGGGCCACCCGGCCATGCGGCTCCCGCCGGAGGTGAACCTGCTCGCGGTGGCCCACTACCTCCAGGCGCTCGACTACCAGCGGCGCGCCCTGCAGGCGGTGGCGGTGCTGGGCTCGAAGACCCCCAACATCCAGAACCTGGCGGTGGGCGGGGTGGCGAACGCCATCAACCTGGACTCGCCCTCCACCCTCAACATGAACCGGCTCTTCGAGGTGAAGCAGAAGCTCGAGGAGGCCACCCGCTTCGTGCAGCAGGTCTACTTCCCGGACGTCTGCGCCATCGGGGGCATGTACGCCGACTGGTTCAAGCACGGCGCCGGCGTCCGCAACTACATGAGCGTCCCCGAGTTCCCCACCGACGCGGCCGCCACGCGCTTCGACGCGCCCGGCGGCGTCATCCTGGGCGGCGACCTCGCCGGCGTGAAGCCCATCCGCGACTGGAAGGACCCGTACTTCGGGAAGAACGTCACCGAGGACATCAGCCGCGCCTACTACGACGGCGCCTGGGACCGGCACCCCTACGACGAGACCACCGATCCCAAGGTCTCGGCCTGGGACCCGGCGAAGAAGTACTCCTGGGTGAAGGCGCCCCGCTTCGAGGGGCGTCCCATGCAGGTGGGCCCGCTCGCCCAGGTGCTCGTGGCCTACGCGCAGGGCGACGCGCTCACGCGGAAGTGGGCGGACCGCTGCCTGGAGACGGCGGGGAGCGTGGCCAAGGCGCGGCTCGGGCCCGCCGTGCTCGAGTCCACGCTGGGGCGCATCGCCGCGCGCGCCATCCGCGCGGCGGTCCTCTCCGACCTGGCCATGAAGCACTGGGGGCTGCTCGCCGAGAACGTGGGCAAGGGGGACACCGCGATCTTCGTCGAGCCCAGGTTCCCCACCGGCACCATCCAGGGCTACGGCGTGCACGAGGCGCCCCGCGGCGTGCTCTCCCACTGGGTGGTCATCGAGAACGGCAGGCTGAAGAACTACCAGGCCGTGGTCCCCTCCACCTGGAACGCCGGGCCGCGTGACGGCAAGGATCAGATGGGGCCGTACGAGGCGTCGCTCGTCGGCAATCCCATCGCCGTCCCCGACCAGCCGCTCGAGGCGCTGCGGACCATCCACTCCTTCGATCCGTGCCTGGCCTGCGCCATCCACGCCCACGACGCCGGGGGAGCCGAGATCGCGCGGGTCAAGGTGCTGTAGTCTGGCGCCATGGCGCGCGTGGTGGTGCTGGGAATCGGCAACGTCCTGAACAGCGACGACGGGCTCGGCCCGTTCGTCGCCCGGACCCTGCTCGGCGGCTGGGACCTCGACGGCGACGCCGAGGTGGAGGACGCCGGCACGCCCGGCATGGACCTGCAGTCGCTGCTGCACGGGGCCGAGGCGGCCATCTTCGTGGACGCGGTGCGCGACACGGGCGCACCCGGCGACGTGAAGCGCTACGACCGCGCCGGCATCCTCCAGGGCGGGGCGCGGACGGCGATAAGCCCCCACGAGCCCGGGCTGCGCGAGGCGCTCCTCGCCCTCGAGTTCCGCGGGATCGGCCCGTCCGAGGTGATCCTCTGGGGCGCCATCCCGGAGAGCCTGGAGCTCGGCACCCGGCTCACCGGGACGGTCCGTGCGTCGGTGCCGGCCCTCCTCGAGGGCGTGCTCGGGGACCTGCGGCGCCTGGGCGTCGGCGCGCGCCGGGCCGATCCGCCGCGCGACCCCGACATCTGGTGGGAGCGCGCCTGCTAG
>JBBIOL010000147.1:0-7414 GCA_037443385.1 Anaeromyxobacteraceae bacterium
GTTCCTCCCCGGGCCCGGCCCGGACGATCTCGGCGAGGCGCCGGGCGGCGTGGTGGAAGTGGACGCGGGCGTTCCCCTCGGCGATGCCGAGCGTGCGGGCCACCTCGGCGAAGGGCAGCCCGGCGTCGACGCGCAGCGTGAGCACCTCGCGCTGGCGGCGCGGCAGCCGCAGCACGGCCTCGCGCACGCGGCGCTCCCGGTCGCGGCGGGCGAGCAGCTCGTCGGCGGGGGTGGCGCCGTCGACGCTGGCCTCGGCCTCGCGGACCGGCGCCCGCTGCCAGCGCGACTCGTCGCGCAGGTGGTTCTTGCCCAGGTTGGCGGCGATGCGGAGGAGCCAGGGCCGGAAGGGGAAGTCGTCGCCGGCGCGGCGGAGCGTGCGGCGGGCCGCGCCCACCGCCCGCAGGAAGGCGCGCTGCGTGAGATCGCGGGCGTCCTCGGGGGTGCGGGCGTAGCGCCGGCAGAGGGCGTGGACGGTGGCGTGGTGGCGCCGCCAGAGCTCCTCGAAGGCCGGTTCGTCGCCGCCGAGGAAGGCGCGCAGGAGCCCGGCCTCGCTCTCCGCGGCCCGCCCGCCCGGAAGCACCCGGAGGCCCGGACCTCCGGTGGGCTCGCTCCCCTTCATGCTCCTCCCCGTCACCCGGTTCCCTACCCCTTGCCCGTGCGGACGTTAAAGGCTACATGCCCCTCCCATGCTCGATCTGCGTGCGGTGGTCCAGGATTTCGACGGCGTGGAGCGGCGGCTGGCCCGGCGCGGCGAGGGAGCCGTCGCCACCCTGCGCCCGGTGCGGGAGCTCGCCGCCCGGCGCCGGGAGCTGAACGTCGCCCTCGAGGGGCTGAAGAAGCGCCAGTCGGAGGCCAACGCCCGGGTCGGCCAGCTCATGCGCACCGACCGGGCCGCCGGTGAGGCCGCCCGCGCCGAGGCCCGCGCCATCTCCGACGAGGTGAAGGCCTCCGAGGAGCGGCTCCGGGAGATCGAGGCGGAGATCGAGAAGGTCCTGCTCGTGGTCCCGAACCTCCCGCACGAATCGGTGCCCGACGGGGCCGACGAGACCGGGAACGTGGTGGTGCGCACCTGGGGCGAGAAGCCGCGGCTCGACTTCACGCCCCGGCCGCACTGGGAGCTGGGCGAGGCCCTCGGCATCCTGGAGTGGCCGCAGGCCGCCAAGATCTCCGGCGCCCGGTTCACCATCTCGAAGGGGGCCGCGGCGCGGCTGGAGCGGGCGGTGGCGGCCTTCTTCCTCGACGTGCACGGCTCGCGCGGCTACCGCGAGGTCCTGCCGCCCTACCTGGTCACCGCCGAGACCATGACCGGCACCGGCCAGCTGCCCAAGTTCGCCGACGACCTCTTCCGCACCCAGGGGGAGAACCCGCTCTACCTCATCCCCACCGCCGAGGTCCCGGTCACCAACATGCACCGGGACGAGATCCTCGAGGGCACCGAGCTGCCCATCTCGTACTGCGCGTGGACGCCGTGCTTCCGCGCCGAGGCCGGCGCGGCCGGCAAGGACACCCGCGGCCTCATCCGGCAGCACCAGTTCCACAAGGTGGAGCTCGTGAAGTTCGCCCGGGCCGAGGAGAGCATGGCCGAGCTGGAGCGGATGGTGGACGACGCCCAGGAGGTGCTGCGCCGTCTCGGCCTGCACCACCGGGTGGTGGCGCTCTGCGCCGGCGACATGGGGTTCTCGGCCGCGAAGACCTACGACCTCGAGGTGTGGCTCCCCGGCCAGGACGCCTACCGGGAGATCAGCTCCTGCTCCAACTGCGAGGACTTCCAGGCCCGCCGCATCCGCGTCCGCTACCGCGGCGAGGGCGGCAAGCCGCGGCTCGCCCACACGCTGAACGGCAGCGGCGTGGCCATCGGCCGCACCGTGGTGGCCATCCTGGAGCAGTTCCAGCAGGCCGACGGGTCGGTGGTGGTCCCGGAGGCGCTGCGCCCGTACATGGGGGGCCAGGAGCGCATCCTGCCGGAGCGCTTCCCGCGCGGCGTGGAGCGCTAGGGGCGGCGCCCCGGGCTACGCCCTCGGCACGTCGAGCCGGAAGCCCACGCCCCGCACCGAGATGATGGTGGGGCCGGGCCCGGGGAGCCGCTCGAGCTTCGTGCGCAGGTAGCCCACGTACACGTCGACCACGTTGGTGTTCACCGGCTCGCCGCGCCAGACCGTCTCGACGATCCGCTCGCGGGAGAGCACCTGGCCGGCGTTGCGCGCCAGCTCGGCGAGCAGCGCGCACTCGCGCTCGGTGAGCTTCTCCGACGCGGCGCCCCCGGAGAGCGTCCGGCGCCGCGGGTCGAGCTCGACCGATCCCAGCTGCAGGGGCGCGTCGCCCGGCGCGCGGCGCACGAGCGCCTCCAGCCGGGCGGTCAGCTCCTCGAACTCGAAGGGCTTCGTGAGGTAGTCGTCGGCGCCGGAGCGCAGGCCCGCGACCTTGTCCTCGAGCTCGGCCATGCCGGTGAGCACGAGCACCGGCGTGGCCACGCCCGCCTCGCGCCAGGCGCGGAGCACCTCGATGCCGTCCAGGTCGGGGAGAACCCGGTCGAGGATGGCGACGTCGAAGCGGGCGTCGCGCACGGCCGCGAGGGCCTCGTTGCCCGACCCGGCCACGGTCACGGAATGACCCCGGCGGCCGAGCTCCCTGCTCACCACCCGGGCCAGGCTGGCGTCGTCCTCGACGAGCAGCAACCTCAATGCGCTTCCTCCGCCTCCTCGTCGGCCTGACCCCGCGGGCCGACACGCGACAACCAGGGATAAAGGCTCGGAAGCACGAGCAAAGTCAAGATGGTGGAGGTGACCAGCCCTCCCACCACCACGGTCGCGAGCGGGCGCTGCACCTCGGCGCCCACCCCCGACGCGAGCATCATGGGCACGAAGCCCAGCGCCGCGACGAGCGCCGTCATGAGCACCGGGCGGGCACGCTCCCGGGCCGCCTCGGTGGCCGCCTCGGCCGGACCCTTGCCCTCCTCCTCCAGGGCGAGCAGGCGGGACATGAGCACCACCCCGTTCAGGACCGCGATGCCGGAGAGCGCGATGAACCCCACCGCCGCGGAGATGGAGACCGGCATGCCGCGCAGCGCGAGCACGATCATCCCGCCCACCGAGGCGAAGGGCACGTTCAGGAAGATGAGGAGCGCCGGCTTCGCGCGGCGGAAGGCGAAGAGCAAGACGGCCACGATGAGGGCCATGACCGCCGGGATGACGACGGCGAGCCGCCGCTTGGCGGCCACCAGCGTCTCGTACTGGCCTCCCCACTCGAAGCGGTAGCCGCGCGGCAGCTTCACCTCGGCGGCCACCAGCTTCTCGGCCCGCTCCACCACGCTGCCCAGGTCGGCATCGCGGACGTTGAAGCCCACCACGATGCGCCGCTCCCCGTTCTGGCGGGAGACGAGGCTCGGCGAGGTGGTCATCTCCACGTCGGCGACGCGGGTCAGCGGCACGAGCCCGCCGCTCGCCGCCGGGATGGAGAGGTCGCTCAGCGTGAAGGCGTTGGCGCCGCCCCCGAGCCGCAGCAGGATGGGGACGCGCAGCGCGCCGTCGTAGGTGGCGCCCACCGGGAGGCCGGTGCGGATCGACTGCACCGCCTCGAGCAGCCCCTTCACGGTGAAGCCGGCGCGGGAGGCGTCGAGCGGGCGCGGGCGCACCTCGAGGAGCGACACCGCCGGCGGGGCGATGACCCGCACGTCGGCCGCGCCCGGGACCTTCCGGGCCGTCTCCTCGGTGCGGGCGGCGAGCCGGTCGAGCTCGGCGAGGTCGTCGCCGTAGATGGAGATGGTGACGTCGGCCACCGACCCCCCCAGGAGCTCGTTGAAGCGCATCTGGATGGGCTGCGTGAAGCTCACCTCGGCGGACGCGTTGACGCTCTTCGCGGCCCGATCGATGTCGGCGATGACCTGCCCCTTGTCCACCCCCGGGCGCCACTTCTCCTTCGGCTTCAGCAGCACGAAGACGTCGGCCTGCTCGAGCCCCATGATGTCGGTGGCCACGGCCGGGCTGCCGATGCGGGAGACGACCTCCTTCACCTCCGGCACCTGCGCCATCATCGCCGCCTCGAGCCGCCCGGCCTCGGAGACCGCGGTGTCGAGCGAGACGTCGGCGGCGCGGGTGGTCTGGACGACGAGGTCACCCTCGTCGAGCTGCGGCACGAACTCGGATCCGGCGCGGGCGAAGAGCGCGCCGCCGACCACCAGCAGGACCACCGAGCCCGCCGCCACGAGCCAGGGCCGGGCGGCGGAGCGGTCGAGCAGCGGCAGGTAGGCCTTCTCGATCCAGCGGACGAGGAAGGGAGCGCGCTCCGGGACGTCGCGGGGGCGCAGGAAGAGCGCGGTGGCCGCGGGGATGAAGGTGAGCGAGAGCACGAGCGAGGCGGCCAGCGCGAAGACCACGGTGAGCGCCATGGGTCGGAACATCTTGCCGTCCACGCCGGTGAGGGAGAGCACCGGCACGTAGACGAGCAGGATGATGAGCACCGAGAAGAAGACCGGCTGGGCCACCGAGCCGGCGACCTTCTCCACGTGGCCCACCCAGCGGGCCCGGGCCCGGCGCCGGTCGAGCCCGGCGTAGTCGGCCTGCCGCACGCCGTGGAACACCGCCTCCACCATGACCACCGCGCCGTCCACGATGAGGCCGAAGTCGAGGGCGCCGAGGGACATGAGATTGCCGGGGATGTCGAGCGCCACCATGGCGGCGGTGGCGCCCAGCATGGAGAGCGGGATGGCGGAGGCCACGATGAGCCCGGCCCGCCAGCTGCCCAGCATGAGGAAGAGGACGGCGATGACGAGCAGGCCGCCCTCGACCAGGTTCTTGAAGACGGTGGAGAGCGTGCCCTCGACGAGGCGGCTGCGGTCGTAGACCACGTCGACGAAGACGTCCTCCGGGACCACCTTGCGCACGTCGACCATCTGCCGCTTGAGCCGGTGCATCACGTCGAGCGCGTTCTCGCCGCGGAGCATCTGGGCCATCACGTAGACGGTCTCGCCCTTGCCGTTCTCGGTGGCGGCGCCGATGCGGGTGGACGCCCCCATGGCGATCTCGGCCACGTCGGAGAGGCGCACCGGGTTGGCCTCCGAGCCGCGCCGGAAGACGAGCGCGTAGCCCAGGTCGCCGGCGGTCCTCGGCAGCGCCACCGCGCGCAGCAGGGTCTGGCCCGAGCCGGCGGGGAGCGCCGCGCCCGGCGCGGTGCCGGTGGCCTTCTCCAGCGCGTCGCGGACGTCGTCGATGGTGAGGCCGCGGGCGGCCATGCGCACCGGGTCCACCTTGACCTCGAGCACGCGCTGCTCGCCGCCCCAGGTGTTCACCTCGACGATGCCCGGCACGCTGCGCAGCATGGGGGCGACCTTGAACTGGGCGATCTCGAGCAGCTCGGCGGGGCTGCGGCGAGGGGAGTCGAGCGTGAAGTGGAAGATCTCGCCCAGACCGCCGGTGACCGGACCCAGCTCCGGCGCGGTCACGCCGGGCGGGAAGGAGAGGCCGGAGAGCCGCTCCTGGACCATCTGGCGGGCGCGGTAGGTGTCGACCTGGTCCTGGAAGACGGCGGTGACCGACGAGATGCCGTAGCGGGACAGGCTGCGCTGCTCCACGAGCCCGGGCAGGCCGCCCAGACCCACTTCGATGGGCCGGGTGACGAGCCGCTCCACCTCCTCGGGGGTGAGGCCGGGGGCGCGGGTGAGGACAAGCACCTGGTTGTTCGTGGTGTCGGGCAGCGCGTCGAACTTGAGGTTGGCGCCGACGATCCCGCCCACCGCCATGAGGGCGAGGGTGGTGCCCACCACGAGCACCCGGTGGCGGACCGACCAGCGGACGAGCGCCTGGATCAAGGCTTCCTCTCCGCGGCGGGCTCGGGGGGCGTCTCCGCCAGCGCGGCGTCGGCGGCCACCTCCTCCTCGGCCGCCACGCCGATGACGAGGGCCTCGGCGCCGGAGGAGGAGACCACGTCCACCGGGACCTTCACCGCCTTGCCGTCGCGCCGGGCCACCACGAAGGGCTTCCCGTCGGCGAGGGCCACCGCGCGGGCCGGGACCACCGCGGCGCCGACCACGCCCGGAAGCGTCACCACCACGCGGCCGGTGAGGCCGGGCTGGAGGCGGACGCCCGGCGCCGGGACGAGCCACACCGCGATGGTCCCGTCGCGGGGATCGACCACCGGCGCCCGGGCCACCAGCGTGAGCGGGAAGCGTCCGGCGGTGGAGGTGACGAACTCGAAGGCCGAGCCGGTGGCGTCGGGGGGACGGGCGAAGCGGGCCTCCACCCGCGAGTCGCCCTCGCCGGCCACGCGGACCACCGGCTCCCCGGTGGGCTCGCGGCTGTCGCCCACGCCGGCCGAGACGGCGATGACCAGGCCGGAGATGGGGGAGCGGAGCACGGCCGGGTGCTTGCCGGAGACGATGTCGGCGGCCTCGGCCGGGTCGATCTGGGCGTTGCGGAGCGCCGCCGAGGCCGACTGCTGGTCGGCCCGGGCCTCGGCGAGCTTGGTCTCGGCCTCGAGCACGTCGGACAGGCGGACGAGCCCCTCCTTCTTCAGGGCCTCGAGCTGGGCCTTGCGGCGTCCGTAGGCGTCGACGCGGGTGGAGGCGGCGGCGTAGGCGCCGGCGGCGGTGGAGACCTCGGGCATGGCCACCTCGACGAGCGCCTGCCCCCGCGAGACCCTCTGGCCCGGCCGGACCAGCACCTTGAGGACCCGGGCCCGGTAGGGCGGGACCACGCCGGCCTGCCCCTCCGGGCTCGACAGCACCTGGGCGGGGGCCTCGAGGAGCGGGATGCCCTCGCTGGACCTGGCCTTCACCCAGGGTGTACGGGAGCTGGGGGTGGGCGGCTCCTCCTCCGGGGCGCCGCCCTTCTTGCCGCAGGCGCCGAGCGCCAGCGCGGCCACGAGCGCCACGGTCCACTTCGAGCGGGTCTTCACCTCGTCCCTCCCTGCACCACGTCGGCGGTGAGCATCCAGACCTTCACGCGCGCCCAGGCGTGCGCGGCCAGCGCGCGGGTGAGCTTCTGCCGGGCGGCGGCCCAGGCGCGCCGGGCCACCAGCACCTCGAGCACGGTGGTCTCGCCGGCCTGCATGGCCGCCTCGCGGGCCTGCGCGCTGGTGCGCGCCGCAGGGACGAGCTCGTGCTCCACCGCCGCCAGCACCTCGCCGGAGTGCTCCACCTCGTGGAGCGCGCGGGAGAGCTCGGTGGCGGCCAGCGAGCGGGCCTCCTCGAACTCGCCGCGGGCGCGGACGGCGGCGGCGGCGGCCGGGGCGGCCTCGCGCTCGCCCCGGTCGAAAAGCGGGAAGGAGACCTCGAGCACGGCCTGGGCGCCCCAGGTGCCGAGGTAGTCGCGCGTGCCCTTCACGCCGGTTCCGAGCCCCCAGCCCTTCATGGAGCGGAGCTCGGCCTCGCGGGCGCGGTCGGCATCGAACAGATTGCGTTGCGCATCGAGCACCTCGAGAT
>JBBIOL010000148.1:0-7330 GCA_037443385.1 Anaeromyxobacteraceae bacterium
GGAGGTGGTCGTGGCCCGGCGGCCGGGCGTGCCCCTGGCCGCCGCGCGGCTGGCCGTGCGGGCCGGCTCGGCGCTCGACCCCGCCGGCGCCCACGGTCTCGCGCACCTGGCCGCGCTCGTCTCCCGGCGGGGCGCCGGCCGCCTCTCCGGCAGGGCCATCGACGATCGGGTCGAGGCGCTGGGCGCGAGCCTGGGCGGCGGGGCCGAGGAGGACGCCACGGTCCACGGTCTCTCCGCGCCGGTCGAGGCGATCCACGACCTGCTCGGCCTGCTCGGCGCCGTCGTGGCCCGGCCCACCTTCCCGCGCGACGAGTTCGAGCGGATCCGGCGCAGCGAGCGGGCCGAGCTGGCCCACGACGCCGACGAGCCCGGTGTCGTGGCCGACCGTGCCCTGGTGCAGGCCGTGCACGACGGCCACCCCTACGGCCACGCCGTGGAGGGGCGCGTGCGCGACCTGTCGCGGATCCGGCGAGCCGACGCCGTCGCGTTCCACGAGCGCTGGTCGGGCCCACGCGCGGCCCTGCTCGTGGTCGCGGGCCCGGTGGAGCCGGAAGCCGTCCTGGAGTCGGCGCGGAGGGCGCTCGGTCGGTGGAGCGGCGGGCCGGACGGCGTGCCCGACATCCCGCCGGCGGCGCGCCGGCCGCGGCGGGTGGTGCTGGTGGACCGGGCGGACGCGACGCAGGCCCAGGTGCGTCTCGGCGGGGTCGCCATCCCGCGGAGCCACCCCGACTGGTTCCCGGCGCTCCTCGGCAACGCGGTGCTCGGCGGCGGTTTCACGTCCCGGCTCGTCGAGGCCATCCGGGTGAACCGGGGGCTCTCCTACGGGGTCCGCTCGCGGTTCTCGGCCACCCGGTCCTCGGGGACGTTCGCGCTCTCCACGTTCACCCGGGTGGACGCCGTTCGGGAGCTCCTGGAGGTGGCGCTCGGGGAGATGGCGCGCTTCGCGGAAGCCGGCCCCACCGCCGAGGAGACGTCGCGGGCGGCGGCCTGGCTCTCGGGCCTCCTGCCGCTCTCCCTCGAGACGCACGACCAGTGGGCGGACCGGGTGACCGACGCGTGGATCCTGGGCTACGACGTGGCCGAAGTGGCCGGATACCAGCGCACCATCCGGTCCATCGACCCGGCGGCGGCCGGAGCCGCGACCGCGCGCCACCTCCCGCTGGAGGACGGCGTGATCCTCGCCGTCGGGCCCGCCGCGACGCTCGAGCCCCAGCTGGCGCGCTTCGGTCCGGTGGAGACCTGGCCGGTCCGGCGGGTCACGTGACCCTCGAGGTGATCCACGCCGACGCGCACCTCGCCGCCGTGGACAAGCCGGCCGGCCGCCTGGTGGTGCCGGGACGGGGAGCCCCGGAGGCGACGGTGGCGGCGGAGGCGCGGGAGCGGCTGGGACCGATCTGGGTGGTCCACCGGCTCGACCGGGGCACGAGCGGGGTGGTGCTCCTCGCCCGGACCGCCGAGGCGCACCGCCGGCTGTGCGGCGTCTTCGAGCGGCACGAGGTGGTGAAGCGCTACCTGGCCATCGTGCGGGGGTCGATCGAGGCCGACCTCCGCATCGACGTCCCCATCGCCCCTGGCCGGAAGGGGCGCATGCGGGCCGGGGCGGGGCTGCCCGGGGCGCGGCCGTCGTCGACCTTCGTCCGGCCGCTCGTCCGCCTCGGGGCGGAGGCCACGCTGGTGGAGGCCTTCCCCGCATCCGGGCGAACCCACCAGGTCCGCCTCCACCTCGCCCACGCCGGCCACCCGCTCGTCGTCGACCCGGACTACGGTGCGCCCGGTCCCTGGTCCGCACCGGGCGGCGGCGGCCGGCTCGACCGCACGCCGCTCCACGCGGCGTCGCTCGACCTGCTGCACCCGGTGGAGGGCACGCCGCTCCACCTCGAGGCGCCGGTGCCGGAGGACATGGCCCGGGCGATCGAGGCGCTGCGCGCCGGTCAGGCGTCGTCGAAGAGCGGCTGACCCCGCTCGAAGGTGCGCGCCGCGAAGGCGCAGGCGAGCGCGGCGGCGGCCATGGCCGAACCGGTGGCGAGCATGGCCTGGGAATGCACGAGCGGCATCCCGCGGACGAGCTCGTTCACGATCATCTGCTGGCCCAGAAACGGCACGGCGTAGAGGCCGGGCGGCGGACGTGCCGAGAGGAAGGCCAGCGCCATCCCGGGAAGGGACGGCGCCAGCATGAGGAGCGAGAGGGAGGTCTGCGCCGCGCGGAAGGAGCGGGCCCGGGCCGCGAACACCACCATGAGCGCGGCCGCCAGGAGGACGATGGGCAGGCAGAGCAGGAAGGAGGTGACGAGCATGGCCGGATCGAACTGGACGGAGAAGCCGATGCGCGTGGCCGGGACCGCGAGCGGCACGGCGCCGAACCCGACCAGGGTCTCGGCGAGGGTCACCGTGCCGAAGGCGGCCGCGGCGCCCACCTTGGCGAGCACGAGCGCGGAGCGGGGAACGGGGGCGGCGAAGAGCGGCTCGAGCGACTGCCGTTCCCGCTCCCCGGCGGTGACGTCGATGGCGATGGGCATGGCGCCGGTGAACATGGCCATGACGAGGAAGAACGGGATGGTGGCGAGCAGCATGGCGGCGCGGCTGGCCGGGGTGGAGACGTCCTCCCGCTCGACCGCCAGGGGCTCGACGACCACCGGGTGGATTCCCCGGACCACGAGCCGCTGGGCGGCCACCTGGTGCGACCAGGCGCCGAGCAGCCGCTCGGCCGTGGTGGCGGCGGGCCGGGACTGGTGGCGCGACTCGTCGACGACGAGCCGGACCGGGGCCGGGTCTCCGGCGCGGAGCTTCTCGCCGAAGTCGGGGGGGATCACGATGACCACCGGCACGTCGCCCCGCCGCACCGCCTCCACCGGGTCGGCCGGGGCGGGAACGATCCGGGCGCCCTGCTCGAGCGCGGCGACCAGGTTGGGGGCGTTCTCCCGCCCTGCCACGGGGATCTCGACGCCCTTCTCGTCGGCCTGGCGGGTGGAGTCGGAGGCGAGGAAGAGCATCACGACGACGAGGAGCGGCCCGAGCACCGGGAAGAAGAGCGCGGTGACGAGCGCCTTGCGGTCCCGGAGACCCTCGCGGAGCTCCTTCGCGAGCACGATCCAGAAGTGGGCGATCCAGCTCACGCGAGGCCCTCCTCCGAGCCGATGGCCGCCACGAAGGCGTCCTCGAGACTCTCGCGCCCGGTCTGGCGCCGCAGGTCCTCCGGCGTTCCCTCGGCCACGACGCGCCCGCGGGCGATGACCACCACCCGGTCGCAGAGGGCCGAGACCTCCTGCATGACGTGGGAGGAGAAGAGGATGCACCGCCCCTGCTCCCGGAGCTGCCGGAGCAGCGTGCGCACCTGGCGGGTGGCGGCCACGTCGAGGCCGTTCGTGGGCTCGTCGAGGACCACGTTGCGCGGGTCGTGGACGAGCGCGCGGGCGAGGGCCACCTTCACCCGCTGTCCCTGGGAGAAGCCCTCGGTCCGGCGGTCTGCGATTTCCTCCATCGCGAGCGCCCGGATGAGCTGGTCGGCCCGGCTGCGGAGCGGCTCGCCGGAGAGCCCGTGCATGCTGCCGAAGTAGAGGACGTGCTCCCGCGCGGTCAGACGGGAGTAGAGCCCCTGGGCGTGGGGGAAGACGCCGAGCCGCCGCTGGGCGGAGAGGCGGTCGCCGGCGAGGTCGATCCCGTCGACGGTGGCCGATCCGGAGTCGGGGCGCAGCACGCCGTAGACGATGCGGAGCGCGGTGGTCTTGCCGGCGCCGTTCGGCCCGAGCAGGCCGGTGATCTGGCCGTCCGGCACCTCGAAGGAGATGCCATCGAGGGCGCGGACCTTCCCGAACGCCTTGGCGACCGAGTCGAGGCGGATCACGGGGCGCCTCCCTGGAGGTCGAGGAAGATGGGGGAGGGGTGGAGCCGCTCCACGCAGGAGACGTCGAGGCCGTCGACGGTGCCGCGCTTCACGAACTCGGCGACGACCCGGGGCAGGCAGCCGCGGATGGCGACGCCGTGCCCCTGGCCCGGCACGGTGATCCGGCGGGCCGCGGGCATGCTGGCCGCCGCCTGGTCGGCCCAGCGGGGTGGCGTCACCGGATCGGCCTCGCCGGAGAGCAGGAGGGCCGGGACCTCCATCCGGGGGGCCTGATGGAAGGCCGGGTCGAGCGGCGCGCGGGGCCACTCGGAGCAGAGGGCCCGGAAGGCCGCCCGGGCGCCGTTCCCGAGGAAGGTGGGGGAGGAGCCGGGCGCGGAGTCCACGAAGAGCGGCACGTCCTCGCTGCACAGGACCGAGAGCTGGAGCGGGCGGGACATGCCGGCCTGGATGTCGGCGACGGCGAGGATCCCCTGCGCGGCGAGCGGGGCCAGGTCCCCCCGGCTCGCCTCGCGGAGCAGGGCGGGGAGGAGCGCGGCCGTCTCCGGGGTGTACAGGAAGGCCAGGGTGACCTGGCGGACCGCGTCGGCGTCGACGGTTAGCTCGAGCGGCTCGCCGGTGATCGGGTGGCGGGTGCGGACCTTCTCCGGCTTCCGGTCGAGGCGCGCGACCAGGTCGCGGAAGCCCCGCTCCAGGTCGGGGTACCGGGCCGCGCAGGCGGCCTCGCCCGCGCAGCGGGAGAAGAGGATCCGCAGGGCGCGCTCGGAGTCGACGTCGAAGTCGTTTCCGATGACCATCTGGAAGGGCGCGACGCCGTCCAGGACCAGCGTGCGCGCGCGCTGCGGATGGGTCCGGGCGTAGGCCAGCGCGGCGCGGGTGCCGTAGCTGAAGCCGACGAGGTTCAGGCGATCGTAGCCGAGCGCGACGCGAACGGCCTCGAGGTCCCGGACGTAATCGGCCGTGCCGTACCGGGTGAGGTCCACCGGGAGGGAGCGGGCGCACTCGCCGGCGACGCGCCCGGCCTCGGCGGGGAGCAGCTCCACGTCCCGGTCGGCGCGGCCGATGCGGGGGCAGGAGAGGAGGCCGGAGCCCCCCGTGCCCCGCTGGTCCACGAGGACGACGTCCCGGTCCCGCTGGAGCCGGGCGAAGGCCCCGGCGATGCGGGGGTAGGTCTCGGTGATGGACTGCCCGGGGCCTCCGGCCAGCACCACCACCGGATCGGGCCTTGCGGCCGGGCTGTCGGATGGCAACACGGCGACCCGGAGGGCGATCTTCCGCCCGTCCGGCTGCGCCGGGTCCTCGGGGACCTCGAGCGTGCCGCACCGGGCCGGCACGCGGACCGAGGCGATCGGGTGGGCGAGCTGGCAGGAGGTGAGGCGGACGCCGCTTCCCGGGGGGGTGGCACCGGGAGCGCCCGGGACGAGGGCCAGGGCGACGGCGGAGAGGGCGAGCCGGAGGTGCGACGCGGGAGACCTGGTCATGGGGGACCGGATGGGGCCGGAGGCGGACCGGGTACGGGCGAGCCGGGGCCGGGCGAGCCGGCCGGATCGAGGGCCCCCGGCGATCCCGACGGCGACACGGCCCCGGCGGGGGGCTCCTCCCCGAGCTCGGCGGCGAGGACCGGGACGAGCGGGGAGGTGGGCTGGCGCGAACGCAGCAGCGCGAGCAGCTCCCGGGCGTCGTCGGGCCGGTCACCGCGCCGGACGAGGCGCGCCTTCTCGACGAGCTTCGCCGCGGCGACGTCGTCGGGCCGGGTGGTGAGCCGGTCGGTCAGGATCCAGGTGCTGCCGCCGGGCCCGGCGTCCACCTCGGTGAAGAGGTCCCTCGACCTGCGGACGAGGAGCAGGGTGCCCGGCTCGAGCTTCCGGCGCGCGTTGGCGGCGAGCAGGTCGGGCCGGTCGAAGGCCCAGGCCTGGACGAGGACCGTCCCCTCCTGGACCTCGGAGGCCGGCACGAGCGCCGCGGAGTGCAGCCACCCCTCGGTGCCGTCCGATGCGCGCACGCGCGACCAGGCGTCCCGCGCCTCGAGGAGGAGCACCCGCTCTCCCCGCTGGAGGACGGCGAGCGCCGTCGTGCCCTTCGGAGGCCCCTTCGGCTTGCCCGGACCCTCCGGACCGCTGCGGAGGGTGGAGAGCACGGTGACGATGCGCGAGGCCGGGTCCGCGGCGGGCTCGGGAGCCGGCGCGGCGGGAAGCTCGAGCCGTCCGGACTTCGCGTCCCGGCTGCAGCCGGCGAGCGACGGAGCCGCGAGCACGACCGCGAGGGCCAGCCGGATCCAGGGGATGCGAGGCGCGTGCGGCGGTTCCATCGGCTAGCGCTTGCCGTGCACCAGCGTCTTCACGCCGGTGCGGAAGGTCACCTCGACCTTCCCGGGCGCCCGGACCGCGGTGACGAGGCCTCGCCCGAAGCTGGCATGGTCGAGCACGTCGCCCTCGGCGAAGGTGCCGCTGGGGAGGTACCGGCGGGGCTCCACCGGGTGGGCCGCGAGCAGCTCGTCGAAGCTCTGGGTGACCTTCACCCGGGGCGCGGCCGGGCGGCGGGGCAGGGTGGAGGCGCCGCGGAAGCGGTGCACGGCGCGGCAGGTGTTGCACTCCACCTTCACCGGGACCGCCCCGACCATGGCGATCACGGTGTGGGCGAGCAGGAGCTGGCACTTCGTGCAGAACGCGTCGACCTCGCCACCGACCTTGGCCATGGAGGGCGGAGTATAGCCGCAACGGCGCCCCACGCGCAGGCCGCCTTTCGATGCTACTGTGCGGGCTTTCGCGCGGGGCCAGGGGCCCGGCGGGAGGGGACGTGGGGCGTATCCGGGCGGCCTTCGAGGACTTCGGCGGGCAGGTGCTGTTCGCCGGCGAGGCCCTGGCGTGGGTGCTGCGTCCGCCCTTCCGCGTCGAGCTCCTGCTCCAGCAGACGGCGGCGATCGGGGTCGGCTCGACCTTCATCGTCGCGGTGACCGGGCTCTTCGCCGGCATGGTGCTCGCCCTGCAGGGCAACTACGCCATGCGGCAGTTCGGCGCCGAGGGCTACGTGGGCGGGTTCGTCGCCATCAGCCTCGTCCGGGAGCTCGGGCCGGTCTTCACCGCGCTCATGGTCACGGGGCGGTCGGGGAGCGCCATCACCACCGAGCTCGGCACCATGCGGGTGACCGAGCAGATCGACGCCATGGAGTCGATGGCGGTGAACCCGGTCCACTACCTGGTCGTGCCCCGCGTGGTGGCGGCCACGCTCATGATGCCGGTGCTGGCCGTGGTCTTCAGCGCCATGGGCTACCTGGGGGGCTACCTCATCGGCGTGCACGTGTCGTTCATCCCGCCCGGCCCGTTCCTCGATCACACCCGGTCGATGCTCGACGTCCACGACATGGCGCACGGGCTCACGAAGGCGCTCCTCTTCGGCACCGTGGTCTCGCTCATCGCCACCTACCGGGGCTACGGCGCGACCGGCGGCGCCCGCGGGGTGGGCGAGGCCACCACGCAGGCGGTGGTGTGGAGC
>JBBIOL010000149.1:0-6868 GCA_037443385.1 Anaeromyxobacteraceae bacterium
GAGATGACCGGCAGGACCGACTTCGAGCTGTTTCCGCCGGACCGGGCGGCGGCGCAGCGGGGCGGGACGGCGGACCCGGGCGCGCCGCTCCGCTCGCCAGGAGCTCGTCGCGCGCCTCCGGATCGTCCGGGAGGAGCTCCTGCACCATCCGCCAGGTGGCGGCGGCCTCCTCCCGCCGGCCGCGCTCGGCGTGGACGCGCGCCAGCGCCCGGTACACGGCGATGGTCTTCGAGACCTGGCCCAGGTCCCGGAAGGCCTGCGCCATGAGGCGGAGGGTCTCGACGTCGGACTTGTCGGCCCCGTGGCAGACCTGGAGCTTGCCGAGCGCCTTCTTGGTGTCGCCCCGGGCCAGGTACTCCTGGGCGAGCTCGCGGGCGAGCGCCAGGTCGTCCGGCGTGAGCTGCCAGATCCGCTCCGCCAGCTTCACGTACTCGTCGGAGCGCCTGTTCTCCCGGAGGTGGGCGGCGGCCCGCCGGTAGAGCTCGAGCGCGTCTGCCCCGCGGCCGGCCTTGGCGTAGAGGTCGCCGAGGCGCTGGCAGGTGACCACGTTCTCCGGATCGAGGTCGAGCAGGCGCCGCAGCACGTCGAGGTGCCGGCCCTGGTCCCCGGCCTTCTCGTAGGTGGCCGCCACGGCCTGGAGCTGGTTCGTGGCGTCGTTGAGCAGGCCGAGTTGCTGGTAGAGGCCGGCCAGCTTCTCGTTCACCCGGACGTCGTCGGGGACGAGCTTGGCGATCTGCTTGTAGACGGCGACCGCCTTCAGGAAGAAGCCCTGCTCCCCGTAGATCTCGGCGACCTGGTTGAAGATGGTGGCCGCCGCGGCGGCGTCGCCCTTCTTCTGGTGGATCTCGCCGATCTTGAGGAGGGTGCGGACCTCCCTGCGGTCCTCGGCCAGGATCCGCTCGTAGGCCTTGATGGCCTTGTCGTACTGCCCCCTCTGAACGAACCGTGTCGCCTCGGCGACGATCTTGTTCTTGTCCACCGCCATCGAAGTGTTCGGCTCGCGCCGGGGCTAGCCGGCCACGCCCCGGCGGGGGGTGGAAGCGCGCCTGGGCGGGAGGCGACCGAGCGTAGCGAAAGGGCAGACCGTGGTCAAGGGACTGGATTATCCAGGATGGCGGAATCCCAGATGATTTTCCGCCCGGACCGGTCAGTGGCGCGGGAGGTTCTCGCCCCCGGCCGAGAGGATCTGGTCGACGATGCGGGTGTCGTATCGGCCGCCCAGGAAGCCCTGGTGGTCGAGCACCCGCTTGTGGAATGGGATGTTGGTCTTGATGCCCTCGATGACGTACTCGTCGAGCGCGCGCCGCATGCGGCTCATGGCGACCTCGCGCTTGTCGCCCCAGCAGATGAGCTTGGCCACGAGCGAGTCGTAGTACGGCTGGACCCGGTAGTCCTCGTAGGCCATCGTGTCGACGCGGACCCCGTAGCCGCCGGGCTGGTGGTAGCCGGTGATGGTCCCGGGCGAGGGCGCGAAGGTCCGCGGGTCCTCGGCGTTGACCCGGCACTCGATGGCGTGGAACCGGGGGACCACCGAGTCCTGGGTGCGCTCCAGGACGTCGCCGTTCGCGAGCTTGATCTGCAGCCGCACCAGGTCGAGGCCGTAGACCTGCTCTGTCACCGGGTGCTCCACCTGGATGCGGGTGTTCATCTCCATGAAGTAGTAGCGCCCCTTCTCGTCGAGGAGGAACTCGATGGTGCCGACGTTGTTGTAGCCGATGTCGCGCATGGCCTTCAGCGCGACCTCGCCCATCTCCCGGCGCAGCTCGGGCGACACCGCCGGGCTGGGAGCCTCCTCGATCATCTTCTGGTGGCGGCGCTGCACCGAGCACTCGCGCTCGCCCAGGTGGATGATGTTGCCGTGCTCGTCGGCCACGATCTGCAGCTCGATGTGGCGCGGCTCCTCGACGTAGCGCTCCAGGTACATCGACCCGTCGCCGAAGGCGGCCAGCGCCTCGGTGCTGGCGCCGTCGAAGGCCTTGCGGATGGCGGAGGCCTCCCGGACGATCTTCATGCCGCGCCCGCCGCCCCCGGCGGCCGCCTTGAGGATGACCGGGAACCCGATCTCGCGGGCGATGGCCTCGGCCTCCTCGGCGTCCTTCAGCACGCCGCGGGCGCCGGGCAGGAGCGGGAGGCCGGCCTTCTCCATGGCCTCGCGGGCCTGCACCTTGTTGCCCATGAGCCGCAGCATCTCGGAGCGGGGGCCGATGAACTTGAGCCCCAGCTTCTCGCAGAGCTCGGCGAAGGCCGGGTTCTCGGAGAGGAACCCGTACCCGGGGTGGATGGCGTCGGCCCCGGTGACCTCCGCGGCGGACAGGAGCGCCCGGGTGTCGAGGTAGCTCGCCTTCGACTGGGGCGGGCCGATGCAGACGGCCTCGTCGGCGAAGCGGACGTGCAGGGAGTCGGCGTCGGCGGTGGAGTGGACCGCCACCGTCCCGATCCCCAGCTCCCGGCAGGCGCGGATCACGCGCAGCGCGATCTCGCCGCGGTTGGCGATGAGCACCTTCTTGAACATGGCGCCCCCCCGCCCTAGGCGGGCTCGATGCGGAAGAGCTTCTCCCCGAACTCGACCGGGGTCGCGTTGAGGACGTAGATCTCGGCGATCTTGCCCTCCACCTCGGCCTCGATCTCGTTCATGAGCTTCATGGCCTCGACGATGCAGAGCACCTGTCCCTTCTTCACGGTGGAGCCGACGTCGACGAAGGGCGGCGAGTCGGGCGACGGGGCCCGGTAGAAGGTGCCCACGAAGGGCGAGGTCACCACGTGCCCGGGCTTCTCCGGGGCCTTCTCGGGGGCCTTGGGGGCCGCTGCGGGCGCGGCCGCGGGGGCCGCCGGGACGGACGCCACCACCGGCGCCACCGCCACCGGGGCGGCCATGGACACCGGCGCCGGCGCCGCCGCCAGCACGTTCACCGGGGCCGGGCCCCGGCGGATGACGATCTTCTCCCCGCCCCGGCTCCACACCAGGCTGCGGACGTCGCTCCCCTCCAGGGAGTCGACCAGCTTGGTCACCTCACCGAGCGTGAAACCGCCCGACGCCTGCTCCTTGCCGCCGTCCGCCTTCTTGCTCGCCATCTTGCCTCCTGCGCCGTGGGTGGGGTGTGAGGGGGGATGCTAGCCGGCCACGCGGGTCAGGTACTCGCCGGTGCGGGTGTCGATGCGGAGGATCTCGCCCTCGTTGATGAAGAGCGGGACCTTGACGATGTACCCGGTCTCGAGCACGGCGGGCTTGGTGGCGCCCGAGACCGTGTCCCCGCGGACACCCGGGTCGCACTTCACCACCCGCAGGTCCATGGCGTTCGGGATCTCGATGCCGATCGCCTTGCCGTTGTAGAAGAGCACCTGGGTGGTGGTGTTGTCCTTGATGAAGTTCTTCGCCTCGGCCATCTGCTCCTCGGTGAGGAACGTCTGCTCGTAGTTCTTGTTGTCCATGAAGTTGTAGTGCTCGCCCTCCTTGTAGAGGTACTGCATCTCCTTCTCCTCCAGGTCGGGCTTCCCCACCACGTCTCCGGACTTGAACGTCTTGTCGATGGTGCGCCCGGTGAGCAGGTTCTTGATGCGGGTGCGCACGAAGGCGCTCCCCTTGCCGGGCTTCACGTGCTGGAACTCCACGATCTCCCAGGGCTCCTTGTCGATCTCGATCTTGAGCCCTCGCCGGAAGGCGCTGGTGTCGAGTGTGTCTCCCATGTCCGCGTGCTCCTCTTTTTCGTTCCGCGTTCGGGTCGACCGCCCGCGCTGCGGGCCGGCGGGGTGGTGCCTACAGCTCGGCGAGCACCCGGGGCGCCGTCACCCGGAGGAGGTACCGGGCCTTGCCCGCGTTCCCCTCCGGCCGCAGCGCCACCACCATGAAGTAGTCGGGCGAGACCAGCCGGCCGACGGTGAGCAGCCGGTCGGTGGACAGGCTGAACTCGGCGAGGCCCCCGGCCTGATGGGTCTCCGCCGCCTCGCGCGCCGTGCGCAGGATGCCCGTCATCTCGACCATCATCGACTGCACGTCCACCCCGGCGTCGGCCTGGACGTGGCCGTCCACCTCGATGCCGTCCATGCCCATGAGCGAGCAGGCCAGGGCGCCGTCGACGCCCCTGCAGATCTCCTGCAAGTGCTCCCGGAAGCCCATGCCGGCCCGCCCTTCTCCGGAGAAAACGCCCGTGAATCCGGGCGGCGGCTCGACGAGCCGCGGCCGTTGTAGCGTCGGCCCGCCCCCGCGTCAAGGCGGGGCGCGGCAGGGGGCGCCCGGCCGGGTGGCCGCTACTGCGCGACGCTGGAGCAGAGGATCCCGGCGCTCTGCCCGGGAGAGATGGCCCCGGCCACCGAGGAGGGGCAGGACGCGAGCAGGACGCTGCCCGTCCCGCAGACGTTGAAGTCCAGGCAGCCGGAGCAGATCTTCACCGGCACCTGGAACCAGGCGGTGGTGAAGGGGTCCTGCGAGGCCAGGACGCCGTGGGCGCGCAGGTTGAGCGTGAGCGTCGTGGTGGCGCTCCCCGGCGGGGCCAGCATGGGGAAGTACTGGGCCGGGATGAGCGGCACGAGCGCGCCCGCCGTCCCCGCGGTGGGAACGGTGACCGCGGCCGGGACGGTGACCGTCGCGAGGCTCGTCCCGGGGTACTGGATCTCGTAGGACTGGACGATGGCGTCGTTGGTGTTCACCCGGCCGTTCGCGTTGTCCGCGTTGTTCACGAGCGGGTTCGTGATCTGGAAGGACAGCCGGAAGTCGGTCCCGGCCGTGGTCGCGTCGAGCAGCGGCGTCCCGGCGAAGGAGTTGGCGCAGGTGGCGGGATAGACGCAGGCGCCGGCGGTGGCGTCCGGGGCGGGAGGCGCGCAGATGGCGAAGAACGCGATGGGGCTGAACTCCGCGGCGCAGGCGGAGAGCCCGAGCGCGGCCCCGATGGCGGCGAGTGTGCGGATCCTCATGGCGGTCTCCTAGTTCGCCGCCGGGACGTTCCCGCCCACCATCGACTGGCGGTTCAGGACGCGCGGCGTGATGAAGATGAGCAGCTCGGTGTGGGAGTCGTCGTCCGCCTTGGTCTTGAAGAAGAAGCCGAGGATGGGGATGTCGCCCAGGAAGGGCACCGAGTTGGTCACGCTGGCGGTGGCGCGGGTGTAGATGCCGCCGATGACCGTGGTGTCCCCGTCCTTCACGAGGACCGTGGTCTCGGCCTGGCGCTTGGTGATGGAGGGCTGCCCGTTCGCGCCGGTGAGGCTGGGGTCGGGCTTGTTGTTGGTGGCCTTGATCTTCATGAGGATCGACCCGTCGGCCGTGACGTGCGGCGTCACCTTGAGCTCGAGCAGGGCCTCGACGAAGGTGGTGTTCACGCCGGACGCGGACACCTGCGAGAAGGGGATCGACTGGCCCTGGGAGATGGTGGCCTCCTTGTTGTCGAGCGTGGCCACCTTGGGCGCCGAGATGGTCTTGAGCAGGCCCTTGCGCTCGGCGGCGGTGAGCCGGAGGTTCAGGTTGAAGGCGCCGTTGGCCGAGCCGAAGGCGAGGCCGATGCCGCCGCCCGCCCCCTGCCCGACCGGGGCCGGCAGGTTGACGGCGTAGTTGGGCTTGGACGAGGTGCCCTGGTTCGGGTCCTGCCCGGCCGCGCCACCGCCGGTCATGATGTTGGGGAACCCGACCGGCAGGCCGTTGCCGGTGGCCGGGCTGAATCCGAAGTTGCCGCCCCACTGGACGCCGATGGCCTGGGCGAAGTTGGTCTGCGCCTCGACGATGCGGCTCTCGATGAGCACGCCCGGGGTCTCGGTGTCGAGGTTGCGGACCAGCCCCTCGGCGCGAGCCAGCGCCTCCTGGGTGTCCTTCACGATGAGGACGTTGGTGCGCTCGTCGATGGTGACCGTCCCGCGGTCGGTGAGCACGTCCTTCACCTGCCGGGAGAGCTCCTGGGCCGTGGAGAAGTTCACCGGGATGATGCGGACCTTGAGCGGCAGCAGCACCTGGCGGTTCTTCTGGGCCTCGAGCTTGGCCGCCTCCTCCTTGGCGATGACCTCGTACCTGGCCACCCGGATGACGTTGCCGACCTCGACCTTGCCGAGCCCCTTCGACTGCAGGACGATGTCGAGCGCCTGGTCCCAGGGCACGTTGCGCAGGGAGACGGTGATCTTCCCGGTGACGTCGTCGGCGATGACGATGTTCTTCTTCGAGACGTCGGCGAGCAGCCGCAGCAGGTTGCGCACGTCGATGTCGTGGAACTCGAGGGTGATGCGCTGCCCGGCGTACTGCTTCTGGCCCGGGGCCCCGAGGAGTGCGTAGTCCGGCGCGGCCGCGGCGAAGCCGGCGGCGGGAACGGCCGGCGCCTCCTCTGCCGCCCGGCGCTCGGGCTCGCCGCCGACGACGGTCCAGACCAGCCCCTTCCTCGTCTCCAGGACCTGGTCGCTCGCGTCGTCGGAGCGGAGCGTGGCCACCACCCGCACCTTGCCCGACGGCTGGTTGAAGGCGCTCACCATGGCGAGCGGGCCGGGGACCCCGCTCGTGTCGACCGAGCGCTCCAGCCGCTTCGGCAGCCGGGCTCCCTCGAGCGTGAGGACCAGCGTGCGCGCGTCGGGGCGGGAGACGGCGTGCTCCACCCGTCCCGAGATCTCGATGCGGGCGGTGCCGCCCGACTGGTGGATCTTGAGGTCCTGGATGGCGGCCAGGGCGGGCGCGGGGGAAGCCTCCGGTGCGGCGCCGGGAGGGGCCGCCACCACAGCCGGACCGGCGGCGGGCTCGCGCGGGGCGGACGACCGGGCGGCGGGTGCGACCGTTGCCGCGGCGACCGCGGCGGCGGTCCGGACGGAGAGGCCGCGCCCGACGCGCTCCACCTCGACGCCGGCGACGTCGGTGGGCGCGTCGAGGACCACGCGCACCTTCCCGGCGTCCCGGCCGAAGCGGACC
>JBBIOL010000149.1:6906-7165 GCA_037443385.1 Anaeromyxobacteraceae bacterium
TCCGGGGCGCCTTCTCCACGCCCGGAAGGTCGATGGCGACCCGCGGCGGATCGCGCAGCTCGATGACCTCGAAGGTTCCCACCGGCCCGTTGGTCGAGAGGATGACCCGGTCCCCTTCCACCTTCACGCCGGTGAGCGCGGTGGCCGGCGACGGCGGGCTGGCCTCGTCCACCCGGCGGGCGAGGACGTTGTCCCCGGCCGGTGCGGCCTTCGCCACGGGCACGACGGGCGCCGGCGCCTCGCCCGCGGCGGCCGGAGC
>JBBIOL010000150.1:0-7119 GCA_037443385.1 Anaeromyxobacteraceae bacterium
CGGCGGGGGTCGGCGCCGCTGAAGTCGGCGCGGCGGGCTGCGTTGCAACGGGCGGCGCCGATTCGGGGCGGGCGGCCGTCTGCTCCGCGCGCGGCGACGGGGCCCCGGGCTCGCGCCGGCCCAGCCAGTATCCGGCGCCGGCGGCCACGGCCAGGAGGACGGCGGCGAGGATCAGCGTCCCCGCCCGGCCGGACCTGCGCGAGCCGGAGGATTCGGGTTCCAGATCGATGAGCGCCATGGGGGGCGCACCTTACATCGAAGCGCCGCGGGGCGCACCCGCTCGCGGCCGCTATTCACTCGAAGTCACGCGGGAGCCGCGGCGAAGGACGTCGCGCGATCGGTCGATTCCCGGCCGCCAACACCTCCGACACCCAAGAGTCCAGATCCGGGCCTCGATAAATGTCTACTTGGTGACTCTATTTTGGGGTGTAATCGTTTCTGTACCACGATCGGTTTGTCGCACCGCATCCAAAGTACAAGGGCTGGACAGCATGCCTACACAACCCTTCGGGGTAGTGACCAGGATTAGAATCCGATGAACGGGTTCTTATTTTCAAGATCGCGTTCCCTGGGGCATTTTGTCGCGCCTGCCCCATAAGCGGTCGATTTTGAAGGATGAACGCCACGCACGTGGGCACCGCCAAGAGTTGATTGTCGTCAATGACGAGATCGAGGACCTGTACCTCGCAATGGGGACAATCCATCGCACTTCAAGATCGCAACACTCCTTCACACCGGAACCGGGCGCGTGCAGCGGGCACGCGTCGCAGGCCGGCAGTTCCCGGGGGAGCGGCGTCGTTCACCTGGAGTCTAGGCAGCGCCGGCAGCCGGCAAGAAGGAGAATCGCGTGACCAGGATGCACAGGGCAATCGTGGCGGTCGCCACCGTCGGAGGGCTCGCCTGGGCCTCCGCGGCGAGCGCGCAGATGGCGTTCACCAAGCTCAACCCGGATCCGAAGGCGGCGAACGCAGCCTTCCCCCTGCAGAACCTGCAGGGCCCTTCCGGCACCAACTACCAGGTGAACTACCCCTACCCGGGCCAGTGCCTGGCGAGCTCGGCCAACGCGGGGCTCTTCCCGGCGCTCTCCCAGAACCTCTGCGACGCGAAGGCCAGCTCCAGCTTCAGCTGCGAGGCCGGTGCCGGCGTGAGCCAGCGGTCGGCGGGCGGGTGGGCCGGCTGCGGCGCGCCCTCCTCCTTCCCCTTCAAGACGCTCGCGCCGATGATCCCCACCGCGGCGGCGGCGGGAATCCCGGCCACCCCGAAGTTCGTCTTCGAGGTGCTGAACCCGATCGACTACACGCCCGACACCGCCATGTACCCGGGCGCCGACTACTACGAGATCGGCCTGCACGAGGCGTTCGGCTTCCAGGGCATCGCCGACGCCGGGCTGTTCCCCAACCCGAAGGGTCGCGGCGCGCTCTGCAACGGCGCCCCGTGCACGGTCCCGAACGGCATGCAGTGGACCGGCCTCGTCTGCAACATCACGGGCGGCTGTGACTGCCCCGCCGATGCCAGCGCCGGCTTCAAGGCCACCTACTGCACCGCCGCGGGCGGCAAGGTCCCGGTGGGCAACCCGCTCTTCACGCCGATCTGGGGCGTCGGGCAGATCAACATGGGCGGCGGCCCGGTCACCCAGGTCCTCTCCAACCTGGGCGCCTGCGCCAACGCCACGACCCAGAAGTGCATCAACGGCGCCGTGGCCCCGTCGCCGTGGGCCTGCCCGATCGACCCCGCCACGGGCGTGGCCGGCGTCTGCAACGTCTTCGCGCCGCCGCTCTTCTCGCCCGGCGTGGCCTCGCCTTGGTCGGCCAACAGCTACGTGGCCACCTGGCCGTCCATCAACATCCGCGCCACCGCCGGCAAGCCGGTGGTGGTGAAGTGGACGAACGAGTTCCCGAACAGCCACGTCCTCTGCCCGCACCCCGAGGCCGCGGACTGGCCCTGCGCCATCGACCGCACCTTCATGGGCGTGAAGTCCCGCATCGACCCGGCGCTGGCCGGCCCCGCCACCGCGGTGCCTCCGGACGGCGTGAACCAGTACGGCAGCCCGCAGCAGCCGGACAACAGCTGGGTGACCCACCTCCACGGCGGCGAGATCCCGCCCTCCACCGACGGCTTCGCCCTGAAGTGGTTCGGCAACGCCGTGACGGCCGCCAAGTACAACGGCATCGCCCAGAACAAGGTCATGCCGCCGTTCGAGAATCCGACCAACATCGCCCTCAGCCGACCCGCCGGGAACGCCGACGTCTACGCCTACCCCATGATCCAGGAGGAGGCGACGATCTGGTTCCACGACCACACCATCGGCAAGACCCACCACAACGTGATCGCCGGTCCCGCCGGCTTCTTCCCGGTCTACGACCCGAAGCACCACGGCCCGATCCCCGCCGCGCTCGGCTGGATCGGCGACGGCAACAAGCCGCTCCCGGTGGGCTCCGAGTACACCTGGCTCGAGCCCATGACCGCCCCGCGGGACGCCCTCGGCGTGCCGAAGTACGACCTCTTCCTCGCCATCCAGGACCGCGCCTTCAACTCCGACGGCAGCATCAACTTCTCGAACGGCCTGGGCCAGACCCCGCTGCCGCCGCCCCCGGCGGGCCTCGGCGTGGTCGGCCAGACCCCGGTCACGCCCGGCGTGAACCCGGAGGTCCACCCGACCTGGGTGCCCGAGTACTTCGGCGACCACGCGCTCGTGAACGGCGTCCTCTGGCCGAAGAAGACGGTCGAGACCGGCTGGTACCGCATCCGCCTCGTGAACGGCTCCGACTCGCGCTGCTACACGTCGGGCTTCCTGGGCCGCCGCATCGGCCAGGCCGCCCCGGCGCCCAACACCAACCTCACCGGCAACCAGGACTTCTACGTGATCGCGAGCGACCAGGGCTACCTGCAGCGCCCGGTCCGCACCCGGTCCATCACCATGTGCCCGGGAGAGCGCTACGAGATCCTGATCGACTTCGGCAACCTGAACGGGCAGACCGCCTTCGGAAACGCCGACGTCTACCTGGTGAACAACGCCCCGGCTCCCTTCCCGGCCGGCTTCCCGCCCTTCACGAGCGCCCTCGGTCCGTCGCCCTGGCCCGACCTGAACGTGATCATGCGGTTCGACGTGCGCAACTCGGCGGCCGCCGGCGGCGGCCCCGGCGTCCGCGGTTGCGGAATGACCGGCGCTCCCGCCGTCATGGCCTGGGACCCCGCGCTCACCTGGCAGCAGAACCTGGCCACCTCCTGCATGCCGAAGGATCCCACCAAGGTGACCGACCCCACCTTCGTCTCGCTGCGCACGGCGAACAACCAGGCGGTGGTCTGGCCGGCCGGCCAGAAGCCCATCGTCCGGCAGGTCTACCTGAACGAGAAGGTGGACAACCGGACGCTCTTCCCGCTCGGCATGCAGCTGAACGGCGTGCCCTTCGAGTTCAAGGTCACCGAGACCCCGAACTACGGGACGCGTGAGGCCTGGATGTTCATCAACCTCACCGTGGACGCCCACCCCATGCACCCGCACCTCGTTCGCCACCAGGTGGTCCAGCGCCAGCCGCTCGACGTGCTGGGCTACAAGACCGACCTGTGCGGCGCCGGCGCCTGCATGCCCGGCCCGGCTCCGGGGAACGAGATGGTCCTCGTCCCCGACGTGACCGGCCTCTCCGCCCTGGGCGTGCCGTACATCCCGGTGGCCGGCGTGGCCGTTCCGGTGGCCGCATACGAGCGGGGCAACAAGGACGTGGTCCAGGCCCCGCCCAACGCCGTCACCACCATCGTCGCCGACTGGACGCCCCGCTGGCCGGGCGCCAACGCCGGGACCAGCGCGAACCCGGTGGGCGCCCCGACCGCCCCGGGCTCGGCCGGCAACCCGGTGAACCCGCTCGCCGCCCCGGGCACCTGCCCGACACAGACCTGCACCGCCGCACCGTGGGTGTACGAGGCCGTGACCTCCGGCCCGTACGTCTGGCACTGCCACATCAATTCCCACGAGGACTCGGAGATGATGCGCACGAGCCTCGTCGTGCCGTAGGCCGGGCACGCGCGGCGTGAAGTGAACGGGGGGGGCGGTGCCGCGAGGCGCCGCCCCCCTCCTCTTTCGGGCCGGTGACGGGCCCCGGGTGCCTACGGGTGAAGCTGGAAGGCCATCCGGACCCGGCGGGTGTCGGTCGCCACCGGGGTCCGCACCACGTGGCCGCGCAGGACCCGCTGCGCGCAGGCCACCGTGCCGTCGCTCGCGGGCCCCTGCTGCTCGACCGGCGCGTCGGCGATGCGGACCTGGCCGGGCGAGACCTCGACGTTCAGGACGAGGAGGATCGTCCCGGCGTCGTCCGCCTCCCGGCCGTTGAGCGGCCGCGAGACCGGGGTCTGGCCGAAGCGGGACTGGGTCTCCTCGTCGAAGCACTGCGCCAGCCGGGGCTGCAGGACCTCGGAGAGCTCGTTCGCGAGCACCGGCCCGATGGGCCCCATCCGGTTCGGTCGGGAGGCGGCGGGGATGGCCTCCCACGAACCCGCGTCGGGGGGCGGGGGCTCGGGCTCGAACTCCACCGGGGGGGCCTCGAGCCGGACCGCCTTCCCGTCCGCGCCGATGCCCGGGAGCGGCCCCACCGGGATGACGGGTGGGGGAGCCGGAGCGGCGGCCGTCACCGGGGGCAGGTCGGGGCTGGCCGGGTCGCCCCCGGTGGCGAGGATGACGGCGATGGCCCCGCCCCCGACGAGCAGGATGCCCCCGGCCGCGATGGCGAGCCTCCTCAAAAGGTCACCTCCACGATCACCTCGCCGCCCTTGCCGTAGCCGGCGGGGATGAGCCGCGCGCGGTAGGTGCCGTGGGCGATCCAGGCTCCCTTCACCTCGGGGTGCGGCTTCACCGTTCGGAGGACGAGCGTGACCTCGCCGCGCTGGCCGGAGGTCCTCGTCGCGGTGTAGAGGGTCCCGCCCTCGGCGGCCACGCTGGCCTTCCCCATCCCGAGCGTGTCGAGCGTGAACGTGCCCGTCTTCACCGGGAGCGGAATCCGGAAGGCGCCGGGCGCGTAGGCCGGGACGTCCGGGATCGGCCCCTTCGGCTGCACGATGAAGGTGGCCTCGCCGTCCCCGGGCTCGATGAGGGACGCGGTGCAGGTGAAGGAGCCGGTCACCTTCCCGGAGAGCGTGCCCCGACACTCCGGCCCGGCCGGCCGGGCCAGGACCGGCAGGAGCAGGATCGCCGCGATGGGGAGCGCGCGCACGGTCACCTGCCGGTGTTGGGGGCCATCGGCCCCACGGTCTGCCCGGCCTTCTCGACCGCGGCCGCAAGCGCGGCGTTCGAGCGCGACACCCGCGCGAGCGTCGCCCGCCCCACGTCGAGGCAGCGGGAGGCCGCGTCGCGGACCTGGCCGAGCTCGCCGGGCACGCTTCGCTCGGCCGCGACGATCATCGTGCTGCCGAGCAGGCTGTTCGGGTACTGGCAGGCCCGGGTCTTGTCGAGCGGCCAGCGTCCCTGCAGGTCGCCGTAGCTCGCCACCTGCGCCGCGAGGAGCTCGGAGCGGACGGCCTCGATCTCCTTCGCACGGTCCGGCTCCTTGCGGGTGAGCGCCTCGAGCCGCGCGTGGAGCTCCTCGTTGCGGATCTTCCAGTGGAGCCGCGCGCCCTCCACCCGCACCGCGGTGAGCTGGTTTCCGATGTCGAGGGTCGCCTTCCAGAGCGCCTGGTCCTCGGGCGAACCCGGAGGGGTGGGGACGAGCGCCGGCGCGGGCTCCGGGGCGGGCTCGTCGGGCACGGGAGGCGGGGCCTCCGCGGTCCGGGGAGGGGCGGGCGGATCCTCCGCGGCGGCGCCACCGGCCAGGACCAGGAGCAGGGCCGCGGCCACACGGAAGGGTTCGTTCACGCGCATTCCCGGATGATATCCGAGTGCCGCGCGACGGCGAACGACCGCACCCTTCGGGATAGAATGGCGGCCATGCACATCGCCTCGCTGATCGCCGTCCTGGCCCTGTCCAGCCCCCCGGGCACACCGGCCCCCGCGGTCGCGGCCCCGGCCGCGCTCCCGGGCGACCCGGATGCGCCGGTGGCCGGCTGGCGCGCCGCCCGCTTCGGCATGTCCCCGGACGCGGTCGTGGCCGCCCTCGGGGGGGAGGCCCGCCTGCTCCAGCCGCCGATGAAGCTGGCCGATGGCAACACGGTCGCGGCGGGGATCGACGGCTACGCGTTCGAGGGGCTCTCCATGGACGTGCGCTTCGTCTTCGAGGACGGGAAGCTCGCGCTCGTGAGCCTTCGCACCGGCCAGAAGACCTACGTGGAGGCCGAGGCCTACGTCCGCCTCCGCGACGCGCTCGTCCGGAGGTGGGGACCTCCGCTCGGGGAGACCTCCGACGCGAACTTCATCGACATGCGGCAGACGCGGTGGACCCGCGGGCCCGTGCGCTCCGACCTCAAGTACATCCCGGGCGTGGTCGCCATCGTCCACTACCCGGCGCCGCGGTAGCCCCGCGCACCCTTCAGCCCGAGCCCATGGCGCGGACGGCGGCGTCCACCGCCACGAACTGGAAGCCCGCCGCCGCGACCACGAGCACGTGGAAGATCTCGTGGAAGCCGAAGACGGTGGGGTACGGATCCGGGCGGCGGGCCGCGTAGATCACCGCACCCACCGTGTAGCAGGCGCCGCCGGCGATCACGAGCGCGAAGGGGCCCGCGCCGAGGGCGGCGTGCAGGGCGGGCAGGAAGGGCACGATGTACCAGCCGAGCAGGACGTAGATGGCCGAGCGCACCGGCTTCGGGGTCCGCGGGAAGAAGACCACGATCACCATGCCGACCGCGGCGCTCACCCAGACCGCGGCGAGCAGCGCGTGGCCGCGCTCCCCGAGGAGCAGGCAGAACGGCGTGTAGGTCCCGGCGATGAGGACGAAGATGGCCGAGTGGTCGAGGCGGCCCACCGCGGAGCGGACCTTCCGGTCGGTCCAGTAGACCCGGTGGTAGATCGCGCTCACGCTGAAGAGGACCACCAGCGAGCCGCCGTAGACCGCGGCCCCCACCCCGGCCGTGCGCGACCCGGCGCGCGACACGAGCCATGCCGCCGCGGGCAGTGCCGCCAGCGCCGCCACCACGTGGAAGACGCCGCGCAGGAGGGGGCGCGGTCGGACCGGGGCCGCCACCGGGCCGGGCGGGATC
>JBBIOL010000151.1:0-7046 GCA_037443385.1 Anaeromyxobacteraceae bacterium
CGTGGCCCACGCCCCGGCGGCGACCCACGGCGCGCACGCGAAGGACGACGCCCACGGCGGGCACGACGACCACGGCCACCACGGCGGGGTCCCCCACGAGTCGCCGCGCTCGATCACCTTCGTGCTCGTCACCCTGGCCGCCGGCGCGGTGCTGGTCTCCCTGCTCGGCATCCCGCTGCTCTGGACCGGGCACGAGCCCATCCTCGAGCACTGGCTGGCCCCGGCGCTCCCCGCCGAGGTGACCTTCCTGCACACCAGCCACGCCACCGAGTGGCTCTTCCAGGCCATGGGCGTGGGCGCCGCCGCCATCGGCTGGTTCTTCGCCATGAAGCTCTTCAAGGACGGCAGGAGCCGCGTCCCCGGCGAGCTCAAGGAGCGCTTCTTCGGCTTCTGGACGCTGGTCTACAACAAGTACTACGTGGACGAGGCCTACCACGCGGTGATCATCCGCCCCGCGCTCTTCCTGGCCTCCTTCCTGGCTTGGTTCGACCAGCACGTCATCGACTGGATCGTCAACTTCTTCGGCTGGCTGGCGCGCCTCGTCGCCGCCGTGGACGACGCCATCGACAAGTACGTCGTCGACGGCGCCGTGAACGGCGTGGGCGGGCTCACCCGCGAGGGCGGGCGCGTGCTCCGCCGC
The DNA here is from genome assembly GCA_037443385.1 of Anaeromyxobacteraceae bacterium. Classification (GTDB taxonomy): domain Bacteria; phylum Myxococcota; class Myxococcia; order Myxococcales; family Anaeromyxobacteraceae; genus CAIOAK01. The sequence goes on from JBBIOL010000151.1 coordinate 641, forward strand.
ATCGAGACCGGCCGCATCCAGACCTACCTCTACGGCGCGGCCCTCGGGTCGCTGCTCGTCGTCCTGCTCAACTTCCTCTTCCGCTAGGAGACCGGCTTCATGATCCGCCCCGACAACGTGCTGGTTTGGGCCACCTTCCTCCCGGTCATCGGCGCCGCCGTGATCCTGGCGCTGATGGCGGTCCGGCATTTCCTCGACCTCCCGAAGCGCTTCCTCGACCAGGCCGCGCGCTGGATCACCCTCGTCGCCAGCGGCCTCATGATGGTGACGTCGTTCCTGGCCTGGCACTGGTTCGACCCGCGGGCCCAGGGGCTCATCGTCCAGGGCAAGTCCACCGGGGTGCAGATGGTGAGCCGGGCGGTCTGGATCCGCCCCTTCAACGTCGAGTGGTTCGTCGGCGTCGATGGGCTCTCCATCTCCATGGTGCTCCTCACCGGCCTCATCTCCTTCGTGGCCGCCATCGCCTCCATGCCCTGGTGGCAGGGCGGCGAGAAGGCCATCGGGCTGGCCGGCATGGACGAGGACGACCACGGGCACGGACACGACGAGCACCACCCCAAGCACTTCTCGGTGCGCATGGTGCCGGGCTACATGGTGCTCCTGCTGCTCCTCATGACCGGCATGATGGGCACCTTCGTGGCGCTCGACATGTTCCTCTTCTACGTCTTCTGGGAGGTCATGCTGCTGCCGATGTACTTCCTCATCGGCGTCTGGGGCGGCCCCCGCCGCGAGTACGCGGCCATCAAGTTCTTCCTCTACACGCTGGCGGGCTCGGTGCTCATGCTGCTCGCCATCATCGCGGTCTACTACCGCAGCCTGCCGGCCACCCTCGCCGACGGCACGATGTCGGTGAAGCACACCTTCAACCTGCTCGAGCTGGCCGCCCAGGGACGCGCCGGGCAGTTCGCATCCGCCCTCCCCATCCTGGGCGTGGCCTTCACCAAGATCGTCTTCGTGGCCTTCTTCATCGGGTTCGCCATCAAGATCCCGATGTTCCCCTTCCACACCTGGCTGCCCGACGCGCACGTCGAGGCCCCCACCCCCATCTCGGTCATCCTGGCCGGCATCCTCCTCAAGATGGGCCCCTACGGCATCCTCCGCTTCAACTACCCGCTGCTCCCCGACGCCACGGAGTGGGCGGCCAACGCCATCGCGGTGTTCGGGGTCATCAACATCATCTACGCCGCCTACCTGGCGCTGGCCCAGCGCGACATCAAGAAGATGGTCGCCTACTCGTCGGTCTCCCACATGGGCTTCACGCTGCTCGGCATGGCGGCCATGACCCCCATGGCCATCTCCGGCGCCGTGTACAACATGTTCACCCACGGCATCATCAGCCCGGCGCTGTTCCTCATCGTGGGCGTGATCTACGACCGCGCCCACCACCGCGACATGGACCGCTTCGGCGGCCTGGCCAAGGAGCTGCCCGAGTACTCGGGCCTGACCGGGCTGACCTTCTTCGCCTCGCTGGGCCTCCCCGGCCTGGCCGGCTTCATCCCCGAGTTCATGGTGCTGCTCGGCAGCTTCCCGGTCTACCTGACCTTCACGGTCATCTCGGCCACCGCGGTGATCCTCACCGCCGCCTACTACCTGTGGTCGATGCAGCGGGTCTTCCTGGGCAAGCTGAACGTGGCCTACGCCGGGTTCCCCGACGTGAACTGGCGCGAGCGGCTCACGCTCTACCCGCTGGCCGCCATCATGATCTTCCTCGGGTTCTACCCGCAGTTCATCCTGCACGCGATCAGCCCGGCGCTGCAGGTGCTCATCCAGAACCTGCGCCCGGTGTAGCGGGGGCGGAGACCGACCGATGGACATCCAGCCCTTCCTCGTCGCCGAGAACGTGCGCAGCACGGGGTGGTTCCGCCCCGAGCTGGTGCTCACGCTCGGCACGCTCGCGCTCTTCCTGCTCGACCTGGCCTGGCGCCGGAGCGAGGCGCGGGCGAAGCTCCTCTCGGGGGCCACGCTCGCCGTCCTGGGTCTCTCGGCGATCCTGCTCGCCCAGCAGCCCGGCACCGCGCAGTCGCTCTTCAACGGGATGATCGCGAACGACGCCTTCGCGAACTTCTTCAAGTGGCTCTTCCTCGCCGGCGCGGCGCTCACCGTGCTCATCGCCGGCCCGTCCCGGGCCTACCCGCCCTCGCGCATCGGCCCTTTCTTCGCGCTCATGACCGCGATCGTGCTCGGCCTGTTCCTCATGGCGAGCGCCACCGACCTGCTCATGATCTACATGTCCATCGAGCTGGTCTCGATGGTGAGCTACGCGCTGGCCGGCTACTCCAAGGGCGACCGCAAGGCGGCCGAGGCCGCGCTGAAGTACGTCATCTACGGGGGCGTGGCCTCCGGGGCGATGGTCTTCGGCATGAGCCTGCTCTACGGCATCCTCGGCACGACCGACATCACCCGCTTCGCGGCCGCCATCGAGGTCCTGCCGGGGAGCGCGCCCATGCGCCTCGGCCTGATCGTGGCGGTGGTGCTCGTCTCCTCCGGCGTGGGCTACAAGATCGCCGCGGTGCCCTGGCACATGTGGTGCCCCGACGTCTACGAGGGCGCCCCCACCCCGTTCACCGCCTTCCTCTCGGTCGGCCCCAAGGCGGCCGGCTTCGCGCTGGCCGCCCGGCTGCTCTGGGGCTCGCTCGACGTGCGCGGCACGATGATGGGGCTCTCCGCGGCGGCGGGGAACATCCCCTGGCCGGCCGTGGTGGGCGTGCTCTCGGCGGTCACCATGACGCTCGGGAACCTCACCGCCCTGCCCCAGACGAATCTCAAGCGGCTGCTCGCCTACTCCTCCATCGCCCACGCCGGCTACACGCTCATGGGGCTCGCCGCCAACTCGTTCGTCGGCACGCAGGCGGTCATGCTCTACATGCTGGCCTACCTGGTCATGAACCTGGGGGCCTTCCTGGCGGTGATCGTGGTCGAGCGCTTCACCGGCTCGCCCACCATCTTCGAGTTCCGCGGGCTCACCCACCGCGCGCCGCTGGCGGCCGTCTCCATGGCGGTCTTCCTCTTCGCGCTCACCGGGCTGCCCCCCTCCATCGGCTTCACCGCGAAGTACTGGCTCTTCGTGGCCGTGCTCGACCGGGTCTCCGGGCCCGCCGGCACCTGGTACGCGGTGCTGGCCATCATCGCCGCGCTCAACACCGCGGTCGCGCTCTACTACTACGCGCGCATCCTCCGGGCGATGTTCTTCGAGGCGCCGCTGTCCGAGACCGAGGTCGAGTACCCGACGTCCTACAAGTGGCTGCTCGCCGGCTTCGCCTCGGTCACGGTCCTCTTCGGCGTGTGGGTCACGCCGATCATGGACTGGACCCGGCTGTCGCTCGGCACGTTCTACCGCGGCTAGCTCCCGTTCCGGGGCGCGGCGGCCTGCCTGGGTCGCCGCGCCTCGAGCCGGTCGAGCTCCGCGGTGGACATCCGGGAGCTGCCCAGGAAGCGGTCCGGCGCCACCACCTCGCCGTGGTAGTCGCTTCCCGCCGTGCAGACCAGGTCCACCGCCTCCGCCTCCTCCCGGTAGCGACCGGCCTGCTCGGGCGGGTGGTCCGGGTGATCGGCCTCGACCCCGTCGAACCCCATGTCGCGCAGCCGGCGCAGCTCGCGGGGCTGGACCCGGGAGACGCCGGGATGCGCCAGCGTGGCCACCCCGCCCGCCCCGCGGATCATCTCCACCGCCTTCTCGGCGAGCAGCCGGAAGCGCCCCACGTAGGCCGGCCGGCCCTCTCCCAGGTACCGGTCGAAGGCCTCCTTCACGGTGGACACCGCCCCGGCCTGGACCATCGCACGCGCCACGTGGGGACGCCCGATGGTCTTTCCCCCGCTGCAGGCCAGGATGGCCTCCTCGCTGACCGAGACCCCCTGCCGGGCGAGCAGCTCGACGATCCTCCGGGTACGCCCCCGGCGGTGGTCGGCGAGCAGGTCCTCGAACCTCCGCAGCTCGGGGTGGACCGGGTCCACGAAGTGCCCGAGGACGTGCACCTCGCGCTCGTCAAGGAGCGCCGAGAGCTCGATCCCGGGAACGAATCGCATCCTCAGCTCCCGGGCGGCCTCGGCGGCCGGGAGCAGCCCCGCCACGGTGTCGTGGTCGGTCAGCGCCCAGGCGACGGTCCCGGCCAACGCCGCCCTTGCAGCCACCTCGGACGGGGCGTACTGTCCATCGGATGCAGTAGAATGAGTGTGCAGGTCGATGATACGGTGGTCTGGACGCATGCAGTCGATCTCGCCGGCTTCATATAACCCCCAAGGCACGGGGTGCTAGGGAGTCCCCATGCAGCACGTCCTCCGAATCTCCAGGAAGATCGACTACGCGATCCGGGCCATGATCTTCCTGGCCGGCCTCCCCGAGGGTGTCGTCGTCCCTTTCCGGGAGATCGGACGGCAGATGGACGTCCCCGAGGACTTCCTGGCCAAGATCCTGAAGACGCTGGTGGATCAGGGCGTCGTCCGCTCCACGCGCGGCCCCCACGGCGGCTACCGCCTGGCGCGGCCGGCCGACACCATCAGCGTGCTCGAGATCATCGAGGCGGCCGAGGGGCCCATCGCCATCAACGTCTGCCTCGACGAGGACGACGGCTGCAGCCGGCAGCCCATCTGCGGGATGTCCGCCATCTGGCGCGAGGGGCAGGAGCGCATGCTCGACGTCTTCCGGCGCACCACGCTCGCCGTGGTGGCGGCCGCACCCTCCCTCGTCGAGCCTCCGCCGGTCACCCTGCCGACCACCGTCGTCCCCCAGACTGTGATCTGATCCGCCCAGTATCCGGATACTTGGGCCCTCCGACCGGGATTCGTTGACGCCGGGCGGGCGCTCGGACAGGATCCGCGCCCGCCATGGTCAAGAAGCCCTCCCCGAAGGCGCTCCGCAAGCGCTATCTCGCAAGGCCCCCCGTCGAGCCCATGCGGCTCCGCAAGGGGATGTCGGTCGTGGACCTGGTCGACGTCTACCGGCGCGCCGGGGCCTTCAACGGTGGCCGGCTGGCGGAGGGATGCGACCTCTTCGGCCGGATGATCGACGCCAACGCCACCATCGCCCTCACCGTCACCGGGGCCATGGCCCCGGCCGGGCTCGGCGGCGCCATCCAGGCCATGATCGAGGCCGGCTTCGTGGACCTCATCGTCTCGACCGGGGCGAACCTCTACCACGATCTCCACTTCGCCCTCGAGCTGCCGGTGGTCCAGGGCCACTTCCAGGTGGACGACCGGGAGCTCTACCAGGCGGGCATCGAACGCATCTACGACGTCTTCATCACCGAGGACTCGCTCCTCGACACCGACGCCTTCGTCCGGGAGGCCCTGGAAAGGGCCCCCCCGGAGCTGCGCGGCCGCATCTCGACGCCACGCCTCCACGACTACCTGGGCCAGCTCGTCCTGCGCCACGCCCCCCAGCCGCAGCGCTCCTGGGTGGCCACGGCGGCGAAGTACCGGGTGCCGGTCTTCACGAGCTCCCCCGGGGACTCGTCCATCGGCATGAACGTGGCGGCGATGAAGCTCCGCGGCGGCGAGACCACCATCGACCCCGACCTGGACGTCCTCGAGTCCACCGCCATCGTCTACGACGCCGACGTGAACGGCGTGGTGATCCTGGGCGGCGGCTCCCCGAAGAACTTCTACCTCCAGACCCAGCCCACCCTCTGGCAGATCCTGGACCTGAACCGGGGCGGCCACGAGTACGTGCTGCAGATCTCCACCGACTCCCCGCAGTGGGGCGGGCTCTCCGGCGCCACCCCGAGCGAGGCCATCAGCTGGGGCAAGGTCCAGGCCCACATGCTGAAGAACCACGTGGTGGTCTACTCCGACTCCACCATCTCGGCCCCCATCGTCTTCGCCCACGCGCTCTCCACGCGCAGGCCGCGCAAGCCGCGCCGCCTCCTCGACCGGCTCGACGGCCTGTACGCGAACCTGCGAAGGGCCCACGAGCGGCGTCACCCGGGCTCCGACGCCATGCGCGACGTCGGCAAGGCCTCGCGCAAGGCGCGGTAGGCCCGGCGCCCCGACCCGTCACCTCCGCCTGCGGTCGAGCGCCTCCTGCGCCGCCTCCAGCCGCGCCCGGAAGTCGGGGTCGGAGAGGAGGCGGAGCGCCTCTGGCGACCGGGTCGCCCCCGACCGCCCGGTCTCCCGCGACGCGTCGAGCAGGGAACGCACCCGGGGATCGGCGAGCAGCACGCGGAGGTCGGGGTCGGAGGAGAGGCGCGCCGCCGCACCCGGCGCCTCCGCCGCTCCCAGGAGCGCCGAGAGCGCGGCCTCGGCCCGCCTCCGCCAGTCGCCGAGCAGGTCGTGCTCCCGCACCAGCCCGGCGAGGTCGCTCCCGGCCAGGGCGGCCTGCCAGCGCTCGGGGAGCGCGGGGGACGCGGCCTCGGCCACGGCCAGCCCGACCCACGCCGCCGCGGCGGCGGAGAGCCCGGCGAGGAGCGCGCCC
>JBBIOL010000152.1:0-7037 GCA_037443385.1 Anaeromyxobacteraceae bacterium
CCTGTCAGCGATGTCCTGAGGCGAAAAGTGTCAGCGATGTCCTGGTACAGCACCGGTGACGACCTTCCTCTACTTCGAGCAGCTGCGCATCGTGGAAGCCACCTTCAGTTCCACCGCCCGCCGGACGCAGGTGTTCTCGATGCTCGACGCCGTCGACCAGGCGCTCGCGATCGTCACGCAGCTCTTCGTGACGGGACGCGTTGCGGCGCGCCTGGGCATCAAGACCCTTCTGTCGGTCGTTCCCGTGGCAATGGTCATCGGGCTGCTGGCGCTGGCGTATTCAGGGACGTTGGCCGTGCTGGCCGTGGTCTTCGTCCTGCGCCGCGCTGGCGAGTACGCTCTGGTTCGCGTGGGCCGGGAGATGCTCTTCAGCCGAGTGGGCGAGGAGACGCGTTACAAGGCCAAGAACCTGATCGACGTCCCCGTGTATCGCGGAGCCGATGCCCTCACCGCCCAACTCAAGAACGGGCTCGAAAACGCGGGGATGACGGCCGGAGCGGTCGCGATTCTCGGGTCTGCGGTGGCGGGACTGTGGGCGCTCTGCGGGTGGTGGCTTGGCCGCAGCGCCGACCGGGGAGAGGGGCGAGCCTGAACGCTGCAGGCGGCCATCATGGCCTGGGCGACTGGCCGAGGTCTGGGGGCTTGCCAGGGGCCTCACGAAACCACCCCATCTAGCCTCCGCCAGTGGCTGGCTCTAGAATCCCCCCCCCATGACGCGCGACGACGTCCACCTGCGGCTTGCCGGGGCTCGTTCCGAGCTTGCCGCCCTCGGGGTGCGCTCGCTCGACCTGTTCGGCTCGGTAGCGCGCGGAGAGGCTGGCAAGGAGAGCGACGTCGATCTACTGGTCGACTTCGACAAGCCCATTGGACTCTTCCATTTCTTTCGTGTTCAGCGAAGGCTGGAGGAGATTCTCGGGACACGCGTGGACCTGGTCATGCGTGATGCCGTGAAGCGGCAACTGCGCGACCGAATCTTCGCCGAGGCCGTTCGTGCGTCCAGCTAGGGAATGGCGCCTTCGCATCGAGGATATCCTCGATGCGGCCGGTCGGATCAGTCGCTACACGGACGGCAAGGATCTCGCGAGCTTCATGGCCGATGACCTCACGCGGGACGCGGTCTCCCGCTGCTTCGGCATCATCGGGGAGGCCACCACGCACGTGCCCAAGGAAGTCATCGCTGCCCACCCGCAGATTCCCTGGGCCGAGATGCGGGGGATGCGCAACATCGTCGTCCACGAGTACTTCGGTGTCACGGACGAGACCCTCTGGAAGACGGCGCGCGAGGACCTTCCCACCATCATCGAGCCTCTCCGCAGGCTCCTCGTGGTTGGGTGATCGCCATGTGCCCCACCTGTGCCCCGACCGTGCACCACCAGGCGGGACGGGCCGAAACGGGAGGGAAGGCGACGGAACGGGAAAGGCGAAGGGTCTCGGCGAGTTGTGAGGTAACGGCGCGTCCCGCATTGGGTTATTCACTCACCGTGTAGACCCTCCAAATCCCTTTCCCCGCTCCATCTAACCCCCGGTTTCGACCGGGGGTTCTTCTTTGTTTGGTTCTTGGTGCCACCCTGGTGCCACGCGCGCCGGTAGATCCGTCCAGCAACTGCACCGCGTCACGCCGCACGTCCGGCGAGAGATGGGCAAGGACAAGGCCAGGGCGGGAAAGGCGCGGCTGACTGCCGCCTTAACTTGAACACTCCCGCCTGCGCCCCGCTGGCGCCCGACGCGCCGCGAACTCGGCCCTGGCGGCGGGCCCGGAGGGGACGATTACGGGAACGGATCGGATGGGCCGGGGCGGGCCCCGCGACCGGGCGAGCCCCGGGCGACGGCGTGCTGGATGGTCTCGCTCGGATTCTCCCCGAACATCGCGCGGTAATCGCGGGAGAAGTGGCCGAACCGGAAGAACCCCCACTTCGTCGCGATCGCGACGACGGTGGTCCCGCGCCGGGCCCTCCTCAGATCCGCCTGCGCCGCCGAGAGCCGGAGCGACTTCCGGTACGCCATCGGCGAGGTCCCGAAAGCCTGGTGGAAGCTCGCGTGAAGGCTGGGGCGTGACGTGCGAACGGCCGCGCAGACGTCGACGATGCGGACGGGTTCGTCCAGGGAATTCCGGAGGAACGCCTCGGCGCGCAGGGCGAGGTCCCGGTGCGGGTGGACCGGCGCGCACCGGACGGTGGGCTCGACGTTCGCCAGCGCGACGCCCACGACCTCCTCCTCCATGATCGCTACCACTCCGGGGTCCTGAAACATCCCGGGCTGCCGGCGCGCCCGGTGGAGCCAGGCGGCCCAGGTCCGGACGACCCTTTGCCGGCTCACGGCGTCCCGGAACCGCAGGCGGGGACCGGAGTTGCCGGTAGGAAACGGGTGCCCCCAGTGGGCGAGGGCCGCCTCGTCGAGCAGCTCCGGATCGAGGCACAGGCCGAAGAGGGTGTGCGGGGTGGTCGAGATGACCTCGAACTCGCCCCCGGCCGGCACCACGCCGAGGAGGTCGAGCGCCCAGTGGCGGCGCTGGAGGTGCAGGGCATTGCCGTCGACGTTCAGCGAGAGGACCAATTTGCCCCGAGGCGGCGAGCCCTGGAGGAGCACCCCCGGCTCGCGCCGGATGACCGCGAGTTCGCAGGACGGGGTGCTCGCCATGGTCAACCGGACGTCGGGCCGGCCGCGCCCGAGCTGGGTGTGGGACTGGCTCCACCCGAAGCTAAGCGCGGGAAGGACGTCGAAATCGTCGACCCGGGACACCGGGCTCAGGCCTGCCCGGAATGACGGGGACCGGCTCGAAGGGACCGAGAGCACGCGAATCGAGGATACCCCGGACGGGGCCGACAGGCGAGGCGGGACCACCACCCGGGACCGACAGGCGCGCCCTCCGGGTGCCCGCGGGGCCGTCGCCGCTTTGGGGGGGGTATGCCTCGGCGTGAATTCCGGCCCGACGGCCCACCGGTCGAGACGAAGCGAACTGACGTCCGATGGGGGGTGGGCCATAGTCGCACCCGCACCGAAGGGAGGGCGCATCCATGCGCATCGAGGCACGCAGGTCATCCGTGGTCGGTCGGCTCGCACTCGCCACCTCCATCGCCGCGCTCCTCCTCGGCCTGGGAGGCGACGCCGCGGCGGCCCCGGCGAACGGGCCGGCCGGCTTGGCACTCGTCCAGAAGATGTGCGGACGGATCCAGGCCGCCCGCACCTTCACGGTCCGGGGTCAGGTGTCGCTCGAGCTTCCCGTGGCGGAGGGCAAGCTCGCCACCTTCTTCAACACCTACGAGACGGCCGTGCGGCGGCCCGACGGCCTCTCGGCTCGTCGCGCCGGCGACCTGCCCGACTTCCGCTTCGCCTACGACGGGAAGTCCATGACCGTCCTCGTGCCGGGCCAGGGGAAATGGGGGACGGCGGTCGCTCCGCCCACCCTCGACGCCATGCTCCCGGTGGCGGGCGAGCAGGCGGGGCTGATCATGCCCTTCGACGAGCTCCTGGTCGCCGACCCGTGCGCGGCCATCCTGGCCGGGGTCACGGAGGTCGTGACCACGACGCCGGCCACGATCGGCCGGAAGAAGGTCGAGCACGTCGTGCTGACGGGCCCGCAGTTCCGCATCGAGTACTGGATCGATCCGGCCACCGCGCTGCCCGCCCGCTCGCTCGTGGTCTACGTCGACGACCCCCAGCGGCCGCACTTCCAGGTGGAGTACGCCGAGTGGAAGCTCGACCCGAAGCTGCCCGCCTCCACCTTCGCCCTCCCCAGACCGAAGGGCGCCACGCAGGTGGACTTCCGCGAAGCAGCCAGCGCGTTCTAGCGAGGAGACCGAACATGCGCGCCAGCCAGCTCATCCTCGCAGCCCTCCTCGCCAGCCTCGCCATTCCCGGCACGGGCTCGGCCTACGTCGTCGTCCGGCGCCCGGCCCCCGTCGCCCGCGCCGTCGTCGTGACGACGACGGCGGTGGTGGTCGCGGCCGCGGTGTCCAAGCCGCCGCCGACCCCCCCGCCGCCACCCTCGGCGCCGCCGCCGCCGCCGGTGACGACTCCGCTTCCCATCGACAGCACGACGTGGGTGCTTCCATCGGGTTGCCTGGGGATGACCGTGAAGGGCGAGACCCTCTACCAGTGCGGCCCCAGCTGGCTGAAGAAGCAGCAGAGCGACAAGGGCACCTGGTACCTCGTGGTACCCCCGCCGCAGTAAGGGAGGAATCGGCGAATGATCACCGTGCAGGAAGGCTCGAACCCCGCTCGAACCGCCAGGCGTCGTCGCCGGAAGGGTGGCGTCGGTCTCGCCGGGCTGCTCGGCGCGCTCGCTGCCCTGGGCGCGCCCGTCGTCTCCACCGCGGCCGACGCCCCCCGTCGCCCGAACATCGTCATCATCCTGGGCGACGACCTCGGTTACTCCGACATGGGCGCGTTCGGCAGCGAGATCAAGACGCCGAACCTCGACGCCCTGGCAGCGAACGGCACGCGCTTCACCAACTTCTACACCCACGCGAGCTGCTCGCCCACGCGGTCCATCCTGCTCAGCGGCGTCGACACGCACGTGAACGGGCTCGGCAACATGGACGAGTGGACGGCGCCGAACCAGCGGGGCGTGCCGGGCTACGAGGGGCACCTGAACCGGAACGTCGCCACCCTGCCGCAGCTCCTCAAGGACTCCGGCTACCACACCTACATGGTGGGCAAGTGGCACCTCGGGAAGGCGCCCGACCTCATCCCCGCGGCGCGCGGCTTCGAGCGCGACTTCTCCATGCTCGACGGCGCGGGCAGCTACTGGGACATGACGAACTTCACCGCCATGTCGCCGCGGTCCGTCTATACCGAGGACGGGAAGTACCTGAGCTCGCTGCCGTCCGACTACTACGCGACGAAGACCTACACCGACAAGCTCATCCAGTTCATCGACGCGAACCGCGGGGACGGGAAGCCCTTCTTCGCCTACGTGGCCCATCAGGCGCCGCACGACCCGTACCACCTTCCCCGGGACTGGCGCTCGCGCCACGTCGGCGAGTACGACAAGGGCTGGGACGCGGTGCGCCAGGAGCGGATGAAGCGGCAGATCGAGTCCGGCATCCTGCCCAAGGACGCGGACCTCGCCGAGCGGATGTGGTTCCTGCCCGACCCCATCGTCCTCGCGCCGGCGGTCCGGGCCACGCTCGGGAAGAAGATGGAGCTCTACGCCGGCATGGTCGAGAACCTCGACTTCCACGTCGGGCGCCTCATCGACCACCTGAAGGCGATCGGCGAGTACGACAACACGGTGTTCATCGTCTTCGGCGACAACGGCGCGGAGGGCACCGACCTCTTCGCGATGATCGCCGGCACTCCCGGCACGCTGAACTATCTCTTTGCCGCGCAGAACTGGTCGAACACGAACATCCATGCCTGGGGCGACCCGGGGTCGTACGTGGCCTACGGGCCGATGTGGGCCCAGGTCTCCATGACGCCCTTCAGCCAGTACAAGGGCTGGCTCGCCGAGGGCGGGATCCGGAACGCGCTCATCGTGAGCGGCCCGGCCGTGAAGCGGGTCAAGGGCGACATCAACCACGGGACGATGCACGTGTCGGACATCCTGCCGACGCTGCTCGAGATCGCCGGCACGACCTACCCGAAGGCGCAGGACGGGAAGCCGCTCCCGCCGATTCACGGAAAGTCGTGGGTCCCCGTGCTCGCCGGCAAGGCCGATTCGCCGCGCACCGAGAAGGACTACCTCGCCTGGGAGATCTTCGGGAACCGTGGCCTCCGGCAGGGAGACTGGAAGATTCGCTGGCAGTACAAGCCGCTGGGCAAGGAGGCCTGGGAGCTCTTCGACCTCCGGACCGATCCAGGCGAGCGGAAGGACCTCGCCGCCGAGAAGCCGGAGAAGGTGAAGTCGCTGGTCGCGCTCTGGGACGACTACGTCCGGACGAACAACGTGATCCTGCCCAGCCGGTCCCCCTTCGAGACGCTCGACGACCAGCTTCCGAAGCGCACGCCCGTGGACGCGGGATTCCCCCCGCTCATCTACCAGCGGCAGTTCGTGCCCCCGAAGGACATGGTGGCCGAGCCCAAGCCATGATCGCACTCGATGGAGGTCCCATGAGGCCGGCCGCGCTGCTCCGCTTCCTCCCCGTCGTGCTGGTCGCCCTGTGCGCGCTGTCCCCGCGCGTCGCGGAGGCCCAGCCGCGCTACTACTGGAAGTCGCTCGACGGGTCGAATGTCGTCCCGGTCATCTTCGAGACGCTGAGCGGCAACGCGAACCCGGCCGACCCGGCCCACACCGTGGTGCCGGGAGCCAACGTCTCGGGAACGCTCGGGGTGGCCGGCTACGCGCGCATGTTCTCGCTGTTCGACCGAGGCGCGATGGCCGCGCTCATCGTCCCGATGGGGCACATCTCGGGCACGGTCACCACGCCGCTCGCCACGGCCTCCCAGTCGGCGAATGGCTTCGGCGATCCGATGCTCGAGTTCGACATCAACGTCGTCGGCCCGCGCGCACAGAAGAACCTCGCCGACCTCGTGCGCTACGAGCCCGGGTTCTCGCTCGACGTCCTCGCCGACTTTGCCTTCCCCATCGGCCAGTACAGCAGCGACCAGCCCCTCAACCTCGGACAGAACCGCTGGTACGGACGTTTCGGCCTGCCGGTCGTATGGCAACTCGGCCCGTGGGTGCCGGGCGAGCGGACGACGATCGAGGCCATTCCCGCGCTCTGGTGGTTCGCGAACAACACGAACTACCTGGACGGGAAGACCCTGAGCACCGACGTACTGTTCCAGCTCGACGGGCACGTGACCCGCGACCTCACGTCGAGCCTGTGGGTGTCGCTCGACGTCCTCTGGTTCCTCGGCGGCACGACGACGGTGGACGGCGTCCGGGGGGACCAACTCAACAACTTCGGTATCGGCGCCACGGCGGGCTACCAGATCACGGACAACCTGATGCTCACGGCGAGCTACATGATGCTCGTGAGCAGCGGCTCCCCGAACTCGCTGCAGATGGACAAGTTCACCTTCTCGCTCCTCTACGGGTGGCATTCGATCGTCGAGGGAGCCCGGCGACTCGGGGAGGGCGGGAAGCACTAGGG
>JBBIOL010000153.1:0-6976 GCA_037443385.1 Anaeromyxobacteraceae bacterium
AGCCTGGCCTCGCTCGTCGAGGACGCCCGCGCGAGCCGGCCCGACCTCGCCGCGGCGCGCGCCCAGGTGGCCCAGGCCCGGGCCCAGGCCTCGCTGGCGCGCCGGCTCGTCATCCCCGCGTTCCAGCTCCAGGCCCAGTACCAGCAGCAGGGCGCCGCGGGCGGCTGGTTCACGCCCCCCACCGCGTCGGTGGGGCTCACGGTGCCGCTCCCGGTGCTCTACCAGCAGCAGGGCCAGATCGGACAGGCCGACGCCGGCGTGCTCCTCGCCGAGGCCAACGCCGCGCGGGTCGAGGCCCAGGCCGTGGCGGACGTGACCACCGCCTTCACCGCCTACCAGTCCCTCCGCAGCGCCACCCAGCGCGCCGAGGCGCGGCTCCTCCCCCGGTCGCGCGACGCCCGGGACCTGGTCCAGATCCAGTACGCCCGGGGCGCCGCCAGCCTCCTCGACTACCTCGACGCCCAGCGGACCCACCTCGTGAACGAGATCGACTACCTGACCTCGCTCGCCGCCTTCTGGACGGCGGTGTTCCAGGTCGAGCAGTCGGTCGGGACGAGCTACCTGCCATGACGCGAACCGCTCCCCTCCCGGTCGTCCTGCTGGCGCTCGCCGCCGCCGGGTGCCGGGAGCCCCCCGTCGCCGTGGCCGCGCCCGCTCCCGCCGGCGAGGCCTGGCTCTCCGAGAAGCAGGTGGCCGACGCGCGGATCGCGATCGAGCCCGCCGCGGTGGGCCCGGTGGGGGCCCCGGTCGTCGCCCCGGCCCGCGTGGCCTTCGACGACCTCAAGGTCGCGCACGTCTTCTCGCCCGTGGCCGGGAGGGTGATCCGGGTGCTGGCCCGGCCGGGCGACCGGGTGCGCAAGGGCACGCCGCTCGCGGTCATCCACTCCCCCGAGGTCGGGCAGGCCGTGGCCGACCTGGCCCGCTCCCACGCCGATCTCGTGCTGGCGGAGCAGGAGGAGCGGCGCCAGCAGGAGCTCTTCACGGCGCGGGCCGCCTCCCGCCGCGACCTGGAGACCGCCCAGGCCGCCGCGGCCCGGGCCCGTGCCGAGTTCACCCGGGCCGACGAGAAGGCCCGCCTGCTCCACGCCGAGGGGTTGAGCGGCACGCAGGACTTCGAGATCCGCAGCCCCATCGACGGCGCGGTCGTCTCCCGGAACATCAACCCCGGCACCGAGCTGCAGGGGCAGTACTCCGCCGGCCAGGCGGTGGAGCTCTTCACCGTCGGCGAGTCGAGCGACGTCTGGATCCTGGCCGACGTCTTCGCCATCGACCTGCCGCGCATCGCGGTGGGGGCGGCGGCGCGGGTGAGCCTCCCGGCCTTCCCGGGCCGCACGCTGGACGGCCGCGTCGAGTGGATCGCCGGCGCGCTCGACCCGGCCGCCCGCACCGCGCGGGTGCGCATCGTCCTCCCCAACCCCTCCGGGGAGCTCAAGCCGGAGATGCTCGGCACCGTGGAGATCGCCGGGCGCGCGCGCGACGCGCTCTCGGTCCCGCGCGCCGCCGTGCTCCGGCTCGGGGAGCAGCGCGTCGTCTTCGTGGAGGACGGCCGGGCTCCCGACGGCCGGATCCGCTTCGTGCGGCGGAACGTGGACGTGGACGACGACGGGGGCGACCGGGTCGCGGTCACCTCCGGCCTCGCCCCGGGGGACCGGGTGGCCGTGTCCGGCGCCATCCTGCTCCTCGGCATGCTCTAGGGAGGCCGGGTGATCACCCGCATCGTCCGCGCCGCCCTGGGGCTCCCCGCCGTGGTGATCGGCCTCGCCGTGGCGCTGGCGGTGGGGGGCGTGGCGGCCTTCCGCGCGCTCGACGTCGAGGCCTACCCGAACCCCACCCCGCCGCTCGTCGAGGTGATCGTCCAGCCGCAGGGGTGGAGCGCGGAGGAGGTCGAGCGCTACGTCACCATCCCGCTCGAGATCGAGCTCTCCGGGATGCCGGGGCTCGACCACATCCGCTCCCAGTCCCTCTTCGGCCTCTGCGACGTGAAGGTCTACTTCCGCTGGGGCGTCACCTACGAGCAGGCGCGCCAGGAGGTCATCAACCGGCTGCAGTTCGTCCAGCTGCCGGCCGGGCTGCAGGCCCAGCTCTCGCCCTGGAACGCCATCGGCGAGGTCTTCCGCTACCGGCTCAAGGGGGAGGGGTACGCGCTCTCCGAGCTGAAGGCGGTGCAGGACTGGGTGCTCGAGCGGGAGTTCCGGCAGGTCCCGGGCGTCATCGACGTGACCTCCTTCGGCGGGGTGACGCGCCAGTACCACGTCGACGTGGATCCCAACCGGCTGCGCGCCTACGGCGTCACCCTCTCCCAGGTGCAGCAGGCGCTCGGGAACGCCAACCTGAACACCGGGGGGCAGCGCCTCACCGTGGGCGAGCAGTCCTTCACCGTCCGTGGCGTGGGCATCATCCGCTCCACCCGCGACGTGGGCGACGTGGTGGTGACCACGCCGCGGGGAGCGCCGGTCCGGATCCGGGACGTGGCGACCGTCTCGGTGGGCGCGGCCCCGCGCCTCGGCCAGATCGGCCTGAACGCCGAGGGTGACGTGGTCCAGGGCGTCGTGCTCATGCGCTACGGCGGGCGGACCCGCCCCACGCTGGAGGGCGTCCACGCCCGGCTCGAGGAGATCCGGCGCCGCAAAACGCTGCCCCCGGGCATGGAGATCGAGCCCATCTACGACCGCGGCGCGCTGGTGGCGCTCACCACCCGCACGGTCATGGAGAACGTGCTCGTGGGCATCGCGCTCGTGACGCTGGTGCTCGCCTTCTTCCTGGGCAGCGCCCGGGCGGCGCTGGTCACCGCGGTGAACATCCCGCTCGCCCTCTGCGCCGCCTTCGCCGGGATGGTGGCCACCGGGACGCCGGCCAACCTCATCTCGCTGGGCGCGGTGGACTTCGGCATCGTGGTCGAGTCCACCGCCATCATGGTGGAGAACGTCTTCCGGCACCTGGGGGGCGCGGAGCGGGGCTCCATCCGGTCGCGCATCCTGGCGGCGGCCTCGGAGGTGGGCCGCCCGCTCGGCTTCTCCACCCTCATCCTGGCGGTGGCCTTCCTGCCGCTCTTCGCCATGACCGGCGTCTCGGCGGTGATCTTCAAGCCCATGGCCGAGACCTACGCCTTCGCCATCGGCGCGGCCACCGTGCTCGCGGTCACGCTCACCCCGGTGCTGCTCTCCCGGGTGCTGCGTCCCGGCATCGAGGACCACGAGAACGCCGCGCTGCGCTTCGTGCAGCGCCGCTACGACCCGCTCTTCGGCGCCGCGCTGCGGCGCCCCACGGTCACGCTCCTGCTGGCCGGGCTGGTGGCCGCCGCGCCGGTGGCGCTCTTCCCGCTCGTGGGCAAGGAGTTCATGCCCAAGCTGGAGGAGGGCAACTTCTGGATCCGGGCCACGCTGCCGACCTCCATCTCCCTCGAGCAGTCGGTGCGCTACGTGGGACGCATGCGCGACATCGTGCGGGCCCACCCCGAGGTGGTCTCGGTGGTCTCCCAGGTCGGTCGCCCCGACGACGGCACCGACGTCTCCGGCTTCAACAACGTGGAGCTCTTCGCGCCGCTCCGTCCCTTCGGGGACTGGAAGGGCGGGCTCACCAAGGACCGCCTCACCGAGATCCTGTCGGGGGAGCTCGCCGAGGCCTTCCCGGGCGTGGTCTTCAACTTCTCCCAGGCCATCGCCGACAACCTGGAGGAGGCGGTCTCGGGGGTGAAGGGGGAGAACAGCGTCAAGGTCTTCGGCCCGGACGTGAAGGAGAACGAGGCGCTGGGCGACGCCGTCGCCGACGAGATGGAGCGGGTCCGCGGCGTCCACGACCTGGGGGTCTTCCGCTCCCTCGGCCAGCCCACGCTCCGCGTCACCACCGACCGGGTCCGCGCCGCGCGCTACGGGCTCAACACCGGCGACGTGGAGGCGGTCATCCAGGCGGCGGTGGGCGGGCAGGCCGTCACCCAGGTCTACGAGGGGGAGCGGAAGTTCGACCTCGTGGTCCGGCTCCAGGAGCCCTTCCGGCGCAGCGCCGAGGCCATCCGGCGCATCCCGCTCTTCGCCTCCGACGGGTCGCAGGTGGCGCTGGGCGAGGTGGCCGACATCGTCGAGGAGTCGGGGCCGGCGGTCATCTACCGCGAGGACGGGCGCCGCTACACGCCGGTGAAGTTCTCCGTCCGCGGCCGCGACCTCCAGTCCACGGTGAAGGAGTCGCAGGACCGGATCGACGCCGGGGTGAAGCTGCCCTGGGGCGTCCACCTCGAGTGGGCCGGGGAGATCAACGAGCTCGGGGACGCCGTGCGGCGCCTGGCCCTCGTCATCCCCCTCACGCTGCTCCTCATCGGGCTGCTCGTCTTCCTGGCGGTGCGCAACTGGGTCGACTTCGGGCTGGTGGTGTTCTCGATCCTGGTCTCCGCGGCGGGAGGCTTCCTCGCGCTGGTGCTGGCGCGGGAGAACTTCTCCGTGTCCGCCACCATGGGCTTCGTCTCGCTCTTCGGCGTGGCGGTCCTCTCGGCGCTGCTCGTCGTCTCGTACGCGCAGCAGTGCTGGAGCGAGGGCATGGGGCTCGAGGAGGGGGCGCAGGAGGCCGGGCGGCACCGGTTCCGCCCGGTCCTCATGACCACCCTCGTCGCGACGCTCGGCCTCCTGCCGGCGGCGCTCTCGAACGGGATCGGGGCCCAGACCCAGAAGCCGCTCGCCATCGTGGTCATCGGGGGGTCCCTGGCGCTCGCCCTCCTCATCCGGGCCTTCCTGCCGCCGCTCCTCGTGATCCTGCACCGGCGATTCCCCGGGCGACGGCCGTCCACACCCCATCCACACGCTTGACGCAGGGTTTCCACCAGGAAAATCCGACTTTTCCACCGGGCGCCGACGGTGATCCCGTCGGACCCGCCTGCTACAGTCCGCGCCCTCCATGGGCGAGCCACTGGCACTGCGCGGCGTCCGCGACCTTCCCCACAACCTCGAGGCGGAGCAGGCGGTCCTGGGGGCCGTGCTCCTCGACGAGACCGCCTTCGACCAGGTCGCCCCCATCCTCAAGGCCGAGGACTTCTACGCGCTCTCCCACCAGCACGTCTTCGCGGCCTTCGAGGAGCTCGCCCGGGAGTCGCGCAAGATCGACCCGGTGCTGGTCCAGCAGCGCCTCGACGCGAAGGGGCTGCTCGGCGCGCAGGTCCCCCGCGAGCTGGTGTTCGGGCTGGCCGCCTCGGTGGGCTCCTCGTCCAACGCCTCCCACTACGCCGAGGCGGTGAACGAGCTGGCGCGGCTGCGCCGCATGATGCTCACCGCCCAGCGGGTGGTGGAGCGGGGCTACGAGGCCGGCCCGCGCGTGCGCGACTTCCTCGAGCAGGCCCAGCAGGACGTCTTCGGCGCGGCCCAGGGCAACACGCTCGAGACCATGCGGCCGTTCGCCGAGGCCATGGGCGCGGCCCTCGACCGGCTGGAGGCCATCCACAAGCGCGCCCAGGCCGGGCTCTCCCACGTCACCGGGGTGCCCACCGGGCTCCCCTGGCTCGACGACCAGATGCTCGGGCTCCAGCCGGGCACGCTCGTCATCCTGGCCGCCCGCCCCTCGGTGGGCAAGACCGCGCTGGCGCTCAACGTCGCCGCCAACGCCGCCACCAAGGGGGAGAAGAAGGTGGTCTTCTTCTCGCTCGAGATGCCCTCCGACCAGCTCGCGCTGCGGCTGCTCGCCTCCGAGGCCAAGCTCGACAGCGAGCGGGTCTCGAAGGGGCGGCTCGCCCCGCACGACTGGGACCGGATCATGACCCAGGGCGAGCGGCTCATGGGCGCGCCCATCTGGTTCGACGACAGCTTCATGCTGACGCCGGTCGAGCTCCGCTCCAAGTGCCGCAAGCTGAAGCGCGAGAGCGGCCTCGACCTCGTGGTGGTCGACTATCTCCAGCTCATGCACGCCCCGTCCGACCGGGCCAGCCAGTCGCGCGAGCAGGAGATCGCCACCATCAGCCGCTCGCTGAAGGCGCTCGCCAAGGAGCTGGAGGTGCCGGTGGTCGCGCTCTCCCAGCTGAACCGCGCGGTGGAGAAGCGCAAGGGCGAGCGCCCCATGCTGGCCGACCTGCGCGAGTCGGGCGCCATCGAGCAGGACGCCGACGTGGTGATGTTCCTTCACCGCCCCGAGCCGGAGGCCGACGGGGCCGACGCCATCAACGCCGACGTGCAGGACGTCGAGCTCATCCTGGCGAAGCACCGCCAGGGACCCACCGGGCTCATGCCGCTCGTCTTCTTCCGCAAGCACACGCTCTTCGCGGAGAAGAAGCGCGAGCCCGGCGCGTAGGCGCCCCGGTGCGCGCGCGCCGGGTGGTCCCCTGGGTGGTGGGATTCGGGCCGGCGCTCGCCTGGGTGGTGCTGGTCACGCTCCGGCTGGAGCGGCCGCTGGGCCTTCCGCGGGCGCTCGCGCTCGCCTGCTTCACCGGCCTCGGCGTGCTCGGGATCTCGGCGCTCGTCCTGGCCTGGACGCCGCGGCTGCTCGAGCGGGTCGGCCTGGGGAGCGCGGCCGCCTGGCTGCGCCGCCACTGGGACGAGGACGCACGGTAGCCCGCGGTTCCGGGCCCGTCCCGGGGCTAGCGACCCAGTGTGATCGGCAGCCGCACCCGGACCGGCTCGCCGCCGCTCTCGGGGAAGGCGAGCGACGTGCTCCGGCGCTTCACGCAGGCGCCGAGCGCGGTCCCGGTGAGCTGCGCGTCGTCGAGGGTGGGGTAGGCCACCTGCCCGCTCGGCCGGATGGTCATGGTGAGCACCACCGATCGCGGCGTGGCGATGAGGTAGGGCTCGTCGCGCTTCGCCTCGGCCACGCAGCCGTCGAAGCTGCCCGCGTACCGGGCGAGCAGCGCCCGGGTCTCCTCCGGGTCGCGGGGCGGGAGGTCGGTCGTGCGGGCGGGCGCCGGCGCGGGTGCCGCCTCGTCCGGGCGGGCGGGGGCGGCGGTCGCGCCTCCGGCCACGGCCGGCGCGGTCGATGCGACGCGCGGGGGCGGCGAGGTCGGAGGCGCCGC
>JBBIOL010000154.1:0-6940 GCA_037443385.1 Anaeromyxobacteraceae bacterium
ATCCGCGGCGAGGCCGGGCTGCCCGCGCGCCCCCGCTCGAGCGTCCGGAGCGCCTCGTCGAGCCGCCCGTCCCGGGCGGCCGCGAGACCGAGGTGGAGGGCGCCGTGGGGGTCCTGCGGATCGACGCGGAGCGCCGCCCCGAAGAGCGCATCGTCCGAGATCCAGTCGGGCATGCGCCGGACCGACGCGACCGCCCCCGCGGCGACGAGCAGCGCAGCGGCCCCGAGCGCCGCCCGCCCGGCCGCGGGACGGTGGAGGCGGAGCGCCTGCAGCCCGGCGGCGAGGAGCCAGGCGAGGCCGATCGAGGGAAGGTACAGGTACCGGTCCGGAGCCTGCCCGAGGCGGCCCGCCGCCAGCGCCACCGGCACCATCCCGGCGACGACCAGGGCCACCGGCGTGGCGAGCTTCCGGGCGCGCAGGCCGAGCGCGACGAGCCCCAGGACGGCCGCCGCCCCGGCGGAGACGTCCCAGGCGGTCACGACGAAGGGGTGGCTCACCGTGAGCGGCCAGGGCCACGCCGCCCGTAGCAGGTAGATCGTGACGGCGGCGAGGTAGTGGACCGGGAAGCTCGCCGGCGAGGCGGGGCTCACGCTCCCGATCCCGAGCAGAGCACGCAGGCCGAGCCAGGCCACGACCGCGAGGGCGATGGCGACCCAGCGCGGGATGCACGCGCGGGAGGCGCGCCCCGCCGCCCGGTCGTCCACCACCACCACCGGGGCGAGCACGACGAACCCCTCCTTGGAGAGGAGCCCGCCGAGGAAGAGCAGGCCGAGCGCCGCGGCGTGGCGGGGGCCGGGACGGAAGGGCAGCGCCAGCACGGCGATGGCGAGCAGTCCGGCGAGCAGGTCGTAGCGGCCGGAGATCCAGGCCACCGGCTCCACGCTGGCCGGGTGGAGCGCCCAGCCGAGCGCCGCGATCGCGGCGGCAAGCCTGCTCCCCTCCCCCAGCCGGCGCAGCAGCAGGAGGAACAGGAGTGCGGCGGCGAGCGCGTGGAGGAGCACGCCGGCCGCGTGCTGGGCCACGGCCCCCGGCGCGATCCGGTGCGCGAGGAGGAAGGTCGCCACCGGCAGGGGCCGCCAGTAGCCGGACGGCCCGTCGGCGGGGCTGGCCCCGGCGACGAGGTCGCCCTGGAGCGCGGCCGCGAGGTGGCGTCCGCCCTGGGCGAGCGCGAAGGTGTTATCGTCCCAGACGAACCCGGCCCGCAGCGTGGGCAGGAACGCGACCGCGACGCCGAGCCCGACGAGCGCCGCCACGAGCGCGGTGCGTGCGCGATCCGGCATGGAGGGGCGAGGATACCATCGGCGCCGCGCCACCTGGGCTACACTCCCGGCCCGTGCCCCCCTCCCGCGAGTCCCGCCTCCGCCGCGACCTGGTCGAGACCTGCCGCCGGCTCCACGAGCGCCGGCTCATCGGCGCCGGGGAGGGAAACGTCTCCTGCCGGCTCGGCCGGGACCGGCTGCTCGTCACGCCCTCGGGGGCGAACAAGGGGCACCTGCACCCCGCCGACCTCGTCGTGGTGGACCCGGAGGGACGCGTCGTCCGTGGCCCCGGCCGCCCCTCCACCGAGCTCGCCATGCACCTCGCCGCCTACCGGGCCCGGCCCGACGTGGAGGCGGTGGTGCACGCCCATCCGCTCACGGCCATCGCCTTCACGGTGGCCGGCGTCGCACCGCCGGACGATCTCCTCCCGGAGGCCGTGCTGGTTCTCGGACGCATCGGGGTGGCTCGTTTCTCCACGCCGGGGACGGACGAGGTCCCCCGCTCGCTCGCGCCGCTCTGGAGGGACCACGAGGTTTTCCTGCTCGAGCGGCATGGCGCGCTGGCCCTCGGCCGCGACCTCGTCCAGGCCCACGACCGGCTCGAGACCCTGGAGCGGGTCTGCGAGGTGGCGCTCGCCGCTCGCGCGCTCGGCCGCTGCGAGCCGCTCCCCGCCGCCTCGGTCCGGAACGTGCGCGCGGCCGGTCGGGCGCTCGCGGCTAGGGCGCCGAGCCGGCCCGGGCGACGGCGAGGATGAGGAGCGGCCCGGCGACGAGGAGCGCCACGACCTTCCACGCCGACGGGTGCGCCCAGCGGATCGCGTAGCCGGTCCCTCCGGGCCGGGCCACGAGCAGCCATCCCCCGGCCGGCTCGGGACGCGGCGGCTCCGGCGGCGGCGGCTTCCCGGCGTGGACCGCGATGATCGCCGCGGGCAGGAACAGGCACCCCAGCCCGGCTCCGGCGAGGACGAGGCCGGGACCCTGTCGCGGGATGGCGGCGAGGCCGAACAGGAGCGCCACGAACCACTGGGCGCTCGTCAGGACGGCCGAGACGAGCGGTCGTGCCCGGGAGGGCGCGGGGACCGGCGGCGCGTTCGCGAGCGTGAACCGCCGGAGCAGCGCCAGCCAGGTCACCGCGACGAGTCCCGTCGCGAGCGGCACGGCCGCCGATCGCGGCGCGTGCAGCGCCGACCGGTCGAGCGCCAGACCCGTCGCCACCGCGGCGAGGAGCAGGAAGGGCCCGATGCGGAGGAGGGTGCGCATGCCGTCCCTAGAGCGGATAACCGCCGACCGGTGCGACGTCGAGCACCGGCGAGGCCTCGAGGAGGCGCGCGACCGACGTGCCCGTCCCGGGGACGACGAGCTCCGGCTGCAGCTCGGCGAGGGGCGCCAGCACGAAGCGGCGGCTCGCCAGCCCCGGGTGGGGGACCGTGAGCCCCGGCTCGCGGACGATCCAGTCGCCGGCCACGAGCAGGTCGAGATCCAGGGTGCGGGCTCCCCAGCGGACGTCGCGCGTCCGGCCGGCGTCCCGCTCGATGGACTGCAGCACGGCGAGCAGCGACCGCGGCGTGCGCCTGGTCTCGAGCTCGAGCACGGCGTTCAGGTAGCGGGGCTGGGGAGGGCCCACCGGCGCGGTGTCCCACACCCGGGACGCGCGCACGATCGCCACGCCCGGAGCGGCGCGCAGCGCCCGGGCCGCCTGGGCGAGCCGCGCCCAGCGGTCCCCGAGGTTCGTGCCGACGGCGACGTGGGCGCGCACCGGGGCTCCCTAGACCACCGGGTTCTTCAGGACGCCCACGCCGCTCACCTCGACCTCGACCCAGTCGCCACGCCGGATGGGGCCCACCCCCTCCGGCGTGCCGGTGGAGACCAGGTCGCCGGGGAGGAGCGTCATGATCTGCGAGATGAACGAGACCAGCGCGTACGGGTCGAAGACCATGTCGCGGGTCGTGCCCCGCTGGCGCTGCTCGCCGTTCACGCGGCAGGCGACGACCTGGTCGAGCGGGTCGAGCGCCGTCTCCACCACCGGTCCCACCGGGCAGAAGGTGTCGTAGGACTTGGCGCGGGTGAAGTGGGCCTCGGCGCGCTGGATGTCCCGGGCCGAGACGTCGTTCAGGCAGGTCCAGCCGAAGATGGCCTCGCGGGCCTCGACGGCGCTTCCGCGGGTGAGGGTGCGGCCGATCACCGCGGCGAGCTCCGCCTCGTGGTGGACCTCCTTCGAGGCCTCGGGCAGCCGGATCTCCTGCATGGGGCCGGCCACGGCGGTGGAGGGCTTGATGAAGAGCAGGGGCTCCTTCGGGACCTCGTTGCCGAGCTCCTTCGCGTGGGCCCGGTAGTTGCGCCCGACGCAGACCACCTTGGTCGGGAGCACCGGCGCGAGCAGCGTCACCTCGGCGAACGGGATCCGCGGCCCCTCCGGCAGCCCGCCGTCCCAGGGAGCGGCCGTGAGCGCGCGGACCAGGTCCCCCTCGACCACGCCGAAGCGCTCCCGTCCCTGGCGCGAGAAGCGGCAGGTCCTCACGGCGCACCCCGCAGGCCCAAGACGTCGTGCATGTCGTAGAGGCCGGGCGGCCGGCCGACCACCCAGCGCGCCGCACGGAGCGCGCCGCGGGCGAGCTGATCGCGCGAGGTGGCCCGGTGCGTCAGCTCGAGCCGCTCCCCCTGCCCGGCCAGGAAGACGGTGTGCTCCCCGACCACGTCGCCGCCCCGCAGCGTCATGACGCCGATCTCCCGCGGGGTGCGCTCCCCGATCATCCCGTGGCGCGCGTAGACGACGTCCTTCTGCGGATCGCGCCCGAGCGCCTCGGCCGCCACCTCGGCGAGCCGAACCGCCGTGCCGCTGGGCGCGTCCTTCTTCTTCCCGTGGTGCATCTCCACGATCTCCACGTCGTAGGCGTCGCCGAGCACCCGGGCCGCCTGGGCCACCAGCGCGAACAGGACGTTCACGCCCACGCTCATGTTGGGCGAGAGGACGATGGGGATGCGCGACGCCTCCTGCCGCACGCGCGCCCTGCCCTCGGGGTGGAAGCCGGTCGCCCCGATGACGATGGGAACGCCCACCGCCGCCGCGACCGCGGCGTGGCGCACCGAGGCCTCGGGGCTGGTGAAGTCGACGACCACGTCGGCCTGCGCCCGGGCCAGGGTGGCGGCCAGGTCCTCGGTCACGGCGACGCCGAGCGCGGGCTTGCCGGCCGCCTCCCCGGCGTCGCGCGGCCCCGGGTACCCGGGCCGCTCCACCGCGCCCACCAGCCGGAACGCGGGGTCGCCGTGCAGCAGCCGCAGGATGTGCCCGCCCATGCGGCCGGCCACCCCGGTCACGATCACGTTCACCACGTGCACCTCCGAGGGAAGGGTTTCCGCGTCAGGCAGCCACGACCAGGCCGAAGCGGACCATGGCGTCGCGGACCCGGGCCAGGCTGGCCGGGGAGACCTGCCAGAGCGGGAGGCGGATCTCCGGCCCAGCCTTCCCGAGCAGGGCCACCGCCGCCTTGACCGGCCCGGGGTTGGTCTCCACGAACATGACCCGGTTGAGCTCGGCCATGGCCACCTGGCGCGCGAGGGCGGTGGCGTGGTCGCCGCGCTGGGCCGCGACCACGAGCTCCTTCATGGCGCGGGGCGCGATGTTGCCGATCACCGAGATGACGCCGTGGCCGCCGCAGGCGATGTACGGGAGCACGGTGAAGTCGTCGCCGGAGAGCCAGGCGATGGCGTCCCGGCCGCAGCGCTCCACCAGCTGGATCTGCCGGTCCATGCTGGCGGTGGCCTCCTTGAGGCCGGCGAGCGCCCCCGCCCGGACGAGCCGCTCCACCGTCTCCGGGAGCAGGTCCACCGACGTGCGGCTGGGCACGTTGTAGGCCACCACCGGGAAGCCCACCGCGTCCCAGATGCGCATGTAGTGGCGGTAGAGCCCCTCCTGCGTGGGCTTGTTGTAGTAGGGGGTCACCACCAGGGCGGCGTCGGCGCCGAGGTCCTTCGCGAGCTTCACCCCCTCGACCGCGTCGGCGGTGGAGTTGGACCCGGCCCCGGCGACGATCCGCACCCGGCCGCGGGCCGTCTCCACGCAGGTGCGGATCACGTCGGCCCGCTCCTTCGCGGTGAGCGTGGCGCCCTCGCCGGTGGTGCCGCAGGGGACGATGCCGTCGGTGCCCTCGCGGATCTGCCACTCGACGAGCTCGCGCAGCGAGGCCAGGTCCGGCTTGTCGTCCCGGAGCGGCGTGACGATGGCGACCATCGCGCCCTGGAGCTTCATGACGTTCCTCCGCGAAGGTGGGGGGTACGGACTCTAGCCCATCCGGCGGGTGGCCGGGAACCTCCGCCCCGCCGGGCGGGCCCGCTCCCCGCGCACCAGGTCGGGCCAGGTCTCCCGCCTGCGGGCGAGCAGGGCGCGGTCACCGTCCACCAGCACCTCGGCCGCGCGCGGCCGGGCGTTGTAGTTGGAGGACATGGAGAAGCCGTAGGCCCCCGCCGAGCGGACGCAGAGCAGGTCGCCGGCCTCCGGCACCGGCATGCGCCTGTCCTGGGCCAGGAAGTCGGACGACTCGCAGACCGGACCCACCACGTCCACCGTCCCGGCCGGCCGCTCCGCCGCACCCACCGGCTCGATGTCGTGGTGCGCGCCGTACAGGCTGGGCCGGACGAGGTCGTTCATGGCCGCGTCCACCACGACGAAGGTCTTCCGGCCGCTCCGCTTCACGAGGAGGACCCGGGTGAGGAGCACGCCGGCGTTGCCCACCAGCACGCGCCCGGGCTCCAGGATCACCTCGCCGTCCCAGCCCTTCATGGCCCGCTTCACCGCCGCGCCGTAGGCATCGGGGTGGGGCGGGTTCTCGTCGCGGTACTGGATGCCGAGCCCGCCGCCGATGTCCAGGTGGCGCAGGCGCACGCCGTCGCGGGCCAGGTCGCGGGCGAGCGCCCGCACCCGGGCGATGGCGTCCAGGAAGGGGGCCACGGTCGTGATCTGGGAGCCGATGTGGCACGCCACGCCGCGCACGTCGAGCGCCGGATCCCCCGCCGCGAGCGCGTAGAGCCGCCGAGCGTCCTCCACCGAGACCCCGAACTTGGACTTCTTCAGGCCGGTGGCGATGTACGGGTGCGTCCGCGGGTCGACGTCCGGATTCACCCGGAGTGCCACGGGGGCGCGCAGACCGAGCCGGCGGGCCACCACCGAGACCCGGGCCAGCTCCGGCCCGCTCTCCACGTTGAGGCAGCGCACCCGCTGCGAGAGCGCGAAGGCGATCTCCTCGTCGGTCTTGCCGACGCCGCTGTAGACCACGCGGCGCGGATCGCCGCCGGCCTTGATCACCCGGTAGAGCTCCCCGCCCGAGACGATGTCGAACCCGGCGCCGAGCCGCGCCAGCAGGTCGAGCACGGCCAGGGTGCCGTTGGCCTTGGCGGCGTAGCAGACCAGGTGGCGCACGCCGGCGAGCGACCGGTCGAGCACCTTCCAGTGGCGCCGCAGCGTGGCGGTCGAGTAGACGTAGAGCGGCGTCCCGTAGGCCCGCGCCAGCCGCGCCAGCGGAACGGACTCCGCGTGAAGCTCGCCGTCCCGTCGCTGGAAGTGGTTCATGGCCGGGCGCTCCCCCCGGCGGGGCCGGACGCGGGGACGGGCGCCGGGGCCACCCCCGCCGAGGCGGCCGGCCGGGGCGGCGCCTTCACCCCGCAGGCGGAGAGCGCGAGCGCGAGCG
>JBBIOL010000155.1:0-6936 GCA_037443385.1 Anaeromyxobacteraceae bacterium
TCCCGCCCCACCCCCGCCGCGCCCGGAGCCGCTCCCCTCCGGCGCCCCGGACCTGCCGGACCTGCTCGACCCGTGAGGCGGGCCCGCCCATGAAGCCGGTGCGCCTCGCGCTGCTCTGGCACATGCACCAGCCGCTCTACCGGGAGCCGGCCACCGGGACCTACGTCCTCCCCTGGGTGCGGCTCCACGCCACCCGGGCCTACTCCGACATGGCCTGGATCCTGGCGCGCCACCCGGGCGTGCGGGCCACCGTGAACTTCACGCCGGTGCTGCTCGAGCAGCTGGAGGACTACGTGGCCGGCCGGGCGCGCGACGCGCTCCTCGAGATCTCGGCGCGGGAGCCGGCCGACCTCACGCCGGAGGAGCGGCGCCGGCTCCTGCACTCCTTCTTCATGGTGGACTGGGACCGCTCGGTGCGCCCGGTCCCCCGCTACCTGGAGCTGCTCGAGAAGCGGGGCCGGGATCTCGCCCGGGTGGACCTCGACGCGGTGGCGCCCACCTTCACCGACGGTGAGCTGCGCGACCTGCAGGTGCTCTTCAACCTGGCCTGGATGGGCTTCGGCGCGCTGGCCGACGACCCGGACCTGCGCGCGCTTCTCGCGCGCGGTCGGGACTTCGGGCCCGACGACGTGGCCCGGGTGCTGGGCGCGCAGCGCAGGCTCCTCGCCGGGGTGGTGCCGCGCTGGAAGGCGCTCGTCGAGCGGGGCCAGGTCGAGCTCTCCACCACGCCGCACCACCACCCCATCCTGCCGCTCGTCTGCGACAGCGACGCCGCCGCCCGCGCGCTCCCCGGCGTGGCGCTCCCCCCGCGCTTCGCCTGGCCCGGGGACGCCCGCCGGCAGGTGGCCGACGCCCGCGCGAGCCACGCCCGCCGCTTCGGGAGCCCGGCCGCCGGGATGTGGCCGGCCGAGGGGGCGGTCTCGCCGGAGGCGCTCGAGATCCTGGCCACCGAGGGGGTGGCCTGGGCGGCCTCCGACGAGGGGGTGCTGCTCCGCTCGCTCCCGCCCGGCAGCGCCCGGGCCGGCTCCCTGTACCGCCCCTGGCGCGTCGCCGCCGGGGAGGGCGAGATCGCCATGCTCTTCCGCGACCGCGGGATCTCCGACCTCATCGGCTTCAGCTACGCCCGCCAGCCGGCGGCGGCGGCGGTCGCCGACTTCACCGGGCGCGTGGTGGCGGCGGGGGAGGCCTGGCGCCGCGACGGCGGCAAGGGTCCGGCCACGGTGGGCGTCTTCCTCGACGGCGAGAACCCCTGGGAGCGCTACCCGGCCTCCGGCCACGACTTCCTCGACGCGCTCCACCGCGCCCTCGCCGCCGACCCGCGCATCGAGACGGTGACGATGTCCGAGGCCACCGCCGCCGCGGCCGGGCCGGCCGTCCCTCGCATCCACTCCGGGTCCTGGATCGAGGCCTCCTACCGGATCTGGATCGGCCACCGCGAGGACCGGCTGGCCTGGACCGCGCTGGGGCGGGCCCGCGAGGCGGTGGAGGCCGCCGGGGCCGCGGGCGCGCCGGCCGACCGGGTGGAGCACGCGCTGCGCCACCTGCGCGCCGCCGAGGGGTCCGACTGGTACTGGTGGTACGGGGAGGACTTCTCCACCGAGAACGCCGCCGAGTTCGACGCCCTCTTCCGCGGCCACGTGCTGCGCGCCTGCGAGCTGCTCGACCTCGCGCCGCCCCCGGAGGCGCTCCAGCCCATCAAGCCCACCGGACGGGGCGCGCTCGAGGCGAAGGCGCTGCGCGAGCCGACCGCGCTCGTGCGCCCGGTCATCGACGGGCGCGATCCCGACTTCTTCGAGTGGCAGGGAGCCGGCGTGCACCGGCCCGGGCGGGGGCGCGGGTCGATGTACGGCGGCGCGCCGGCGTTCTCGGCGCTCCTCTGGGGCTTCGACGAGCGGAACCTCTACCTCCGGCTCGACCCCGACCCGGAGGGCCCGCCGCCCGACGCCATCCGCATCACCCTGCTCGGCCCGCGCGGTCCCTGCCGCGTCGAGTTCCCGCTGGCGCGGGACGGCGTCGCCCGGCCCGGGAGCCGCGACGGCGCGCCCGCCGGCCGCGCCGTCTTCCTGCGGATCCTGGAGGCGGAGATCCCGCTCGCCGCGCTCGGCGTCGAGCCCGGGGACGAGCTGGTGCTCGCCGTGGAGGCGCTCTCCGGGGAGGAGGCGCAGGAGCGGATCCCGCGCTCCGGCTACCTGCCGGTCTCGGTGCCGGGCGCCGACTTCGAGCGCATCCACTGGCGCGTGTGATCGGGCCCCACTTCGGATAAGGTCCGCCCCCGTGAAGCGCCAGGCCTCCCTCGGCATCCTCTTCCTTGTGGTCTTCGTGGACCTGCTCGGGTTCGGGATGGTCATCCCGGTGATGCCCATCTACGCCGAGCACCTGGGCGCCTCCGAGGCCAGCACCGGCTGGCTCAGCACCGGCTACTCGCTCATGCAGTTCGTCTTCGCGCCCATCTGGGGGCGCCTCTCCGACCGGATCGGGCGCCGGCCCGTGCTGCTCGTCTCCATCGCCATGACCGCGGTGGCCTTCCTGCTCTACGGGTTCGCCGGCAGCTTCGCCGTGCTGCTCGTCTCCCGCCTCTTCGCCGGCGCCGCCACCGCCAACATCGCCATCGCCCAGGCCTACGTGGCCGACGTCACGCCTCCGGAGGGGCGGGCGAGGGGCATGGGCATGATCGGCGCCGCCTTCGGCCTGGGCTTCGTCTTCGGGCCGGCGGTGGGCGGGCTGCTGGCCGGCTGGTCGCTCTCCGCCCCGGGGCTCGCGGCGGCGGCGCTCTCGGCCGTGAACCTGGTGGCGGCGGCCGTCCTCCTGCCCGAGCCCGCGCAGCACGTGGCGGCCACCCGGTCGCGCGGCCGATTCGCCGCGCTGGCCTCCGAGATGCGCCAGCCCGGCATCCGGCGCGTGCTCTTCATCTACCTCGTGGTGACGCTCGGGTTCAGCGCCATGGAGGCCACCTACGCCTTCCTGGCCCAGCGCCAGTTCGGGCTCGGGGAGCGGCAGGTGGGCTGGGTCTTCGCCTACATCGGGGTCATCGTGGTGCTCGTGCAGGGCGGGCTCATCGGCCCGCTCACCCGGCGCTTCGGCGAGAAGCGGCTGCTCGTGGTCGGGTCGATCCTCCAGGGGATCGCGCTCGCCTCGCTCCCCTTCTCCTCCGGCGTGGCCGGGCTGCTCGCCGCCACCGCGCCGCTGGCGCTCGGTTCCGGCATGGCCAACCCCAGCATGATGTCGCTCCTCTCCCGCTTCGCCCGGGCCGAGGACCAGGGGGGCACGCTGGGGATCGGGCAGTCGGCGTCCGCCCTGGGGCGGATCGTGGGGCCGCTCGCCGGGACCACCTCCTTCGCGGCCTGGCACGCCGCCCCCTACCTCGGGGGCGCGGCGCTCATGGGCGCGGCGGCGGTGGTCGCGGCCACCGTCTCGGTCCCGGCCGGCGCCGCCTCGAGGCCCGCCGCGGCCGCGGCGGACCCCGCGGCATGAGGTAGACTCCGGGCATGCCCGAGCTGCGGAGGGACCCCATCGTGGGGCGCTGGGTGATCATCGCCACCGAGCGCGCGCGCCGCCCCAACCAGTTCCGTCGCGCCGAGGAGCCTCCCGGCGGCCTGTGCCCGTTCTGCCCGGGGCACGAGGACAAGACGCCCGGCGAGGTCTACGTGTCCGGGCGGCCGGCGGCGCCCCCCAACGTGGGCGGCTGGAAGGTCCGGGTGGTCCCGAACCGCTACCCCGCGCTCATGATCGAGGGAGAGCTCTCCCGGGAGGCGGTGGGCATCTACGACCGCATGAACGGGGTCGGGGCGCACGAGGTGGTGATCGAGACGCCCGACCACGCGCGCGAGCTCTCCGAGCTCACCGACGCCGAGGTCACCGAGGTGCTCTTCGCCTTCAAGGCGCGCGTGCTCGACCTCAAGAACGACGAGCGCTTCCGCTACATCCTGCTCTTCAAGAACCACGGGTCGGCGGCCGGGGCCACCCTCGAGCACACCCACAGCCAGCTCATCGCGCTGCCGGTGACGCCGCGGCAGGTGGCCGACGAGATCGACGGGGCGCGGCGCCACTACGAGCACCGCGAGCGCTGCATCTACTGCGACATCGTCGGACAGGAGCGCAAGGACCGCTCCCGGCTCGTCCACGAGAACGAGGAGTTCGTGGTCTTCGAGCCCTGGGCGCCGCGCAGCCCCTTCGAGACCTGGATCGTCCCGCGGCGCCACGCGTCCAACTTCGAGGGGGAGCCCAAGGACCGGCTGGCCTACGCCGCCCAGGCCCTGCGGGTCACGCTGTCGAAGCTCATGGCCGGCCTGGGGCGCCCGGCCTACAACTTCATGGTCCACTCGAACCCGCTCCGGGATCCGGCGAGCCCCTCCTACCACTGGCACATCGAGGTGGTCCCCGCGCTCACGCAGGTGGCCGGCTTCGAGTGGGGCAGCGGCTTCCACATCAACCCGGTCCCGCCCGAGGAGGCGGCCGAGTTCCTGCGCAAGGTCTCGGTCTAGCCGCCCCACGCCATGGACGTCCTCTTCGTCTCCTCCGAGGTCGCTCCCTTCTCCAAGACCGGGGGGCTCGGCGACGTGGCCGCCTCGCTGCCCGCCGCGCTGGCCGCGCGCGGCCACCGGGTGGCGGTGGTCACGCCCCGCTACGGGGGCATCGACCCGGCCCGCCACGGCCTCGAGTCCCTCCCGTCCGGGCTCGCCGCCGGGAACGAGCGCTGCGGCCTGTGGGTCCGCCGGGGGGGTCCGGACACGCCCGAGATCTACTTCCTCGAGCACGACCTCTTCTACGGGTTCCGCGGCGCGCCCTACGGCGACGCCGCCGGGGACTTCCCCGACAACCCGGCCCGCTTCGCCTTCCTGGCGCGGGCCGCCCTCGACCTGCCGCGGGCCCTCGCCTTCCGCCCCGCGGTGGCCCACTTCAACGACTGGCAGTCGGCCCTGGGCCCCTGGTTCCTGCGCGCCGAGCACGCCCAGGACCCCTGGCTGCGCGGCACGCGCAGCGTCTTCACCATCCACAACCTGGCCTACCAGGGGATGTACCCCAAGGAATGGATGGACCGGCTGGGGCTGCCCTGGTCGATCTTCCGCTTCGATCGCGGCGTCGAGTTCCACGACCAGCTGAACTTCATGAAGGCGGGGCTCTCCTTCGCCGACGCGCTCACCACCGTCTCGCCCAACTACGCCCGGGAGATCCTCACCGTGGAGGGCGGCTACGGCCTCGACACCGTGCTGCGCGGCCGCTCCGGGGACCTCTACGGGATCCTGAACGGCATCGACGACCGGGAGTGGGACCCGGCCCGCGACCCGCACGTGCCGGCGCGGTACGACCGGCGCGACCTGCGCGGCAAGGCCCGGGTCAAGGCGGCCCTGCAGGCCGAGCTCGGACTACCCGTGAAGCCCCACGTGCCGCTGGTGGGGCTGGTGGGACGGCTGGCCGACCAGAAGGGGGTCGACCTGGTGGCCGCGGCCATGCCCGGGCTGCTCCGCTCCGACGCCCAGTTCGCGCTGCTCGGCAGCGGGCAGCGCGCCTTCGAGGACTTCTTCCGCTGGGTGGCGCGCGAGCGTCCGGACCGCTTCGCCGCCCGCATCGGCTTCGACGAGGGGGTGGCCCACCGCATCGAGGCGGGGGCGGACCTCTTCCTCATGCCCAGCCGGTTCGAGCCCTGCGGCCTGAACCAGATGTACAGCCTGCGCTACGGCACGCCCCCGGTGGCCCGGGCGGTGGGCGGCCTGGTGGACACGGTCGAGGACTACGACGGCTGGAAGCGCGGGACCGGCTTCCTCTTCGGCCCGCTCGACCCGGCGGCGCTGGTGGTGGCCACGCGTCGCGCGCTCGACGTGTGGCGCGACGTGCGCGCCTGGCGCGGGATCCAGGAGCGCGGCATGGACATCGACTTCTCCTGGGGGCGGAGCGCGGAGCGCTACGAGGCGCTCTACCGCGGGCTCGCCGGCGCCTAGGTCGGGCGGGGCCGCGGAGCCGCCCGGCCGTGCCGGGTCAGCCGCCGCGACGCCGGGAGGGCGCGGGCAGGAGCCGGAAGTAGGCGCGGTCGGCCACCCGCTCGGCCCGGTAGGGCTGGTCGAGGTAGAGCCAGTAGGCCTTGCCGTCGGCCTCCACCGCGTCGGGGTGGCGCTGCTGGAGGAACCACAGGCCGGTCTCGGTCAGCGTCGGCGCGCCGTCGCGCACGACGTGGATGAGCCCCCAGGGGGCCCACGGGTTGGTGTCCCACATGACCGGCAGGTTCGCACGCGGGCGACGCCCGGGCAACGGCCCGGGCGGGCGTGGCGCCCGTCACTCCAGGCCGCGCGCGCGCAGCGCGTCGTCGCTCTCGCCGTGCAGGTGCCCGAGCTCGTGGTGGAGCGTGACCCGGACCTGCTCGGAGAGCTGGGCGCGATCCCGGGCGAAGCGGAGCAGGTTGCGCCGGTAGAGCACGATGGACCGGCAGGCCGGCCCCTCGCCGTCCGGGCAGGGCTCGTCCAGCGAGGGCCCGCGGAAGAGGCCGAGGATCGAGGGGGAGAGCGGGGGCTCCACCGCGGTGAGGTCGGCGTAGGCCGGGATCTCCTCCACCTCCACCGGCACCCCGGACAGCGCGGCGCGCTCCGCGCCGGGCAGCTCGGCGAGCGCCCGCCGGAGCTCCTCCTCGAACGCCGAGCGGGAGACCTCCACCGGCGGCCGGAGGTCGCGCGGCGCCAGGCGGGCGGCGCGGGAGAGCAGCTCCCGGGCCCGGCGCTCCTCGCCGGCCCGCTCGGCGAGCAGCCCCAGGTGGTGGAGCGCCCAGGGATCGCGGGGCGCCTGGCGCAGGACGCGCTCGAAGGCGCGGCGGGCGGGCGCGAAGCGGCAGAGCTCGAAGAGCGCCACGCCCCGCTCGTACTGGGCGTCGACGTCGCGCGGATCGCGGGCGATGGCCGCGTCGAGGTGGGAGAGCGCCTCGCGGCTGCGCCCGAGGTCGTTCTCGGCCAT
>JBBIOL010000156.1:0-6935 GCA_037443385.1 Anaeromyxobacteraceae bacterium
GCTCTCGCCCTTCTGGCCCTCGGTGACGATCGGCTGGCCGTCGCCGACGTGGCGAGACGTCGCGACGAGCGGCTGGAGCGTTCCGAGCGGGCGGCCATGCTCGGCACCTTCGCCATGGGGATCGCCCACGAGATCTCCACCCCGCTCGGCATCATCTCCGGGAGGGCGGAGCAGGCCCTCTCCGCCCCGACGGATCCGGGCCGCGTGGAGCGGGCGGCGCGTGCGATCCTGGAGCAGTCGGAACGCATCCACCAGGTGATCCGGGCCTTCCTCGGGCTCGCCCGGGGGGAGGCGCCGGAGGCCCGGGAACTGTCGGCGGCCGAGGTCGCCACGCGGGCCCTCTCCCTCTGCGAGCACCGCTTCTCCCGCGCCGGCGTGCGCCTGGAAGCCGACCTGGCCGACGGGCTGCCCCCCCTTCGCGGGGACGCGAGCCTGCTCGAGCAGGCGCTCGTGAACCTGCTGCTCAACGCCTGCGACGCCTGCGAGCGGGGAGGGCGGGTCCAGCTGGTCCTGGCCGGGGTCGACCGGATCACCTTCAGCGTCCTCGACGACGGCGTCGGGATCGCGCCGGAGGAGGCCGAGCGGGTCACCGAGCCCTTCTTCACGACCAAGCCGAGCGGGCGCGGCTCCGGGCTGGGTCTCGCCATCGTGAGCGAGATCGCGAAGCACCACCACGGCACGCTGACCATCGAGCCGCGGCAGCCGCGCGGGACGGTCGCGCGCCTCGATCTCCCCGCGGCCGGGAGGGCCCCGTGACCGCGGCGCCCCGCCCCCGCGTCCTCGTGGTGGACGACAACCCGGAGATGGCGCGCATGCTCTGCGACGGGCTCTCCGACGCGTACGAGGCGCGCCCCGAGAGCCGGGGCGCCCGCGCCGTCGAGCTGCTCTCCACCGAGGCCTTCGACGCGGTCATCACCGACCTGCGCATGCCGGACGCGGACGGTCTCGAGATCCTGGCGGCGTCCCGGGCCACCTCCGCGGAGCGCCCGGTCATCGTGATGACGGCCTACAGCGCCGTCGACTCGGCCGTGGAGTCGATCCGGCGCGGCGCCTACCACTACCTCACGAAGCCCTTCAAGGTGGACGAGCTCCGCCTCTTCCTGGCCCGGGCGCTCGAGGAGGTGCGGTTGCGGATCGAGGCGCGCACCCTGCGCGGCGCGCTGCGCGACCGGCTCGGCAGCGGACGGCTCCTCGGAGGCAGCCGCCGGATCCAGGCCGTGCTCGACGTCGTGGAGCGGGTCGCGGCTTCCACGGTGCCGGTGCTCCTCACCGGCGAGACGGGAACCGGCAAGGGGCTCCTGGCCCGCGTCATCCACGCCGAGAGCGGCCGCTCGGGGCCGCTCGTGGTCGTGAACTGCGCTGCCCTCCCGGACAACCTGCTCGAGAGCGAGCTCTTCGGCCACGTGAAGGGCGCCTTCACCGGCGCGGCCACCTCGCGGCCCGGCCTCTTCGCCGAGGCCGCCCGGGGCACGATCTTCCTCGACGAGATCGGGGAGATGCCCCTCCCCCTGCAGGCCAAGCTCCTGCGCGTGCTCGAGTCGGGGGCGGTGCGTCCGGTCGGCTCGGAACGCGAGATCCCCTTCGACGTCCGGGTCGTCGCCGCCTCGAACCGGGATCTCGCCGAGGCGAGCCGGGCGGGCGAGTTCCGGGAGGACCTGCTCTACCGGCTCGACGTGGTGCGCATCGAGCTCCCCCCGCTGCGTCACCGGCGGGAGGACGTGCTGCCGCTCGCCCAGCACTTCCTCGCCGAGGCCCGGTCGAAGCATCCGGGCGCCACCGTCCTGCGCTTCTCCGCCGCGGCCTCCGACCTGCTGGCCGCCCACGAGTGGCCCGGGAACGTGCGGGAACTCCAGCACGTGGTCGAGCGGGCGGTGGTGCTCTCCCGCGGCGAGGAGGTCGGCCCAGGAGACCTCCCGCCCTGGCCGGACCGGCCGGGGAGGAGCGATCCGGCCACCTTCCAGGGCCCGGTCGTCCCGGTCCGTCGGCTGCAGCGGCGCTACGCCGCCTGGGCGCTCGAGCAGTGCGGGGGGCACCGGGGACGGACGGCCGAGCGGCTCGGGGTCGATGCGAAGACCCTGGCCCGCTGGCTGGCGCCCGAGGAAGCCTGAGGCCCCCGGGTTTCCGGAGCCTTTTCGGAACCGCCACGGATCCGTCACGCGGCCCGGTCAGGTTACGCTCCGTCCGACGACGGACTTGGATTCCAACGACATGACCGGAGGTCACATGACGAAGTGGATTCGAGGGGCGGTCCTCGCCGCGGCGGCCCTCGCCGCGCAGCCGGCCCTCGCCCAGGCGGCGTCCCCCGCGACGGAGGGGGCGAACCGCAACGCCGCGCTGCAGCTCATGCTCCAGAAGGGTCTCATCACCCAGGCGGAGTACGACGCGGCCGCGGCGGCCAGCCAGGCCAGCGGGACCGTGAAGGAGGTCCGCGAGACCGTGGTCGTGAAGGAGACGCCGCGGATCGACGCGCCGCCGGTCACGAGCAAGTGGAACGCGACGATGTACGGCTTCGTCGAGGCCGACTTCATCTACGACTCGACCCAGAGCTTCCAGGACCTCGCCGGGAACGGGATCATCGCCGCCGACGGCTACGCGGCGAAGAACCACCGGCTCCAGTTCAGCGTGCGCAACACGCGGCTCGGCTTCCGCTTCGCCGCGCCGGAGTGGGGCAACGTGAAGTCCACCGCGCTGCTCGAGATGGACTTCTTCGGCAACCAGCCCGGCACGCCGCCGGCCTTCAGCGAGGCCGGGTTCATCAACAACCCCGGGTTCCGCATCCGGCACGCCTGGATGAAGCTCGAGACCCCCATCGTCGACCTGCTCTTCGGGCAGAGCTGGGAGCTCTTCGGCTGGCAGTCGTACTTCCACCCCAACACCGTCGACCTGCAGGGCGTCCCCGGGCAGGTCTATTCCCGCACCATCCAGGCGCGGGTCTCGAAGACCCTCAAGTCCGACCCGGTCAACGTCGAGCTGGCCGTGGCGGCCTCCCGGCCCCCCCAGCGCGACGCCTACGTCCCCGACCTGCAGGGCGGCGTGAAGGTCAACCTGAACAACCTGAAGGGCGTCGCCACCGCGGGCGGTACCGGGACGAGCATCCTGGCCGCGTCGCTCGGGGTCTCGGGCACCTGGCGCCGCTTCCAGGTGCAGTCGCCCACCGTGGCGCTCGGGAACCCGGACGGCAGCGCCGTCACCACCGGGTGGGGGTACTCCATCGACGCGCTCATCCCCATCATCCCGGCCCGGGGCACGAGCCGGGGCAACGCACTCACCTTCACCGGCTCGTTCGTGAACGGCCGAGGCATCGCCGACACCTACACCGGCCTGAACGGCGGGCTCGGCGGAGCGGCCTCGACCCCGGGTCTCGGCACGCTGGCTCCCGGCTACGTCGCCGCGGTCGACCCGGGTCTCGTCATGTTCGGCACGGACGGCTCGCTGAACGCCATCGCCTGGCGCTCGTTCATCGTGGGCCTGCAGTACTACCTGCCCTCCGACGGCCGTGTCTGGTTCTCGGCCAACTACTCGAACATGTACTCGAGCAACATCGGCGACTACGCCAACCCCGCGAACGTCTTCGATCGCTCCAACTGGGCGGACGCAAACGTCTTCTGGGACGCCACCAACGCGGTCCGCTTCGGCCTCGAGTACGCCTGGTTCCGCCAGAACCGGGTGAACGGGAACACGGCCACCGACAACCGCGTCCAGTTCTCGGCCTACTACCTGTTCTAGCCCGCCCACGGCCGGGGCGGCATGATGGGGGAGGGGCCCGGCGGGGCCACCTCCCCCGTCACCTTCCGGAAGGAGTGCACGTTGAGAACCCCACCCCGGAGCCGGAGCCGAGACGCGCTGTCGGCGTCCGTCCTCCTGCTCGTCGGTTGCGCCACCCTCTCCACCGCCGACGCCCGTTCCCGCGATCTCCGGGAGTGGTTCGAGGGCAATCCGTTCCCCGCCTCCTGCGACGCGCTCTGGCCCGACGTGCTCCGGACCGCCTCGGCGCGCGGCTTCCCGCTCTCCGCGGCGGACGAGAAGCTGCTCGGGGAGACCCCGGGTGGCGCCCTCGGGGAGCTCGTCTCGGCATCCAACCGGACGTACCGCACCTCCGACGGGGGCCTCACCTCCGGGACCGACTGGAACCGGTCGAGCGGCACCCGCCTGCGGATGACGGCGAGCCCGGCCGGGGAGAACGCCTGCCGCGTGCGCTACGACGTGATCGCGGGCGGCGTCACGAACTCGGAGGAGTTCGCGATGGGACCGGACTGGGACCTCGACCTCGACCTGCTCCGGCGAAGGGACCCCGGCGCCGCCGCCACGCTCGAGGGACGGATCCCGTCAAGTCGTTGAACCCGGCCCGCCCGCCGCTTAGGTAGGGCGTCACGGGGGAGGGGAGAGGACTCCTCCATGCCGCGACGTCCCGTGGTCCTGGCCGTCCTTGCCGGCGGCCTTTCCGCCTGCCTGTCCACCGTCCCGCTCGCCCCGGCCGACGCCGCGCGTCTCGGGGGTTCCCCCCCGATTCCGGTGGCCTGGATCGAATCACCCGCGCCGGCGGTCTACTGCCCCGCCGACGAGGGGCAGAAGGTCTGGGAGTACCCCTCGTCCCGTCTCGAGACAACCCCGTCCGGAGTTCCCGTCGTTCGCGTCTCCGCGGGCGCCGGCTGGCCGGCCCCGGGTGGCGCATGGCAGACCATCCAGGACCAGTGGACGCGCTCGATCCAGGTCCCGCCCGTGGACCCGGCGGCCGCCACCGCCCGCGCCTTCGTCGAGGGGCAGGGTGCGGCGCCCGGCGGGCCCACCTGGTCACGGGAGGTGGTCGAGGTGCGGTCCGCCCGCCCCCGGGACCTGGAGCGGTGGTCGAGGAGCGCCGCGGTCCTCGTCTTCGAGGTGGTTCGCTGGGATCTCGTGGGATGCTTCTTCGAGTACAAGCCCTGGTTCGACGTCCGCGCCACCCTCGTGGACACGGCGTCCGGTCGCGTGGAATGGCGCGATCAGTGCGGCGAGGGACCGCCCGACCGGTGGCCCAAGGGGGCGGCGCCGGCCGAGCTCTCGGCGAACGACGGGGCGCTCTACGCCCGGATCATCGAGGCGCGCGCGACGCAGTGCGCCAACACCCTCGGCGCCCGGCTTCGCGGGGTCGGGCCTCCAGGAGGTTGACGCCGTACCCCGGAGGCCTTAGGACGCGACTACCATCGGCGGTGGCCAGAGCGGGCTGCCCTGGATTGGGGGACGCACGAAGGCGCCCCGGGGGGGATCCACATGGAAGCTCGAGGTGCGCGGCGCAGGCTCGTCGTCCTGACACTCGTCGCCGGATTCGCCGCGGGGCTCGCCCCGCGCGCAGCGTGGGCCAGCGCGAGCGAGCCCGAGCACGCCGAGCCGAGCGACCTCGGACTGGGTGACTTCTTCACCCGCGGCTGGAACGAGCCCTGGGTCGAGCGGCACCGGGCCACCCGCGACATGGCGCTGCTCCGGGTCGAGACCGCGTTCGTGGAGACGGAGTTCCGGTTCGACTTTGGGCGGACCATCCTCCGCGACAACCCGGAGTTCGACGGCGAGACGTTCATCAAGCCGTCCGTGGCCTTCGCCGTGAACCGGCGGATGCAGCTCGAGATCGCGGGCTACTACGAGTGGGCCACGATCCCGGGCCAGACCGGGCCCAACGGGGCCACGGCGTCGGCGTCGCTGCGCTTCGCGCTCGTGGACACCCCGTTCATGGCCTACTCCTTCCAGGTGGAGGTGGAGGCGCCCAACCGGGGGCTGGGTAGCTCGCAGACCGCGTTCATCTACTCCCTCGCGGGCTGGCAGGACGTGGCCCGGTGGATCCCCGCGCTCGGACCCGTCGGTCTCTACTACTCGATCAAGTGGGAGAACCTGACGGGCCCCCACGCGCCCGGCGAGTCCACGAACGAGCTGGCCTGGGACGTCTCGATCGCCCGCAGCTGGACCGGGAGCTCGACGCCGGTGTTCGGCTACTTCACCACGTTCCTCGAGGCCTACATGGCGATGCCCATCGGCGGGGACGCCGCGGGGAAGATCACCTTCAGCCTCACCCCCGGGGTGCGCTTCTGGATCTACGGGGACCACTCGCTGATGGCGGGCGTCGACCTGCCGGTGAGCCACTCGCCGCCGTACTCGGCCACCTGGCGCGCGACCTACCTCCTGGGCTTCTGACCGCGTCCGGCTTCCCGGTCTCGCCGCCCACCGGTCCCGGTCCGGCCCCGGGTGTCGGGCGCGCGCTCAGCGCCCGAGGTCCACCACGGTGACCTGGTCCCCGCCCTCCTGCAGGTCGCCGGGACGGAAGCCGACCACGTAGGCCGAGTGGCGGAGGTGGTCCCGGAGCGCGTCCTTCAGCGCGCCGGTCCCGTGGCCGTGCACGATGAGCGCGTCGGGCGCGCCCTCGGTGTAGAGGCCGTCGAGGAAGGTGTCGACGGCGCGCAGGAGCTCGTCCACCCGCATCCCGCGGACGTCGAGGCGCCGCGCGCTCGAGGGCGGCGCGGCCGGCCGGGCCTCGGCC
The DNA here is from genome assembly GCA_037443385.1 of Anaeromyxobacteraceae bacterium. Taxonomy (GTDB): domain Bacteria; phylum Myxococcota; class Myxococcia; order Myxococcales; family Anaeromyxobacteraceae; genus CAIOAK01. The sequence goes on from JBBIOL010000156.1 coordinate 6,503, forward strand.
GCGGCGCGGAGCCGGTCCTCCCGGGTCCGGGCCAGGGCCACCGCCTTCGCCTTCCCGCGCAGGGGCAGGAGATCGGACACCGGGCGGCGCACCCGCAGCGCTCCGAGCCGCACCACCGCCTCGGCACCGTTCACGAGGACCACCTCCCCCTCCTGGCCCAGGGAGGCGACCCGCACGCGGGCGCCCGGCTCGACGGTGCCGCCGGGGGCCGCCTCGGGCGCGGCGGCGGCCTGCGAGGCCGCCACCTGCGAGGCGCGGGTGAGAGACCCCGACCACTCCTCGAGCTGCCGGGCCGCGTCGGTCGCCTTGCGGACGGTGGGCGCCGACTGGAGTCCGGCGAGGACGCGCCGGACCTCCTCGCGGGCGGCCTCGACCTCGTCGGACAGGGACGCCGCCACCCGGGCCGCCGCCTCCTTCTCGGCGCGGAACGCGG
>JBBIOL010000157.1:0-6885 GCA_037443385.1 Anaeromyxobacteraceae bacterium
CACCCGGGGCGAGCCGCCCCTAGGACGCCGCGGCCACCGCCGGCGCGGTGCCGCTCCCCGCCGCGCCGTGCCCGGCCCCGACGCGCGCCACGAGCGACTCGAGCGCCGCCGGGTGCTCCCGGAGCCACTCGCCGGCCCGCTCGCGCCCCTGGCCGATCCGCTCCCCGTCGAGCGCGTAGAAGGCCCCCGACTTCTCCACGAGCCCCCGCTCCACCCCCAGGTCGAGCGCCTCGGCGAGCCGGTCCACGCCGACGCCGTAGCGGACGTCGAACTCGGCCTCGCGGAACGGCGGCGCCACCTTGTTCTTCACCACCTTGACGCGGGTGCGGCTGCCCACCACCTGCTCGCCGTCCTTCAGCTGCCCGATGCGCCGGATGTCGAGCCGGACCGAGGCGTAGAACTTGAGGGCCTGGCCCCCGGTGGTGGTCTCCGGGTTCCCGAACACCACGCCGATCTTCATCCGGATCTGGTTGATGAAGATCACCGTGGAGAGGTTGCGCGACACCACCGAGGTGAGCTTGCGCATGGCCTGGCTCATGAGCCGGGCCTGCAGGCCCATCTGCGGGTCGCCCATGTCGCCCTCGATCTCGGCCTTGGGGACGAGCGCGGCCACGCTGTCCACCACGAGCAGGTCGCAGGCGCCGCTGCGCACGAGCTGCTCGGCGATCTCCAGCGCCTGCTCCCCGGTGTCGGGCTGGGAGACGAGCAGCTCGGCCACGTTCACCCCCAGTCGCCGGGCGTACCCCACGTCGAGCGCGTGCTCGGCGTCGATGAAGGCCGCCACCCCGCCCGCCCGCTGGGCCTCGGCGATGGCGTGCAGGGCCAGCGTGGTCTTGCCCGAGGACTCGGGGCCGAAGATCTCCACGACCCGGCCGCGCGGGTAGCCGCCCACGCCCAGCGCCAGGTCGAGGCCGATCGACCCGGAGGGGACCACCGGCACCGGCGGCGCCTCGCCTTCCTCGCCGAGCTTCATGATGCTTCCCTTGCCGAACTGCTTCTCGATGGCGATCACCGCCTGGGCGAGCGCCTTCAGCTTCTCCGTCACCTTGCTCACGTGGCCTCCGAGGACGCCGGACGATCGAGGGCGCGGTACTGCACGGCCTCCAGGACGTGGCGCGACTCGACCCCCGCCGCGCCCTCGAGGTCGGCGATGGTCCGCGACACGCGGAGGATTCGGTCGTGCGCCCGGGCCGAGAGCCCGAGGCGGCGGGAGGCGCGGGAGAGCACCTCGCGGGCCGCCGCGTCGAGCCCGCAGGCGCGGCGCAGCGCCCCGCCGCGCAGCCGGGCGTTGGGGCACCCGCGCGCGGCCTGGGTGCGCCGGGCCGCGGCCACCCGCAGCGCCACCTCGGCCGTTCCCTCCCCCTGGCCGGCGCGGGAGAGCTCCTCGCAGGGGACCGCCGGGACGTCCACGTGGAGGTCGATGCGGTCCAGGATGGGGCCGGAGACGCGGCGGCGGTACCGGAGCAGCTGCTCGTCCCCGCACAGGCAGGCCCGCCGCGGGTCTCCCAGGAAGCCGCACGGGCAGGGGTTCATGGCGGCGACGAGCTGGAAGGCGGCCGGGTAGCGCACGGTGCGGCCGGCGCGGGAGAGCACGACGTCCCCCTCCTCGAGCGGCTGGCGCAGGCTCTCCAGCACGTGACGGCGGAACTCGGGCAGCTCGTCGAGGAAGAGGACGCCGCGATGGGCCAGCGAGACCTCCCCCGGCCGCGGGGTGGACGACCCGCCCACCAGCCCGGCGTCGGAGATGGAGTGGTGCGGCGCGCGGAACGGCCGGGCCACGAGCAGCCCGCGGTCGCGCAGGAGCCCGGCCACGCTGTGCACGGTGGTGGTCTCGAGCGCCTCGTCCCGGTCGAGCGGGGGGAGCAGGCCGGGCAGCCTGCGCGCCAGCATGGTCTTGCCGCTCCCGGGCGGGCCGAAGAGGAGCAGGTTGTGGTCGCCGGCGGCGGCGATCTCGAGCGCCCGCTTCGCGCCGGCCTGCCCGGCCACGTCCCGCAGGTCGGGCGCGCCGCCGGGAAGCTCGAGCTGCCGCTCCGGCACGGGCAGCGACCCGAGCCGCCCCTTCCCCCCGGCCCAGGCCACGAGCTCCCCGAGGTCGCGCACCGGGTGGACCACGAGCCCCTCCACCGCGGCCGCCTCGAGCGCGTTCCCGGCCGGGACCAGGAAGGCCCGCGCGCCGTCGCGCAGCGCCGCCACCGCCATGGGAAGCACCCCCCGTACCGGCCGGACCTCCCCCGAGAGCGAGAGCTCGCCGCAGAGGTGCAGCCCTTCGAGCGGCCGGCCCGGCACGAGCCCGCAGGCGGCGAGCAGCGCCGCGGCGATGGGCAGGTCGAACCCGGTGCCCTCCTTGCGCAGGTCGGCCGGGGCGAGGTTCACCGTGATCCGCTTGCTGGGCAGGCGGAGGCCGAGGTTGCGCACCGCCGCGCCCACCCGCACGAGCGCCTCCTGCACCGCGCCCCCGGCGAGCCCGGTGAGCTGGGTGCGCGGGAAGCCGGTGGAGGCGTCGGCCTCGACGTCCACCGGGAGGCCGGCGACGCCGAGGAGCGTGGAGGTGCGGACGCGGACGAACATCGGCCGCGGACGGGAGCAGGACCCGTGCCGCGGCCGGGCCGCCCCGCGACGGGGCGGCGGGCGCCGGAAGGACCGCCGGGCGGACCGGCGGGTCCCCGGCGCGGACTACTTCATCTTCTTCAGGCGATCGGCGGCGTCGGCGACGTAGGACTTCGCCACCGGATCGGTGACGCCCTTCAGGGCCACGAGCGCCTGCAGGGTCTTCTTCGCCTCGGCCGGCTTCTTCGCCTCGGCCTGGAGCCGGGCGGCGTTGTAGAGCACGCGCGCGGTCGTGTTCGGGTCCTCCCCGGCGCACCCGGCGTCGTTCGCGAACCTGAGGTAGGTGGCGGCGGCGTCGAGCGGCTTCTTCGACTCCTGCTGCGAGGCCCCCAGGTTCTGCATCACCGCGCAGCGCTGCGGCGCCTCGGGGTAGCGGGTCAGGTACTCCTGGTAGTACTTCGTCGCGCCGGCGTGGTCCCGCGCGGCGGCGAGCCCGCTGCCGAGGAGCAGGAGCGTCTGCGGCAGCACCTTCGCGTCCGGGTGGTCCTTCACGATGACCTCGCGCACCGCGGCGGCCCGCTTCGCGTCGCCGGCCCGGTCGAAGGCGATGGCGGCGTTGAAGAGCGCCTCGGGCGCGTCGGGCCGGCTCTTGTTGGCGAGGGCGTACTTCTCGAAGTTGGTCCCGGCCTCGCGGTAGAGGGCGGTGGCCTCGGCCTTGTTCCCGGCCTTCCCGGCGGCCTCGGCCTTGGTCATGAGGGCCAGCGCGGCGCCGGTCTCGCCGCCCCGCGATCCCTCCTTGAGCTCGGTGGCGAGCTTGGCGAGCGCGGCGGCGTTCTTCTTCGTCTCCTCGGTGGCGCCCGGGGCGGCGGCGGCCTCGGCGAGCTTCTTCGCCTCGGCGGCGACGGCCGGCTCGATCCGCGCGGCCGCGGCCTCGAGCCCCTTCGGGTCCTTCAGGATGCGGAAGGTGTCGAGGTAGTAGGGCACCGCGGTCTCGAGCAGGTCGCCCCGCGACGGGTGCATCTCGATGACCTTGGCGAAGCGGCGCTGGGCGTCCTCGATGTTGTCGTAGCCGAACTCGACCTGGGCGGCGATGATCTGCAGCTGCCCGAGGTCGGCGCCGCCCTGCACCTTGCGCTCCTCGGCGGTGAGGTTCGCGGTGGGGTCGGCCGAGACGTACTTCGCGTAGGTGTCGGCGTTCTCGACGAACATCTTCCAGGCGCGGTCGGGCATGCGCGGGCTGGGCGCGGCGCCGCCGCGCGCGCTCGAGGGCACGAGCTTGAGCTGCGGGATCTTGCCGGAGCGCATCTCCTGGACGGCCAGCATCTGCCAGGCGCCGGAGGCGTAGCGCGCGCCGACGGCCTTCGTGACCTCGTTGGCCTTGGGGTCGTTCACCATGCGCTGCGCGGTCTCGGCGGCCGACTCCCAGCTCTTCGAGCCCAGGTAGCGCACCGTGGCCATGCGCAGGAAGACGATGTGCAGGCGGTGGCTCGGGTACTTGTTCACGAAGCCGACCAGGTTGTCGGCGGCGATCTTGTCCTCGGCGTCGGCGGCGTCCAGGTTGCCGCCGAGCCGGTCGCGGGTGGCCCGCTCGATGTGGTTCCACGCGTCCTTGAGCAGCGCGAGCTCGGTGGCGTCGGCGCGGATCTTCGAGTCCACCGCGTCCTCGGGGGAGCTCGGGTCCTTGTAGTCGGCCTGGGCGAGGATCAGGCTCTGGTCCTGCTCGGCGGCGGCGAGGAGGGGGGAGGCGGCGACGGCGAGGGCGGCGGCGAGGGCGCGGAGGGCGCGGCGATCCATGGATGTCCCCTTTTCTGGCGGAGCGGTCCTACATGGAGACGCGCCGGAGGGCAAGCCCTTCACGGCCCGGACGGGGCGTCAGCCGCCGCGCTTCAGCTCGGTGAGGACCAGCTTGGCCACCGACTTGAGCGTGTCGAACACCCCCACGCCGGTGGGGGCCACCGCCTGGTACTCGGGCACGCCGCGCGGGTTGAGCAGCCGGTGCAGCTCGTCCACCGTGGCCACGTTGGGCAGGTCGCGCTTGTTGTACTGCACCACGTAGGGGATGCGGTTCAGATCGTAGCCCTGCTCGGCCAGGTTCACCCGCAGGTTCTCGACCGACTCCAGGTTGGCCTCCATGCGCTCGATCTGGCTGTCGGCCACGAAGACCACGCCGTCCACGCCCTTCAGGATGAGCTTGCGGGAGGCGTCGTAGAACACCTGGCCGGGCACCGTGTAGAGGTGGAAGCGGGTCTTGAAGCCGCGGATCTCGCCCAGCGAGAGCGGCAGGAAGTCGAAGAACAGCGTGCGCTCGGTCTCGGTGGCCAGGCTGATCATCTTGCCCTTGGCCTCCGGCGAGGTCCGCGCGTACACGTACTGGAGATTCGTCGTCTTCCCGCACAGCCCGGGACCGTAATAGACGATCTTGCAGTTGATCTCGCGCGAGCTGTAGTTGATGAAGCTCATCGGTCAGGTGTTGAAGAGGTTGTCGATGTCGTCGTCGGTGATCTCGGCGAGCGGGCTGCGCTGGCCGGGGGTGGCGGGGCGCCGGGAGAGCTGCTCGAACACCCGGGCCAGCTCCTCGCCCGCCTTCTTCACCCGCAGGCGAACGAGGCCGAGCGAGCTGCGCGCGTCGAAGATCACCACCAGCACCACCTTGCCGGCCACGATCGACATGTGGAGCGACTCGCGCTCCCCCTCGTGGAACTGGCTGGGGAACTCGTTCTCCCCGATGAGGCGGGCCAGCCCGCCCATGGCGGCCACGTTGCCGGCGGTGAGCGAGGCCAGCGAGGTGGTGTCGAGGTGCTGGACGGCCCCGGCCGAGGCGATGAGCTGGCCGTTCTTGTCGACGAGGAAGACCACCTTCGCGCCGGCGTCGCGCGTCAGGCGGTCGCAGATCCCGGAGATCCTCCGGAACTCCTCCTCGTACATCACCAGGCCCGGGTTCATCCGCCTCCCCGCGTCGTCACGTGACCGGTCCCACCGGCGATAGCAGGGATCGATGGGCCGATCAATGGCGCCTCCCGATATCGCGGGCGGGATCGATCACAGCTCGCGGCGCCCGGCCATGGCGCGGGCCAGCGTGACCTGGTCGGCGTACTCGAGGTCTCCCCCCATCGGGACCCCCTGGGCGATGCGGGAGACCCGGATGCCGAGCGGCTTCAAGAGGCGCGCCAGGTAGAGGGCGGTGGCCTCCCCCTCCACGTCGGGGTTGGTGGCGATGACCACCTCCTCGGCGGGAGCGGTCTCGAGCCGGACCAGGAGCTCGCGGATCTTGAGGTCGGAGGGGCCCACCCCGTCGAGGGGGGAGAGCGCGCCGTGCAGCACGTGGTAGCGGCCCCGGTACTCGTGGGTGCGCTCGATGGCCACCAGGTCCGGCACCCCCTCGACCACGCAGAGCAGCCGCCCGTCCCGCCGGTCGTCGGCGCAGATGCCGCACGGGTCGCGGTCGGTGAGGGTCTGGCAGGTGCTGCAGAAGCGCACGTCGCGCACCACCCCGGTGACCGCGGCGGCGAGCGCCTCGGCGTAGGCCGGGCCGGCCGCCAGGACGTGGAACGCCAGCCGCTGGGCGGTCTTCTCGCCGATGCCCGGCAGGCGCGCCAGCTCCTTCACGAGGCGTGCAATGGGGTCGGCGACGGCCACCGGCCTAGACCCCCAGCCCGGGGATGCGCAGGCCGCCGGTGGCCTTCTCCATGGTCTCGTCGGAGAGCTTGCGCGCCTTCTCCAGCGCGGCGTTGGCGGCGGCGGCCACGAGGTCCTCGAGCATCTCCTTGCCGGCGGGGTCGAGCGCCTTCGGGTCGATGGTGACCCGGCGCAGCTCGAACCGGCCGTTCATCTTCACCTGGACCAGCCCGCCCCCGGCGTCGGCCTCCACCTCCAGGTCGGCGAGCTGGGCCTTGGCCTGCTCGACGGCCTTCTCGATCTTCTTCGCCTGCCGCATCAGGAACTGGATGTCCATGTCGACTCCTGGTGGACGAGCTAGAGCTCGTCGGTGCCCTCGAGGTCGGCGCCGAGCAGGCGAGCCGCCTCCTGGATGTTGGGGTGGGTGCGGGCCTCCTCGCGGACCCGGGCCGCGCGGGCCTCCCGCTCGGCGCGCTCCACCGAGGCGATGGAGGCCCCGGCGGGCGCCCCCTCCGCGGGGACGGCCGCGGCCGCGGCCGGCCCGATCTCGACGGCGAGCTTCACCGGGCGGCCGAGGAAGCCCGCCAGCGTGCGCTCCACGTCGGCGCGGCGCCGCTCGAGGAGCGCGGGCCAGGTGCTCCCGGCCGGGTAGCGGACGCGCACCTCCGGCGGGCCGAGCGAGACCAGCGTGGCCTGCTTCAGGGCCGTGCCTAGCGTCGGGGC